>NZ_JBWLKN010000009.1:0-298726 GCF_059026195.1 Streptomyces sp. A01 | reverse complement strand
CATGCACGACGCCTTCCTCCAGCTTGCCCACTGCATGACCCTCGCCCGCAAGCACCCAGCATTCCGAAAGGACCCCTAAAGCCCCATGCCTCGTACGCACCCCCACTTGTCTGGTGCACACCAGCGGAACGGGCAAGCCTCGTTCCTGACGCCTCTCGACAGGGGACACCTAGCGTGACTGGTGCGCTTCGTGTCCCTGAAGGGTGGCCCTTCAGTGACGTGTATTCAACTGACGTAGGCAGAGAGGTAGACGCATGTCCGGATCGCTCAGCACGAGGGATCGAGAATTCCTGCGACGCGCCATCGAGCTATCTCGTAGCGCCCTCGAAGATAAAGGGAAAACCCCGTTTGGGGCCATCCTGGTTATCGGCGATAAGATAGTTAGTGAAGGCACTAGCAGTGTCGTGGAGCTACGTGATCCAACTGCGCATGCTGAGGTTATGGCGCTACGCAAAGCCGGACAGGCAATGCAGCGACATCTATTCGAAGATGCCGTTATGTACGCGAGTAGCGAGCCGTGTCCCATGTGCCTTGTCGCGTGTTACTGGGCTCGTCTGCCACGGCTGGTCTTCGGGGCGACGAGCCACGACGTGGCTATGAATGGCTTCGAGGACTTGCAGCTATACCGCGAGGTCGCTTATCCAACCGGCCGCCGCTCATTGCGTGAAGACGTTGCGCAAGGTGCGTTGCAGACTCAAGCGACGGCAGTCCTGCAAGCTTGGGCCGATCAGCTGCCAGAGCCAGTTCGACCCAAACTCTGAGAACGAGCGGCCTCCGGCCGCGCTCAACATCAGGCGCCCGCGAGCGGACGCGGCCGGTGGTGGCCGGGCGTGCCTGACAGCTGCCGCTTGTCGCGAGGCGAAGAGACCACCCGGCCGCGCGGCGTGGTGGTCTCTTCGGTCCGTGCGCGAGCGACTGTCGGACTGTGCGGCTGAAGCACACCGGTCCCCCTCGTGGTAAAGCAGTCTTCCGAAGAGGGTGTGTGGCTCTAGCGTCCGCACTTCTCCGACCGTCGTGCTCTGCGTTTGGGCAGGTCAGCGCACCTGTGTAGTCGGCGGGTCGCGCGCTGTTGCCGGACGCTGCGGACGCTGAGGGTTCGTGCTTAGCGTCCGCAGTGTCGCCGCAGATCAGAGGGGGTCGCGTCGCTCGTGCGGACGCTGCCGACGCTAGTTTCCTCTTATCTCTACAAAAGAGTGGTGTAGTCGTCCAGTACCGGCCACCACTCGACTGCGGTCAAGGACGGCTCTTCAGGTGGAGAGACTCCCGTCGGCTCCCTCCCCTGAAGAGCCAAGAGCGACCACGTGGGCGGGGCAGGGGGGTACGGCGGCTGCCCACGGTTGCCCCGCCCACGTGGCTCGTGGGCAGGCACCGCCACACGGCCGGGGACGACAGCGGCACCCGCTCGCCCGCACAAGCAAGAAGAGCACCGCGGCCGAGCGTGCTCTTCGCGCTGTTCGGCGGCGGCGCCGCCCTGCGATGGTCGCGCCGCGAAGCGGCTCCTTCTTCACGCCCTGAGGGCAGAGCACAACCCTGGCTGTGTTGGTCACTGTGTGTGCAGGGACGGAGGCAACGGGATGCCCCGACATACCGTTTCCAGAGGCTTCGGGGCGGGTTGCGAAGCTGCCTCCCCGCCTCCCCGAACGCGGTTGCTCGCTGGTCAGGTGGGGGAGGCAGGGCCGGGGAGGCGGTTGGGGAGTTCTCCCCGTCTCCCCGGCCGCCTCCCCGTCACCGTGCGCGACGTCTCTCGCGAACACGTCCGGTGTCGCATGTCATGTCGCCACGCCGATGCCCTGATGCAGCGCCACTGATAGCGGCCCCGTGCGGGCGCCCGCACCCCAGGAAACCCGAAACCGGCAGGTCGCTCACACGAGCCGCTATCCGCTAACACCCAGCTCACGGCCTGTTCCGGCCGCTATCGGGCCTGCTAGCGATAGCAGGCCCGGCCGCTAGCGATAGCAGGCCCGTCCGGGCCGTCTGCGGGCCGTCCGATGACGACCGACAACCACGGTTGGACGGCTGGTCAGAACCCCATCAGGCACCGGCGACCGAGGCCAGGTACGCCTGGGTCTTCTCCGGCTCATAGAAGAAGTTCTCGAAGTCGGCCGGGTCGTTGAAGCCGTTCGCGAACCGGTCGGCCACCGGCTGGAGCCGGCCCGCGGCGCCGAACATGGTGAGGACGTGCTCCGGTGGCGGGGCCAGCATCGTGTTCGTCCACTTGGTGACGTGCCGCGCCGTCGCCCAGTAGCGGTCGAAGGCCGCCTGCATCCACTCCTCGTCGAACGGCTGGTCACCGCGGTCGATGATGGAGGCCAGATACGAGGCCGCGCACTTGCTCGCCGAGTTGGAACCCTGCCCGGTGATCGGGTCGTTGGCGACCACGACGTCGGCGACACCGAGCACCGCGCCGCCCGATGGCAGCCGCCCGATCGGGTGCCGCACGGTCGGTGCGTAGCGCCCGGCGAGGGTGCCGCCCGCGTCGGTCAGCTCGACCTTGGTCGACCTGGCGTACTCCCACGGCGTGAACTTCTCCAGCAGCCCCAGGGTCACCGCCAGGTGCTCGTTCGGGTCCTTGATGCCCTGGAAGACATCGAGCGGGCCACCCGGTATGCCCTCCCAGAAGAGGATGTCGGCGCGCCCGGACCCGGTCAGCGTCGGCATCACGAACAGCTCGCCCACGCCGGGGGCCAGGTTGCAGCGCACCGCGTCGTAGTCGGGGTGCTCCGGGCGCGGTTCCATCCCGTGGACGTAGGCGACGGCCAGCGCCCGCTGCGGGGTGTCGTACGGGGAGCGGGCCGCGTCACGGCCGAACATCGACACCAGCTCGCCCTTGCCCGCGGCGACCAGCACCAGGTCGTAGGCGCGGGAGAGGTAGTCGAGGTCGGAGACGGCGGCGCCGTGGATGACGACCTGGCCACCGCGCTGGGCGAACGTCTCCATCCAGCCCGCCATCTTCAGCCGCTGGTCGACGGACTGGGCGTAGCCGTCGAGTTTGCCGACCCAGTCGATCAGACGCGTGGACGACCCGGTCTCCGCGTCGGGCGGCCCGGCGACGGAGACGCCTATGCCCTCGATCTTGGGTGCCTGATTCTCCCAGAAGTTGACCTTGACGTCGCGCTCGTGCTGAAGGGCCGTGTGGAACATGCACTGGGTGGACATCACCCGCCCGGTGCGGATCTCATCGGCCGTGCGGTTGGACATCAAGGTGACCTCGTACCCCTGGGACTGCAGGCCGAGGGCGAGCTGGAGGCCGGACTGACCGGCCCCGACGATGAGTATCTTCCGCATGACAGAGCTCTCTTCTCACAGCGGCACAGGACAGTTTCGGCCAACATCAAAAAGAGGAACCTCATGTTCCTCTCGGCCGGGGCAGACGCTACGTCACTCGGGTGTGACGTCAAGTGCGCAGGCGACGAGGGCCAGCAGTGAGTCGACAACTGTGACCCTGCGCCGCGCGTCCATGATCACTACGGGTACGTGCGGCGGCACGGACAGCGCCTCGCGCACGTCCTCCTCGGCGTACTCGCGGGTCCCCTCGAAGTGGTTGACGGCCACCACGTACGGAAGCCCGCCGCTCTCGAAGTAGTCGAGAGCGGGCCAGCAGTCCTCCAGTCGGCGGGTGTCGGCCATCACCACCGCGCCGATCGCGCCTCGCACCAGGTCGTCCCACATGAACCAGAAGCGCTGCTGACCCGGGGTGCCGAAGAGATACAGCACCAGGTCCGATTCGAGGGTGACGCGGCCGAAGTCCATCGCGACCGTGGTCGACATCTTCTGCGGGATCGCCGCGAGGTCGTCAATGTCCTCGCTGGCCTGCGTCATCAACGCCTCGGTCTGCAACGGAGTGATCTCCGAGACCGACCCGACGAACGTCGTCTTGCCCACGCCGAAACCGCCCGCCACCACGATCTTCGTCGCGATGGGGGCGCGCGTATGGTCCAACTGCCAGTCCTGCAGCCCTTCCTCAGCCAGCGCTTCGGCCTCAGCGGCGGCAGCGTCCTCGGCCGGGGCAGCGCAAGCCCCGCCGACGGCCGGTATCGCCGTCATCGTCTCAAAGCCTGCGGAGTCCACCCAGAACCCTTTCGAGCAGCGCGCGGTCCGGCTGCCCGGGGCCGCGCCCCGTGCCGTAGACGCGGATCTTTCCCTGGTCTGCCAAGTCGCTGAGCAGTACGCGGACCACCCCCAGCGGCATCTTGAGTAATGCGGCCACCTCGGCGACCGAGCGCATCCGGCGGCACAGCTCGACGATGGCCCGGACCTCCGGCACGACCCGGGCGTTCAGTCCGCCCGACGCCAGCTCCCGGCGCTCGTCGGGGGCTTCGAGCGCCGCCACAAACGTTTCCACGAGCAGCACATGGCCGAACCGGGTGCGGCCGCCGGTGAGCGAGTACGGGCGCACTCTTGACGGCTTGCGCCGAGGCAGCCGGGAAGCGACAGTCACCGGGCCGACTCCACCGACTTGCGCAGCTCGCTGCGCAGTTCGGGGGTCAGCACGTGGCCGGCACGGCCGACGAACAGCGCCATGTGGTACGCCACCACGGTCATGTCGCAGTCGGGGGCGGCGTGCACGCCGAGCAGCGAACCATCGCTGATCGACATCACGAACAGACTGCCGTCGTCCATCGCGACCATCGTCTGTTTGACGGAACCGCCGTCCATCAGCCTGGCCGCGCCCAGCGTGAGGCTGCCGAGGCCCGAGACGATCGTGGCGAGGTCGGCGCTTGAGCCCTTCGGCCCGTCCTGCCCCACCACCGGCCGCGCGGGCATGGCGGCGGCCGCGGTCCCGTCCGGGTCGGAGGAGAGCAGCAGCAGGCCGTCGGAGGAGACCACGGCCACCGAGTGGATGTCCGACACCTCCTCCACCAGGTTCGTCAGCAACCAGTGCAGATTGCGCGCCTCGTTGCTCAGCCCGTAGGCGTTGGCGCTGGTTCTGGCCGGAGACCCGGGGGTCGCCCCCCGGAAGATTGCGGTCAACTGTGTGCCTCCTCGACGGTTTCACCCTCGTCTAGCGCCCCCGCTTGATGCTGCGTCTGCTGCTGATCCCCGTACCGCGTGTGCTGCGGCTGCGGCTGTGTGGGCGGCTGCTGCCGCGTCCACTGCTGGTCCTGTGGCTGGTCCTGTGGCTGGTTGTCCTGTGGCTGGTTGTCCTGTGGCCGGCTCTGTCGCCGCTCCTGCGGCTGGATCTGCTGCCAGTCCTGTGGCTCGCCTTGCTGCCGCTCTGGTCGCCGGTTCTGAAGCGGGTCCTCCTGCTGCTGGGCGGCGAGCTGGCCGGCGATCTCCGCCTCGGCGTCCAGGCGGCCGTGCCGTGCGCCCCGCTGGAAGCCGCCGAGCCGACGGCGCAACGCGTCGGCGTCCACCTTGCCGCGCTCCCGCACCGCCGGTTTACGCGGTGCGATGATCTTAGGGGTCCGCTTGGGCAGGCCCTTGTCCGTATGGGGTCCGCCTTCGAGCGGCCGCGCGTCTCCTGGGGCGGACGAGCGCTCGTCGTCCGGGCGGCCCTGGGCCGGGAGAGCGGGGGACGCGGCGTCCGCGTCGGCGATGACGGCCAGCTGGATCGTCCGCTCGGCGGCCACGACCATCGGGTCGGGCTCGTCACCGAGCTCAAGACCGGGAGCGGGGCGGTACTGAGGCGTGCGCGCCGGGACGCGCCCCGGGACGGCTGGGCCGGTGGCCGCCGTGCCGTGCGCGCCGAGCTGGGGCTCCGGGTGCTCGTGGCCGCCGGGCAACGACGGCTCCGCGTGGCGACCGGGTCCGGCGGCCGCTGCCTTGGCCTCCGGCCCCGGCCCGAGCGCCCCGCCGCCCAGGGTCGCGCTCCCGGCGTCCGAGAGCGGCGCCCCGGCGTCGGCGTCCGTGATCCGGGGCCCGGCTGCGGCGGTCGCGCCCGTCCCTGCCCTGTTCGCCGCGACGCCCGTCGCGCCGGTCCCGGTGACCGTCCTCGCGTACGGCGCGACCGGCCTCCCGCTCCGGGTGTGCCCCGGCAGCGCATGTGAGTTCGCCTCTGCCTCGGAGCCCGGCAGGCTCGGGCCGCCGCCCACCGGCCAGTCGGGATCGTGCCCCGGCGCGAACGCGTGCGCCGCGCCGGCGGCCGACGAGCCGGTCGGAAGGATGGCCTGGGGAAGCACGACGACGGCGGTGACCCCGCCCTGCTTCTGCTCACGCAACTGGACCCGCACACCGTGCCGGGCGGCCAGCCGGGTCACCACGTACAGACCGAGCCCCAGCGGGTCTTCCGGCTGCGGGCCCTGGCAGTACTCGGGGACCGGGTCGGCCAGCCGCTCGTTCAGCTCGTCGAAGCGCTCCGGGGTCATGCCGATGCCCTCGTCCTGCACGGAGAGCATGACCTCGCCGCTCTCCAGCAGCCAGCCGGAGACATGCACCTCGGTGCCGGGCGGCGAGAACACGGTGGCGTTCTCCAGCAGTTCGGCGACCAGGTGGCTGACGCTGTCAGCCGCGAACCCCGCGACCTGCGCATGCGGCGGCAACGACTGGACACGGATGCGCTGATACCGCTCGACCTCGCTGATCGCGGCGCGCAGCACGTCCAGCAGCGGCACCGGTCCCGGGTGGCTGGACTGGCGCTCGGAACCCGCGATGACCAGCAGGTTCTCGCTGTACCTGCGCATGCCGGTGGCCAGGTGGTCGAGGGTGAAGAGGATGTCGAGCTGGTCCGGGTCCTGCTCGTTCTCCTCCATGCTCTCGATGACGGCCAGTTGCCGCTCCACGAGGCCGAGATTGCGCAGCGCGAGGTTGACGAAGCTGCTGTGCACCCGCTCCCGCAGGCCGTTCAGCCGCGTCTCGACCTCCTCCTTCTGCTGCCGCAGCTCCGCCTGCTCCTGCCGCGCTTCGGCGACCTGGTCCGTCAGCCGCCGGCGCTCCTCCAGCAGGTGGCCGCGCTCCGCCGCGAGCTTCGCCACGCGGGCGCGCTGACTGCCCGCGCCCTGGTGCAGCGCGTTGACGGCCCGTACGACGTCGGCGAACTCGTCGCCGCGCGCCTGGTCCCGTCCCCTGAGGGCGGCGGGCTCGGTGCTGGCGGGGTCACCGGCCAGCCTGCTCGCGCCCTGCCGCAGGGCGGCCAGTGGCCGGGTCATCGAGCGGGCGGAGTGCACGCTGACGGCGACGGCCAGCAGCAGGCATCCAGCGATGAGCGCGGCCCGTACTTCCAGGGCGGTGACCTTGTCGTCGCGTGCCTGCTCCAGCCGCGCCAGCTCACTCGTCGTCAGTGACGCCTCGACGCCCCGCATCCGGTCGATGCGGGCGGAGAGCGCCGCGCCCACCCGCTTGCCGTCCAGGGCCAGATCGCGGCTGGAGAGCCGGGGCTGGTCGGTGAGGCGGGCGAGGTAGTGCTCGGCGGCGCTCACCTCCGTGCCGTTCACGGTGCGGCTGTAGCGGTCGCGGTCGGCGCGCGGGGCGGTCTGCTCGAAGTCGGCGAGCGCGGCCTGTTCGCGGACGTTGGTCCGCTGGGCCCCGGCGGTCAGGCCGCCGTGGTCCCCATCGGCGGTGAGGCCACCGAGCAGCAGGCCACGGGTGGCCGACGCCTCCTCGACGGCGCGGCCGAGCGGGCCGAGGGAGTCGGGGTCGATGGAGTCGGCGGCGCGGTGCAGCGCCTGGACGGTCTCCGAGTACGCCTCGAAGGTGTCGAGGGGCGAGCCCGGTCCCGACAGCGCGCGCTGGCGCACCTCGGGAAGCGCCTTGAGATGTTTGGTGGCGTCCGCGAAGGCGTCGGGGCTGTTGGCGGCGGCCCGCCGCAACTCCGCGACCTGCCGGTCGACCCGGCCTCGCATGTTCTCCGAGACACCGGCGCCGGAGGCGGTGGAGCGCCCGGTCGCCACGAACTCGGTCATGACGTCGCGTTCGTCGGACAGCGAATGGGCGAGGGCGACGGCGGTGGTGCTGGTCTCGGCCCGGTCCACGAGCCGCTGGGCGTCGTTCGCCTCACCGGCGGCCGAGGTGATGACGGGGGCGCCCGCCGCGAGAACGGTGATGGCGACGACGGCCACGGACGCGACGAGCCGGTTACGCACATGTGTGCGGCGCCCCGGCGCGGCGTCCTGCTCGACTCGCTCGCGCTTGCTGCCCCGAAGCCGTCTCTTCCGCACCGGTGCCCACATTCTTCTCTCGCCCGACCCGCCGTGATTCCAGGAGGTGACGACAGTTTCGCGATGGTTTGGCCGCGTGCCCGGCTGCCTGACCTCGCACTTGACCCCACTCCTGGTACGGAAACCGACCTTTCCAGTACCGCTGTGCGGCAGGTGCCCATCGACTCCCCGGCCACTCGAACGAGTGAACATCAATCGGAAGTTGACCATCAACTTCCAGCACGGGCCGCAGTCGCGTGCTGACCCTGGCCAGCTGGAAAAGACTTCCGCGTCCTGGCAGGATGCCCGCCCGCAGTTGCGCAGGTGGCCAGTTCACCCCGATTTCACCTCGCCAAAACCACCGTGAAGCGCCTGGTACAGGCCAACGCACCCCCGGCTTGCCGCTCATCAGCTGGACGGGGTGACGGTCCGGCAGACTGGCCACATGCGCCTCGATCTCACCACTGTTCCCGGAGACCTCCAACGCCCCAACGAGGACTACGCGTCAATAGCGCTGCCAGCGTCGGGGCAGGGTGGGGCCCTTGTATTGCTCGACGGCGTGACACCGCCTCCCGACCCTTACGGCTGCTCTCATGACGTCCCCTGGTTCACCGCCCGGCTCGGCGGCGCGCTGCTCGAACTGTCCGGTTCGCGCAGGGATATGCCCCTCACCGACTGCCTCGCCGACGCCATCGTGCGGACCGCTGACGCCCACCGTACAGCCTGTGACCTTTCTCACATTCGCACACCGCAAGCAACCGCCGTCGTGGTGCGGTGGGATGAGGAGCATGTCGAGCATCTGGTCCTCTCGGACTCCGCGTTGCTCATCGAGGCACCCGACGGCAGGGTGACCCCCGTCCTCGACACCCGGCTCGACGAGCTCCCCCAGGCCGTGCGCGAAATGCGGGCCGCCGTACGGGCTCTGCCGCACGGGTCGGCGGAGCGGCGGGCGGCGGGCGCGGAGTTCGGCCGGGCCGTGGAGGCGCTGCGCAACGCCGAAGGCGGCTTCTTCACCGCTGCGGCCGACCCCTCGGTGGCGCGCCTCGCGGTCACCGGGTCGACCCCGCGCGCGGAGGTCAGGGCGCTGGCCGCGCTGAGCGACGGGGCGACGCGCTGGGTCGAGATCTTCCGCGACGGCGACTGGAAGGAATGCTTCGGGCTGCTGCGCAAGGAGGGCCCGCAGGCGCTGATCGACCGCGTCCGGGCAGCGGAGGACGCGGACCCGCTCGGCGAGGCGTTCCCACGCGGCAAGACCCACGACGACGCGACCGCGATCTACGCGGAACTCTGACAAGCCGGGCCCCGGCCGTCACCGGGAGCGCGGAGGCGGGGCGCGCAGGCGGGGCGCGCAGGCGGGAGGCCGGGGCACTCCGGGCGGCCAGGGGGCAGGGCGGGGCGCCGGGGGGCGAGGCGGGGGCCGGAGGCGGAGGCCGGGGCGCCGGAGGCCCGGGTCGCCTACGGCTGGGGAGCGCCGGTCGGCCGGGACTCGCCGGGCCAGGGCTCGCTGCCGGACCGGGGTTCATCAGGACGGGGGGCCTCCTGCTGGGGGCCCGGCGGCTGGGCGGCGGCTGGTGGCCTGGGAGGCTGGCCGGTCACCGGGTCCGGCTCGTGACCGCTGTTCAGCTGATGCAGCAGCCGGGCGAGTTCGGCGACCTCCGCCCGGTCCCAGCCCTCCAGGCGCTGGGCGTAGCGGGCGCGCAGCGCGTCGCGCACCCGGGTGAACCGGCTCCGCCCCTCCTCGGTCAGCTGCACCAGCCAGGCCCGCCCGTCGTCGGGGTCGGGGGCGCGGGCGATCAGCCCAAGGCTCTCCAGGGCTCTCAGCTGACGGCTCATCGTCGCCTTGCCCACCCCGAAGTACGCGGCCAGGTCGGTGGCCCGCTGCTGACCCGCGTCACCGAGCCGCACCAGCAGCCCGTAAGCCGCCGGTTCCAGATCGGGGTGCACTTGGCGGGCCATTTCGCCCGAATTCGCGCGAGCCCGGCGGAGAAAGACGGACAACTCGCGTTCGAGGGCCAAAAACGCGTGGTCAAGCCGCACGTGACCCTCGCCCTCCCCAGGTGTACCGACCCCGGTGTTGTTCACGTCAGCACCTCTCCGGCCTTTCAGCGCGTGAAAGTTTTCCTGCGCCGCGGTTCGTCTCCGCAGCTCCGCCAGTATTTTGCAGGAATAGACCACCGGCACCACCCCGGGCCCCTTCCGTCCCACGCATCTACGCCCGTAGAGTCGTTTTTGACATGCCCACCCCAAGGGCTTGCCGGAACGCCCCCACCGAGGCCATCGGAGGCACGCTCATGCCCGTGCACAGATCCGGTTCCCCCCGCTCCCGCACCGCAGTGGTCGCGGTCCTCGCCGCCTTCCTCGCCATGACGCTCGCGTTCACGCTCCCCGGTACGGCCGCTGCCGCCGGACAGCCCATTCCCCATCCGGAGAACGACTGGATGGGCTCAACCATCCTCGAACACGAGGGCGGTAACCCCGACAACCCGCCACCTCCCTCACTCACCGCCACCGTCGAGGGCGTCGACGTCAGCAGCCACCAGGGCAACGTCGCCTGGTCATCCCTGTGGAACAGCGGCGTGCGCTGGGCGTACACCAAGGCCACCGAGGGCACCACGTACACGAACCCGTACTTCGCCCAGCAGTACAACGGCTCGTACAACGTCGGCATGATCCGCGGCGCCTACCACTTCGCCCTGCCCAACGTCTCCAGCGGCGCCACCCAGGCCAACTACTTCGTCAACAACGGTGGCGGCTGGTCACGGGACGGCAAGACGCTTCCCGGCGCGCTGGACCTGGAATACAACCCGTATGGCGCCACGTGTTACGGGCTGAGCCAGGGCGCGATGGTCAACTGGGTGCGGGACTTCTTCACCACCTACAAATCGCGGACCGGCCGCGACGCGGTGATCTACACCTCCACGAATTGGTGGAAGACCTGCACGGGCGACTACGCGGGCTTCGGCAGCACCAATCCGCTGTGGATTCCGCGCTATGGCTCATCGGTGGGAGAACTCCCGGCGGGGTGGGGTTTCCACACGATGTGGCAGTACACCTCCTCCGGGCCGATCGTCGGTGACCACAACCAGTTCAACGGCGCCTACGACCGGCTCCAGGCACTCGCCAACGGCTGAGGCCACTCTCCCGGACCCGGAGCCCAGGTCCCGCCACGGAGCCGGGGCCAGGCCGGGAGCCGCCGCCCCGGTCGAGGCGAGGACGGGACCGCTGTGAGGCGGCTCTCTGAGCCAGGCGGCTGAACCCGGCGGCCGAGCCGGGCCACGCTCCGGGCAACTGCTCCCGCTGCCTGATTCCATGGACCGCCCAGCCAACCGTTCCACTGGCAGGCGTCCCCGTTTACGCACCACCAACCCCCCACCCTTCGCACGTGGGCTCCTCCTCCCCCAGGAGGGGCCCACCGCACCGTTTCCCCTCGGCTTCATCCCGGCGCTCCCCCACGCACTCCTTCCGGCGTTCTTCCCGCGAATCGGTGCACGTGCTCCGCACTTCCTCTGACGAGAGGCACCCCCCATGTTCCCGAACTCCCTCCGTCGCCGTACCGCCCCCCGCACGGCCTGGCTGACCCTCGCCGTGGCCGCACTGACGACCCTCCCGCTGACCGCGTCCGCAGGAGCCGCCGAACCGGACCCGAAGGACCACCGGGCGGGCTCGATGATCCGCGAGCACGAGGGCGGCGTCCTCCGCAACAAACCGGACAAGCCGCGTGCCGAACAGGTCGCGGGAATGGATGTGAGCAGCCACCAGGGCACCGTGGACTGGAAGGCCGCCTGGGACAAGGGCGCCCGCTTCGCCTACGTCAAGGCCACCGAGGGCACCAGTTACAAGAACCCGGACTACCCTCACCAGTACAGCGGCGCGTACGACGCCGGCATGATCCGCGGCGCCTATCACTACGCCCTGCCCAGCAATTCCAGCGGCGCCGCCCAGGCCGACTACTTCGTCGACAACGGTGGCGGCTGGAGCAAGGACGGCAAGACGCTGCCGCCCGCGCTCGACATGGAGTACAACCCGTACGGCGACACCTGCTACGGCCTCACCGCGGCCGAGCTGGTCAAGTGGATCAAGGACTTCAGCGACACGGTGCGGGCGCGCACGGGCCGGTATCCGACGATCTACACCTCCACCAACTGGTGGACCAAGTGCACCGGCGACGACGCCAGCTTCGGCGAGCACCACCCGCTGTGGATCGCGCGCTACGCGGAGAGCCCCGGCCCCCTCCCCGCGGGCTGGAAGACCCACACCATCTGGCAGTACGCCGACTCGGGCACGTTCCCTGGCGACCAGAACTGGTTCAACGGCTCTCTCGCGCAGCTGGAGGCCCTCGCGACCGGCTGAACGCGCCTCGCCTCGCCGCCGGGGCCCCGGCGAGCGGGACGGCCCCTTCCCGCCGAAGCGGGGAGGGGCCGTCCCGACCGGCCGCGGCCCGTCACGCCGCGACCGGAACCTCCGCGCCGGCGGCACCGGAGGCGGCCTCGGAGCCCGCCTCCGTGGCGGGCGTCAGCGCCAGCTCAAGCACCTGCCGTACGTCCGAGACCGGGTGCACATCGAGCCGGTCCAGCACCTCGGCGGGGACGTCGTCCAGGTCGGGCTCGTTGCGCTTGGGGATGATCACGGTCGTCACCCCGGCCCGGTGCGCGGCCAGCAGCTTCTGCTTCACGCCACCGATGGGCAGCACCCGGCCGGTCAGCGACACCTCACCGGTCATGGCCACGTCCGGACGCACCTGGCGTCCCGACAGCAGCGAGGCGAGCGCCGTGGTCATCGTGATGCCCGCGCTCGGGCCGTCCTTGGGAACCGCGCCCGCCGGTACGTGCAGGTGTACGCCGCGTTCCTTGAGGTCGGCGACCGGCAGCTCCAGCTCGGCGCCGTGCGAGCGCAGGAAGGACAGCGCGATCCGCGCGGACTCCTTCATGACATCACCCAGCTGGCCGGTCAGCGTCAGCCCGGCACCGCCCGTCTCGGGGTCGGCCAGTGACGCTTCGACGAAGAGCACGTCGCCACCGGCGCCGGTGACGGCGAGACCGGTCACCACGCCCGGCACGGCCGTGCGGCGCTCGGCCGGGTCCTGGGCGGACTCGGGGGTGTGGTGCGGCCGTCCGATCAGCGGGCGCAGCTCATCGGTGCCGACCGTGAACGGCAGCTCCCGCTCGCCGAGTTCGTGCTGGGCCGCGACCTTGCGCAGCAGCCGTGCGACGGCCCGTTCCAGGTTGCGTACGCCCGCCTCACGGGTGTACTCCCCCGCGAGCTTGCGGAGCGCCTCGTCCTGGAGCACGACCTCGCCCGGCTCCAGACCGGCGCGCTCCAGCTGCCGGGGCAGCAGGTGGTCGCGGGCGATGGTGACCTTCTCGTCCTCGGTGTAGCCGTCGAGCCGCACCAGGTCCATGCGGTCGAGCAGCGCCTCGGGGATGGCCTCAAGGACGTTGGCGGTCGCCAGGAACACCACGTCGGAAAGGTCCAGTTCGACCTCCAGGTAATGGTCCCTGAAGGTGTGGTTCTGCGCCGGGTCCAGGACTTCGAGCAGCGCGGCCGCCGGGTCGCCCCGGAAATCGGAGCCGACCTTGTCGATCTCGTCGAGGAGGACGACCGGGTTCATCGAACCGGCCTCCTTGATGGCCCGTACGATCCGGCCAGGCAGCGCGCCGACGTACGTACGCCTGTGGCCACGGATCTCCGCCTCGTCCCGCACGCCGCCGAGCGCGACCCGCACGAACTCGCGCCCCATGGCGCGCGCCACCGATTCGCCGAGTGAGGTCTTTCCGACGCCGGGCGGGCCGACGAGGGCGAGCACTGCTCCGCCCCGGCGGCCGCCGATGACGCCGAGCCCACGGTCGGCGCGGCGCTTGCGCACCGCCAGGTACTCGGTGATGCGCTCCTTCACGTCCCGCAGCCCCGCGTGGTCCGCGTCGAGGACTTCCTTCGCGCCCTTGATGTCGTACGCGTCCTCTGTCCGCTCATTCCACGGCAGTTCGAGCACGGTGTCCAGCCACGTCCTGATCCAGCCGCCCTCGGGGCTCTGGTCGGACGCGCGCTCCAGCTTGTCGACCTCCTTGAGCGCCGCCTCCCGCACCTTGTCGGGCAGGTCAGCGGCCTCCACGCGGGCCCGGTAGTCGCCGGACTCGTCCTCAGCGTCGCCGTTCAGCTCGGCGAGCTCCTTGCGTACGGCCTCCATCTGACGCCGCAGCAGGAACTCGCGCTGCTGCTTGTCGACGCCGTCCTGGACGTCCTTGGCGATGGACTCGGCCACGTCCTGCTCGGCGAGATGCTCACTGAGCCAGCCCATGGCGAGCTTCAGCCGGACCACCGGGTCGACGGTCTCCAGCAGCTCAAGGCGCTGGGCGACGCTGAAGAAGGGCAGGTAGCCGGAGTTGTCGGCGAGCTGGGAGACGTCGTCGATCTGCTGTACGCGGTCCACGACCTGCCAGGCGCCGCGCTCGCGCAGCCAGCTGGTGGCGAGGGCCTTGTACTCCTTCATCAGCTCGGCGACCGTGCCGGGCGAGATCTCCCCCTCGCCGTCGGCGGTGGCCTCCTCGACGAGGGTGCCTTCGATCCAGAGCGCCGCGCCCGGGCCCGTGGTGCCCGCCCCGACGCGGATGCGGCGCACGCCCCTGATCAGCGCTCCCGGGTCGCCGTCGGAGAGGCGGCCGACCTGTTCGACGGTGCCGAGCGTGCCCACCCCGGCGTACGTCCCCTCGATCCGCGGGACGAGCAGCACCTGCGGCTTGCCTCCGCCGCCCCCGCCACCGCGGCCTTCGGCGCGGTCGCTCTCCTCGTGGGCGACGGCTTGTGCCGCCTCCACGGCGGCTCGTACATCCGCGTCGGACAGGTCGAGCGGAACCACCATGCCGGGCAGCACTACCTCGTTGTCGAGCGGCAGCACGGGCAGAGTGAGCGGTGTGGACAGCGAAGCCATGATCTCCCCTTAGGCAGGCAAGTTGAGCTATGTAGGCTCAATGCTTCTGATGCCTTTGGTGTTCCCCAGGGGCTGTTCGCTGTGAGCGATCACGTTCGCCGAGCCAGCAGAAGCCGGTTGCCGCGCACTGGGCCAACGTCATCCGGCGGGCCGCTCTTCCCTCACCCGTTCGGCGGTGGCCCGCCAGGGCGCCCGGGGGATGCCCACCAGCGGATACAGCCAGCGCACCGGCGACCTGCCGTGCAGCAGCAGCGGACCGGCCAGTACGGCGAAGACGGCCAGGCCGACGGGCCATCCGAACTGGTGGACCAGGACGCTGGCGATCACCGCGCCCGCGAGGGGCAGCCCGTAGATCCCGGCCGCCGCGATGGCGACAGCTATGACGCGCGGCACCTCGCGGTCCACGTCGGCGCCCGGCAGGGTCCAGCCTTCGGCGAGCCAGCCGATCTCGACAAGGAGCAGGGTGCCGAGCACCGTCGTACCGAAGACCAGCAGCGCGAGGAAGGTGCCGGAGGTCAGGAACTCCAGCACGTTGTTGATGACGCGGTCGTCAGGCCACCGGGCCAGGTCGGCGCGGTTCGTGCTCAGGAACCGCCGGTAGCCCGTGCCGTCCCAGCCGTGGACGAGCACGCCGAAGAGCAGGAAGTGACCGCTGACGGCCAGCAGGAACGCCCAGTACCCGGCGCCCAGCAGGCACAGCGCCTGGGCCAGCAGGAACCCGAGCACCGCCCCGGCCACGGCACCGCCCGCGTACCCGGCGACGAAACCCGCCCAGGCGTCATCGTGTCGGGGGGCGGCGTGCATGGTCGCCCACGACGGGTTCTGCCAGAGCAGGAACAGGCCGCTCGGGACCATCAGTCCAGCGGTGAACAGCACGGTCAGGCACAGATAGGGGCTGGCCGTCCTGGTCAACGCCCGCCAGGCCAGAGGGCCGGGCGGGGCGCCGCTGGTGAAGGCGCGCCAGTGCTGGAGCTGGCGCGCCGCCGACAACGCGAAGGTGGCGCCGGTCGCGAAGGCCCACAAGAGCCCCGCCTGCAAGGGGATCACCGCGAACCCCTCCGGTCAGGCTTCCCGGTCCTGGAAGGCGGGCAGCGCCATCAGGCGTTCCTTCCCCGCGTCGTCCATCAGCCCGACGAGCGGAATCACCGCTTCCCACAGGTCCTGCTTCTGCACCTCAAGGGTCAGCGCTTCCAGGTCCTCGGCGGGAAGCCGGGCCGCCGCGTCGGCGACGATCTTGCGGGAGTCCTCCGCCAGGGCCGTGGCCAGCGGGAGGAAGGCGGACCACAGCCCGGTGGCGACCACCGCGCGCACGATCCCGTCGAGCACCCGCGCGTCCCGCAGCGCGGGCAGTGTGGCCACGGCCCTGCGCTCCTCCTCCGCCAGCAGCGCCACGAGGGGGAGCAGCGCCTGCCACAGATCCTGCTCGTGCGTCGCACGGACCAGACCCTCCAGCCATTCCCTGTCCTGCCGCGCCGTGAGGACGGCGATCTCGGCCTGCCGCTCCACGCCGACCATCCCGGCCACCGCGAGCGCCTCCAGCCACAGGCCGCCGGAGGCGCTGCGGATCACGGCGGCGAGGCGCTCGGCGCCCAGCAGGTCGAGTATCGGGTCGAGCCGGTCCGGCTGGTCGATGTAGTAGCCGGTGCGGAGCACCACCGTGTCGTCGATCAGGCCGATGATGCGGCTGAGCGCGGAGTCCCGCAGGTGTCCTACGAACCGGCCCATGGTGATGACGTCGTCGTTCTCGGCCAGGGCGACGGCTATTCGGACCACGAGGTCCTCATCCAGCTTGTCCACGATGCCCTGTATGCGCCGCGGGTCGAGATGCGCGCAGGAGAGGGCGGTGAAGGAGACGGGCAGCTTCTCGATGATGGCCGCGGCGCGATGGCCCTCCAGTCGACCGGCCACGGCGGCGGCGAGCCGGGGCCCGAGGGCCTTCTGTGAGATGGCGGCGGCGACGGCGGCGGGGACGAGTTTGGTCGCGCCCGCGATCCGTCCCAGCATCTCGGGGGCGCCGTCGAACACGGCGGCGACCGTCTGCTCCCGGAAACGGCGCAGTTCGTCGGCGGGCAGGGAGTTGAGGAAGGCCAACGAGCCGTCGTCGACTCCCAGCAGGCGGGAGACCTTCTCCGCCTCGGCACGGTTACGCAGGGCGTCCATGAGGTGTCGTCACCGTCCCGTCACTTGAAGAGGATCTTGCGGACCGGGCCGCGCGCCAGCGCGGGGACCAGGAGCAACGCCTTTTCCGCCGCCTCCTCCAGCCCGTCGTTCTGCGCCGCGCGCTCGGCGCGCAGCGCGCCCGCGAGAAGCTGGAGCTGTGCCGGGGTGAGCGCCGCGAAGCCCGGGGGCGGCGGCGCGCCGAGTTCGGTGCCGAGTTCAGCCAACGCGTGATCACTCATAAGCCCTCCAGGGGCGAGTGCGAGGGTCGCTGTCGGCCCATGACACTGCTGGCGTTTTGACTAATAGTCAATAAGTCGCGCAACGCCGCACGCCCGGGAAGGGCAGGGGATCACCCGGAACGCGGGAAGGGCCGCCCGCTACCGCTGCGCCATGTACATCAGCTCCCAGACGTGACCGTCGGGGTCCTGGAAGCTTCCGCCGTACATCGGGCCCTCGTCCATGACCGGCTTCCACGGTTTTCCGCCCGCCGCTATCGCCTTCGCGACCGTCTGGTCCACCTGCTCCCTGGAGTCGGCGGACAGGCAGGTGAGGACTTCCTTGGTCTTCGTGGCGTCACTGATGTCGCCGTTGATGAAGTCCCTGAAGCGGCCCTCCTCAAGGAGCATCACGAAGATGTTCTCCTCGACGACCATGCACGAGGTCTTCTCGTCCGAGAAGTCCGGGTTGAACGTGAAGCCGAGCTCACCGAAGAACGTCACCGACCGCTTCACGTCGCTGACCGGCAGGTTCACGAAGATCGTCCGCATGATGCCATCCCCTTCTGTCCGACGTCGGCCCGCCCGGACCGGCTTGGCCGGGATGCGTACTCATGTTCCCTCGCATCGCCTCGCCGGGCGAGAAGAGGGGGAGCGCCGCGACGGCGCACGCTGCCACCGCCAGCCGCCTCCGGGGGTACGAGCCGACCGGCTGGGGCCGTGAGATGAGGCCGTGAGATGGGACCGCCCCTGTCAGGCGCCTGCCCCGGCGCCTACCAGGCGGCTCGCGACCGCTGGATTCGCGCGCCCCGGCGGCGCAGGTACGGCCACCAGGCCAGGCCGCTCAGCAGCGCGATGACGTGCCCCCAGTTGGTCAGCGGGTCGGCCAGCTCGATCAGGTCGAGCGTCAGGACGGCGCAGACCCCGGCCAGCAGCGTCCACCTCGCCCAGCGCGTCAGCAGCCCGGTGAGCGCGGCGAGGCTCGCCAGCAGCCCGTAGCTGATCCCGTAGTCGAGCCGGTCGAGTGAGCTGGCGGGCAGATGACCGGAGGCGACGGACGCGGCGACGGGCAGCTCGGTGAGCAGTGTGGCCAGGACATGGCCGGACAGGAAGACACCCGCCGTGCGCCAGCCGCCGACGCGCCGCTCCAGCACGCTGAGCACCAGCAGGAAGAACAGGATCGACGGCGACATCAAGCCGCCCGCGACCCAGATCCCGCTGGCGACGAGCACCACCAGCGGCCGGTCGGCGAGATTGGAGGCGTCGGAGCTCGATCCCTCCAGCGCCCCGTGCACGGTCCCCGGATCGCCCAGACCGGCGAAGAGGCCGGTGGCCAGGAGGACGGCCGCGTAGCAGAACGTGAACGGGGTACGTGCGGGCGTCGGCGCCACCGCGACCAGCCGGGCGAGCCGGCCCCGGCTTCGGCCCCGCCCCGTGCGTCGCGACGCGGGCCCGAGCTGCGGAGCGTTCACATCCGGCGCGGCCGCCCCCACGGCGGGAGAGGCAGCGGCGGCCGGGGAACCGGCGGTGACGGCGGCCGGAGCCGCGTCCGCCGCGGCGGCGGGCGCGTCCGTACGGGTGACGGCGCCAGCCGTGCTCCCCAGGGCGGCGGCCCTCGTCACGGCGGCCTTCCGCGCGCCCTCGGCCACCAGGTCGCCAGCCCCGGCCTCGCCGGTCACCATGCCAGCGCCGGCACCGACCGCCCGCGCGTCCTCAGCCGTACCAACGGCTGCTCCCGACCTGCTCACCGCGCCGGGACCCCTTTCGCCAAGGCCGCACGAGCCACGCGCGGCGCACTGGCACCACCTTCTGTCATCCGGGGGCGGCACGCCGATGGCCACGGATGTGACGATCATCACACTGGACAACCGACTGCACCTGAACGGCGTCCACACCTTCCCCTCACGCTCGGCCGCGCGCCGCCCGAGCGGTCCGCGGATACTCGCTGGACCGGCCATCGGGGCTCCGCCAAGATGGCCCGGTCCGTCCCGCCTCGCTACTTTCCGGAGGTCCGCACGATGCCCGCGCCGTACGAGTCGACCGCGTACGACCCCGCCCCCGACAGCCGGGGGCCGACGGGCGACCAGCCGCCGGGCGTGGGCGGGCCGGTGGACAGCGGCGGGCCGGAGGCCGATGACCGGCCGGTGACCGTGGACCGCCGGGAAGGCCCGTATGGGGAGGTCGCCCTGCGGCGGCGCGGGCGGGCGCCCGGGGAGGTCTGGGAGATCATCGCCAACGGCTGCTTCCTGATGGACACCTCCGACGGGCGCTCCGAGCGGCTGCTGATCCGCGCCGCGCTCGCCGCCCTGCCCGGCGGCCCAGCCGGGCAGGGCGCGAGGCCCGCCGTGCTGATCGGCGGTCTCGGTGTCGGGTTCTCGCTGGCCGAGGCGGCGGCGGAGCCGCGCTGGGGCCGCATCGTGGTGGCCGAGCGCGAGGACGCGGTGATCGACTGGCATCTGCGCGGCCCGCTCAGCAGCGTCTCCGCCGACGCGCTGGCCGACCCGCGCACGGAGATCCTGCACACCGACCTGGTCGGCTACCTGCGCGGCGCCCCTGAAGCCGCCGCCGCGCCGGACGAGCCGCGCCCGCCCGCCGCCGCACCAGAGCGCCCCCGCCCGGCGTCCGGGCTCCCCCAGGACCCGCCCGGGCACCCCGGACGGCCCGCGCGCGCCCAGCTGTCCCGGCGTTCCCCGCAGCGCTACGACGCCCTGTGCCTCGACATCGACAACGGGCCGGACTGGACGGTGACCGAGGACAACGGCGGCCTGTACTCCCCCGCCGGGCTCGCGGCCTGCCGGGAGTGGCTGAATCCCGGCGGTGTGCTCGCCGTATGGTCCGCGCGGCCTTCGCCCGCTTTCGAGGAAGCGTTGCGTAATGCCGGTTTCACGGCTGTACGGACGGAAGAGATCGCAGTTGCCCGAGGCGTCCCTGACGTGGTCCACCTCGCGATTCGCGGTGCGTAGCCGAGCTACGCACAGTGCGTTTACGCTGCATGCCAGCGAAGGCGGCCAGGGCAGCCAGGGCGAGCACAGCCTGACCGGCCCCGACGCGACAGGCAAGGGACAATGCAGGGGCGGGCGTATGGAGCAGACACACAACGGCCTTGGCGGCGCCGCGGCGACCGCCAACGGGGCCAATGGGGCGCAGCGCCGGGTGCTCGTCGTCGAGGACGATCCCACGATCGTCGACGCCATAGCGGCCCGGCTGCGCGCGGAGGGCTTTCAGGTACGTACGGCTGGCGACGGGCCCTCGGCTGTGGACACCGCGGAGGCGTGGCAGCCCGACCTGCTGGTGCTCGATGTGATGCTGCCGGGGTTCGACGGGCTTGAGGTGTGCCGCCGGGTGCAGGCGCAGCGGCCGGTGCCCGTGCTGATGCTGACCGCGCGCGACGACGAGACCGACATGCTGGTGGGCCTCGGGGTCGGCGCCGACGACTACATGACGAAGCCCTTCTCGATGCGCGAGCTGGCGGCGCGGGTGCACGTGCTGCTGCGCCGAGTGGAGCGGGCGGCGCTCGCGGCGCACACGCCGCGCACCGGCATTCTGCGGCTCGGGGAGCTGGAGATCGACCACGCGCAGCGCCGGGTGCGGGTGCGGGGTGCCGACGTGCATCTCACGCCGACCGAGTTCGACCTGCTGGTGTGTCTCGCGAACACACCGCGCGCGGTGCTCTCCCGTGAGCAGCTGCTCGCCGAGGTGTGGGACTGGGCCGACGCCTCCGGCACCCGGACGGTCGACAGTCACATCAAGGCGCTGCGCCGCAAGATCGGCGCGGAGCGCATCCGTACGGTGCACGGCGTCGGATACGCCCTGGAGACTCCGGCGGCATGAGCGGCGCACGCGCGGCCACCGGCGCGCAGGCGTCAGCGGCGGGGGCGCCGCCGCGCCGCGCGGGCGGGGCGGCGGCCGCATCCCGCGCGACCGTGCGTGGTGCGGTTTGAGCGCGCGACGCGAGCGCCCCGTGAAGGAGTGGCTCACGGACGCCCTCGCCCAGCTGTGGGACGCCCTGCGGCCGCTCGACCCCTACCGGTCGGTGAAGGCCGCGCTGGGCGCGCTGGTCATCATCTCCGTGATCATCACCACGCTGCTGGTCTTCGTCGCGGTCCGGTCGGAGACCGAGCTGCGGATCATCACCATCTTCTCGATCATCGCCTCACTGCTGGTCACCCAGTTCGTGGCGCACACCCTGACGGCGCCGCTGGACGAGATGACGGAGGTCACGCAGGCCATGGCGCACGGGGACTACACCCGGCGGGTGGGCGCGGCCGGACGGCGGGACGAGTTCGGCGATCTGGCGGCGTCCTTCAACCGGATGGCCGCCGATCTGGAGGCCGTGGACACCCATCGCAAGGAGCTGGTCGCCAACGTCTCGCATGAGCTGCGCACGCCGATCACGGCGCTGCGCGCCGTGCTGGAGAACGTGGTGGACGGGGTCTCCGAGGCCGACCCGGAGACGATGCGCACGGCGCTGAAGCAGACGCAGCGGCTCGGCCGTCTCGTGGAGCAGCTGCTTGACCTGTCGCGCCTGGACAACGGGGTGGTGCCGCTGCACGCCCGGCGCTTCGAGGTGTGGCCGTATCTGGCGGGCATCCTCAAGGAGGCCAACATGGCGAGCGGGGCGAGCGCCACCACATCGGGCGCGCACGCGCGTAAGGACGTCCATCTGCATCTGGATGTGTCGCCGTCGGATCTGTCGGCGTACGCGGACGCCGAGCGGCTGCACCAGGTGATGGCCAACCTGATCGACAACGCGGTCAAGCACAGCCCGCAGCACGGCCGGGTGACGGTGCGCGCGCGGCGTGCCGAGGGGCCGCAGAGCCTGTCGCTTGAGGTGCTGGACGAGGGCCCGGGAATTCCCGAGGCCGAGTGGCACCGGGTGTTCGAGCGGTTCAACCGGGGCGGCCCCGAACCGCAGGGGCCGGGCAGCGACGGCGGTACGGGGCTGGGGCTCGCCATCGCCCGGTGGGCGGTGGATCTGCACGGGGGACGGATCAGAGTGGCTGAATCCCCTCGCGGCTGCCGCATCCAGGTCACCCTTCCGGGCAACGCCCGGGAGTCACGTTGACGTAGGGTCGGTGGCGGAAGCACGCATTCAGAGGGCGCGGGCCGACTGAGTTGATCCCTGATGTCCGTGTTACGGGATAAACCCCGTGTGTTTCCCGCCAAGTCATGCCCCGAAACCCGTCGATCAATGTGACTTGCGCGACCCCTGGCCCGTGCGGCCTGCACCAAACGTCCCAACAGGCGTAGCCTTTATTTCCGCTGTCCACCACCTTAGGAAGCGGAAGAGGGCGGTTGCCGCCGTGTCGCCACAGTCCCCCAACACTTCGAGCATCTCGACCGACCAAGACGGGCCAGGGAAGACCCCACCCGCCGAGTTCGGACCCAACGAGTGGCTCGTCGATGAGATCTACCAGCAGTACCTCCAGGACCCGAACTCGGTAGACCGAGCCTGGTGGGACTTCTTCGCCGACTACAAGCCAGGCAAGGACGGGGCGTCGGCCCCTGCCGCAGCTGGCGGAGTAGCCGCTCCGCCGGGCGCCGAGGGCGGAGCCGCACCAACCGCTTCCGCTCCCGCCGCCGCCGCTGGGCCACCACGCACCACGAGCGCCCCGCAGCAGCCGGCCCCAGCCGCCGCTGCCCCCGCGAGCGCCCCGGCGCCGACGGCGGCCAAGCCCGCCACGGCCAAGCCCGTCGCCGCGAAGCCGACCGCCGCCACCGCGGCGCCGGCCGAGCCCGCCGCCGGTCCCGAGTACGTGACGCTGCGCGGCCCGTCGGCCGCCGTCGCGAAGAACATGAACGCCTCGCTGGAGCTGCCGACGGCCACGTCCGTCCGCGCCATTCCGGTGAAGCTGCTGTTCGACAACCGCATCGTCATCAACAACCACCTCAAGCGCGCCCGTGGCGGCAAGGTGTCCTTCACGCACCTCATCGGCTACGCCATGGTGCAGGCGCTGAAGGCCATGCCGTCGATGAACTACTCCTTCACGGAGAAGGACGGCAAGCCGACCCTCGTCAAGCCCGAGCACATCAACCTCGGCCTCGCCATCGACCTGGTGAAGGCCAACGGTGACCGGCAGCTGGTCGTCGCGGCGATCAAGAAGGCCGAGACGCTCAACTTCTTCGAGTTCTGGCAGGCGTACGAGGACATCGTCCGCCGCGCCCGGGACAACAAGCTGACGATGGACGACTTCACCGGGGTCACCGCCTCGCTGACGAACCCCGGCGGCATCGGCACAGTGCACTCCGTGCCGCGCCTGATGCCCGGACAGGGGCTCATCCTCGGCGTCGGCGCGATGGACTACCCGGCGGAGTTCCAGGGCACGTCGCAGGACACCCTGAACAAGCTCGGTGTCGCCAAGGTCATGACGCTGACCAGCACGTACGACCACCGCGTGATCCAGGGTGCCGCCTCGGGCGAGTTCCTGCGCATCATGAACCAGCTGCTGCTCGGCGAGAACGGCTTCTACGACGAGATCTTCCAGGCACTGCGCCTGCCGTACGAGCCGATCCGCTGGCTCCGCGACATCGACGTCAGCCATGACGACGACGTCACCAAGGCCGCCCGCGTCTTCGAGCTGATCCACTCCTACCGGGTCCGCGGCCATGTCATGGCCGACACCGACCCGCTGGAGTACCGCCAGCGCAAGCACCCCGACCTCGACATCACCGAGCACGGGCTGACGCTGTGGGACCTTGAGCGCGAGTTCGCCGTCGGCGGTTTCGCGGGCAAGACGATGATGAAGCTGCGCGACATCCTCGGCGTGCTGCGCGACTCGTACTGCCGGACGACCGGCATCGAGTTCATGCACATCCAGGACCCGAAGCAGCGCAAGTGGATTCAGGACCGCGTCGAGCGCCCGCACTCCAGCCCGGAGCGCGAGGAGCAGCTGCGCATCCTGCGCCGGCTGAACGCGGCGGAGGCGTTCGAGACCTTCCTCCAGACGAAGTACGTCGGCCAGAAGCGCTTCTCGCTGGAGGGCGGCGAGTCCGTCATCCCGCTGCTCGACGCCGTCATCGACGCGGCCGCCGAGTCGCGGCTCGACGAGGTCGTCATCGGCATGGCGCACCGCGGCCGGCTCAACGTGCTGGCCAACATCGTCGGCAAGTCGTACGCGCAGATCTTCCGCGAGTTCGAGGGCAACCTCGACCCGAAGTCGATGCACGGCTCCGGTGACGTGAAGTACCACCTGGGCGCCGAGGGCACCTTCACCGGTCTCGACGGCGAGCAGATCCAGGTCTCGCTCACCGCGAACCCCTCCCACCTGGAGGCCGTCGACCCGGTCGTCGAGGGTGTGGCGCGCGCCAAGCAGGACATCATCGGCAAGGGCGGCACGGACTTCACGGTCCTGCCCGTCCAGCTGCACGGTGACGCCGCCTTCGCCGGACAGGGCGTGGTCGCCGAGACGCTGAACATGTCGCAGCTGCGCGGCTACCGCTGCGGCGGCACCGTGCACATCGTCATCAACAACCAGGTCGGCTTCACCGCCGCCCCGGCCGCGTCCCGCTCCTCGATGTACGCCACCGACGTGGCGCGCATGATCGAGGCGCCGGTCTTCCACGTCAACGGTGACGACCCCGAGGCCGTGGTGCGCGTCGCGCGCCTGGCGTTCGAGTTCCGGCAGACGTTCAACAAGGACGTCGTCATCGACCTCATCTGCTACCGCCGTCGCGGTCACAACGAGGCCGACAACCCGCACTTCACGCAGCCGCTGATGTACAACCTGATCGACAAGAAGCGCTCGGTGCGCAAGCTGTACACCGAGTCCCTGATCGGTCGCGGCGACATCACCCTGGAAGAGGCCGAGCAGGCCCTTCAGGACTTCCAGGGGCAGCTGGAGAAGGTCTTCACCGAGGTGCGCGACGCCACGTCGGCCCCGGCTCCGGCCGCTGTGCCCGAGCCGCAGGCCGAGTTCCCCGTGCACGTCGAGACCGCGATCTCCCAGGAGATCGTCAAGCAGATCGCCGAGTCGCAGGTCAACATCCCCGACCGGATCACCGTCCACCCGCGGCTTCTGCCGCAGCTCCAGCGCCGGATGGCGATGGTCGAGGACGGCACGATCGACTGGGCGATGGGCGAGACGCTGGCCATCGGCTCGCTGCTGATGGAGGGCACTCCGGTGCGCCTCGCCGGTCAGGACTCGCGGCGCGGCACCTTCGGCCAGCGGCACGCGGTGCTCGTGGACCGGGAGACCGGCGAGGACTACACCCCGCTGCTCTACCTGTCCGAGGACCAGGCCCGGTACAACGTCTACGACTCGCTGCTCAGCGAGTACGCGGCGATGGGCTTCGAGTACGGGTACTCGCTGGCCCGGCCTGAGTCGCTGGTGATGTGGGAGGCGCAGTTCGGCGACTTCGTCAACGGCGCGCAGACCGTGGTGGACGAGTTCATCTCCTCCGCCGAGCAGAAGTGGGGCCAGACCTCCGGCGTCACGCTGCTGCTGCCGCACGGCTACGAGGGCCAGGGCCCGGACCACTCCTCGGCCCGCCCCGAGCGGTTCCTCCAGCTGTGCGCGCAGAACAACATGACGGTCGCCATGCCGACGCTGCCGTCGAACTACTTCCACCTGCTGCGCTGGCAGGTCCACAACCCGCACCACAAGCCGCTGATCGTCTTCACCCCGAAGCTGCTGCTGCGGCTGAAGGCGGCGGCCTCCAAGACCGAGGAGTTCACCACCGGCGGCTTCCGCCCGGTGATCGGCGACCCCGTCGCCGAGGCCAACGCGGCGGGCGTCCGCAAGGTCGTCTTCTGCTCCGGCAAGGTCTACTACGACCTGGTCGCGGAGCGGGACAAGCGCGGTGCCAACGACACCGCACTGGTCCGCCTTGAGCGGCTCTACCCGCTGCCGGGCAAGGAGCTCCAGGCGGAGATGGCCAAGTACCCGGGCGTGGAGCAGTACGTCTGGGCCCAGGAGGAGCCCGCGAACCAGGGTGCGTGGCCGTTCATCGCGCTGAACCTGATCGACCACCTGGAACTGGGCGTCGGCGCCGACCTGCCTCCCGCCGAGCGGCTGCGCCGGGTCTCCCGGTCGCACTCCTCGTCCCCCGCGGTCGGCTCGAACAAGCGCCACCAGGCCGAGCAGCAGGCCCTGGTCAACGAGGTCTTCGAACTCTGACCTCTCCGGTGACCGGGCGCTGAAGCCCGCTCGTACCGGCCGAAGGCCCGGCTCCCGCTCATCGCGGGGGCCGGGCCTTCGGGTTACGCCCTCCGGCGGGTCAGTGGGCGTGGTTCTCGAAGTCCCAGAACGGCCTGGCCCTGGAGCGCGCCGAGATGGTGTGGACGTGCTGCGGGCCGAGCGTGGACGACAGGGCGCTCAGCGCCGCCTCCTCCACCTTCTCCGCCTGCTGCCGGTCCCGCAGCGCCCGCAGGTCGGCGGCGAGCGCCACCTGGCACGACAGCGCCAGCGGATGGTTGGCGCCCAGTGCCTCGGCCGCCTTGCGGCCGGTCTCCCGGCTCAGCTCGGCGGCGCTCTCCGGGTCACCCGCGAGGTTGCGGGTGGCGGTGGCGTTGAGCGCGACGCCCAGGGTCCACGGGTGCATGCCGCCGACCACATCGGTCATGGCGACCAGCGCCTCCTCGATCAGCATCTCCGACAGCTGCCGCTCCCCGGCCGCGCGCAGCACCAGGGCGTGGTTGACGGAGCTGCCGACGGCATACGGGTGCCGCTTGCCGAGCATCTGGCGGTAGCGGTCGAGGACCCGCTCGCCCAGCGCCCGCGCCAGGTCCAGATCGCCGTGCTCGCGCTGCATGCAGCCGTAGCTGGACGCGGCCATCAGGGTCAGCGGGTCGTCCTCGCCGAGCACCCGTTCGCAGCGCTCCATCATGCAGGCGAGGAGTGCCATGCCCCGGGCGCGATCGCCCGCCCGGTACTGGCACATCGCCAGGTTGTGTTCGGCGCGCAGGGTCTGCGGGTTGTCGGGGCCCATCACGTCGGTGTGCACGAGGGCGCTCTGCTCCTGCACGGAGATCGCTTCCTCGTAGCGGCCGAGCAGGCGCAGGTCCCACGCGTAGTTGATCTCGGAGAACAGGGTCCAGTTGTGCCGGGGCCGCAGATACTCGCGGCGGGCCTCCAGCGCCCTGCGGTCCATGTCGAGCGCCTCGCTGTACCGCCCGAGGACGCGGTAGGAGACGGCGAGGTTGTTGAGCGCGCCGAGCGTACGGGAGTCCTGCTCGCCGACCAGCTCGGTGTAGCCCTTCAGCACCGTCTGCTGGAGCTCCAGCGCCTCGTCGTAGCGGGCGAGGGCGCGCAGGTCGGCGGCGAGGCCGGTGGCGGCGCGCAGCAGGTCGAGGTCCTGCTGGCCGCGCTCCTCCCGCAGGTGGTTCACGGCCTCCCGGTCCAGCTTCTCGGCCTCGCTGTACCTGCCGACGGAGCGCAGCAGGTTGACGTGGTGGTAGTCGAGGTCCCAGATCCGCTGGTGGGTGGGGCCGAGGAGTTCGCGCCACTGGGGCGCGGCCTGTTCGGCGATCTGGAGTCCGGAGCGGTACTCGCCGCTGAGGAAGAGGTAGCGCAGGCAGTTCAGGACCAGCCGCTGCACGGCGCCGTGGGCGCTGGAGAGCGCCCCCGACGCCTCCAGGTGCGGCACCAGTTCCGCGTAACGGGGCCACAGCCGTGTGTCGGTGGGCCGGCCGGGGTCGGAGTTGGCCAGCGCCCTGCGGGCCACCCTGGAGTACCGCTCGCGGTCCTCCTCCGGCATGCCCGCCCGCACGGTCTGGTGGACCATGCGGTGCAGGTGCAGGATCTCGGTGCCCGCGGTGGGCTCGTCGGTGCCCTCCTCCGGGTTGTCGGTGCGGACCACCGAGTACTGCACGAGCTTGCTGATCGAGGACGTCCAGCGCAGCGGGTCGTCCATCAGCCCGCGCAGCTGCTCGGGCAGGTCGCGCGCGGGCAGGTCGCGCAGCAGCCCCAGCGGGACGGGGCCCGGGGCGAAGAACGAGCACAGCCGCAGCAGGTCCACCGCCTCG
This sequence comes from Streptomyces sp. A01, assembly GCF_059026195.1. NCBI lineage: Bacteria > Bacillati > Actinomycetota > Actinomycetes > Kitasatosporales > Streptomycetaceae > Streptomyces > Streptomyces sp. A01. The sequence continues at coordinate 270,391 of NZ_JBWLKN010000009.1, read as the reverse complement.
GGCACGGACTCGCGAAGCCGGTTGAGCAGTATCGAGAAGGCCGTGTAGTACGTCATCGGGAAGTCGGCGGCGACCTTCAGACCGACCTCGATGTCGGCGCCGCTGCGCAGCAGTTCGATGTACTCCTCGACCGGCATGGTGGAGTCGTTCAGCGAGCCCGCGGTCTGGTCGAGGGCGAGCGGCAGGTCGCCCAGCGCGTCGGCGAGCAGGTCCGCCTCGTGCGGCGAGATGCGGCGGGCCCGGCGCCGTACGAACGCGACACTCTCGTCCCTGCTGTAGACGGGGACCTCCACGAGGGAGGTGTTGTGCTCGTCCCAGTCCCGGTTCTGCGAGGTGATCAGGACATGCCCGGTGCCGCTCGGCAGCAGGTCGGCGACGGACTCCGGCTCGTCGGCGCCGTCGAGGACGAGCAGCCAGCGGGAGTACGGGGCGCCCCTGCGGAGCGCGTCGTGAACGGCCCGCAGCCGCTCGCCGTACTCAGGGCCCGCCGTCAGGCCCAGCGCGGGGGCGAGTTCGGCGAGCCGCTGGCGCAGGGTGCCGCGCTGGTCGGCCGGGACCCACCAGACCATGTCGTACTCGGAGCCGAACCGGTACACGTACTCGGCCGCGGTCTGCGTCTTCCCGACCCCCGACATGCCGAGCAGGGTGACGACGGCGGCGCCCGACTCCGCCTGGTTGAGCTGGTGGTAGACGTCGCTGAGGGCGCCCTCCCGGCCCGTGAAGCGGATGTTGCGGCGGGGGACACCGCCCCAGACGCGGGGCTGGTCACGGGGGAAGCGGGGGCCTCCCGTCGCGTCCGCCGTGGTCGCGGGGGTGACGGTGAACGGGGTGCCGAGGCGGGCGAGCAGCCTGCGCTCGGCCTCGCGGGGCCCGGCCGCGCCCAGTTCCGCGACGTTGAGCGCGGCGGTCGCCGTGGGCATGGCCGAGCCGGTGACGGTCACGGCGGCGAACCGGTCGGCGTTCGGGGCGACCACGGCGCGCAGGGCCTTGTTCCAGTCGTCGTGGGTGCGGGGACCGAGCTGGAAGAACCAGTCGCTGAGGACGAGCAGGACGCGGCCCTCGGCCAGCATCAGGTCGCGCAGCGCGTCCTCAAGGGGCGCCTCGACCGGCGGGTCCCAGCGCTGGAAGGACACCCGGTGGCCGTGGCGTTCGAGGCGATCGCCGATCCATGCCGCCCAGGCGCGGTTGAATCCGGCGAAGCTGATGGTGACGGGCTGCCGTTCGGCGGCAGCGGGTGACTTGCGCACTACGGCCATCCGACCGTCTCCCTCGTGTTGCTACGTACGATGCGAAAGCGCGCGGGCCGTCCGACAGCCCGTCAGCTGCTGTGATGGGGAACATACACCGGCATATCACCGGCGGGCAGTTCATCCTGTGTGCTGCCTCCGCCAGGTGAGACGAGCGGTCTCCACATAAGCGGCGGCGCGGGCCAGATGCCCGGCCGGAGGGGGCCTCCCTTTCAGTCGGGTGTGCAGGTCCGCCATCTCGTTGACCAGCACTCGGCCGGCCTCGGTGAGCTGGCGTGAGCCGCACAGCGTGGGGATGATCGCGCCCACCTGCTCACGGCACCGGGAGTGCTCCGCCCATGCCTGGTCCCGCAGCACGGAGTCCACCGGGGCGAGCGCCACCCGCTGCCAGAAGTCGGCGAGCGCCAAGTGGGCGTAGGCGCCCTGCAACAGGCCGTCGAACGGGCGTGCGTCGGGCCGCCACGGCGCCCAGTACCGCCGCCCCGCCCCGGCGGTGTGCAGCGGGACCAGGTCCGAGAGGGCGGAGAGCTTCGCGTGGTGGAGCTCGTGGACGAGCGTGGCAGCGAGGGAGGCGGGGCTCGGCGGCGCGCTCGCCAGGACGGCGCCGAACGCCTCCCTGCGGGTGCCGCTGGAGTGCGCCGTGGCGCCGTCCCGGGGCAGCGCGCCCGGCGGGCGGGTCATCGGCACCACGCAGTCGAGCAGGGCCGTCTCAGCGAGGCGCGCCTGACCGCCGAGCGCCAGCACCGGCAGCGCGTCGCGCCACATGGACTGCCACTGCGCTCGCTCCTCGGCCCGCAGCGCGCCGAAGGCGAACAGCCCCTGCCGCCGCAGGTCGTTGTCGACGGCCCGGTACGGATCGACGTCGTCGAGCAGTACGGGCCGGGGTCCCCCGGCCAGCGTGTGCACCGGCAGCCACCGGGGGTCGGCCGAACCCCAGCCGCCCTGCCCGTCGGGCCGCAATTCGACCGGCTCGACGCCCACCCCGGTCAGCCGCAACACGCCGCTGTCGCCGTGGACTTCGACCATGACGGGTACGAGTACGGAGCCGGGGCCAGGGTCTTCCGCGAGGCCGGGGCGCGTGACCGGCTCGGCGAGGTCTGCGAGGTCTGCGGGGACGCTGGAGTCCGCGGGGCCCGTGGGGCCGACGCGCAGTGCGCCGAGAGTGGGGAGCGCCACCAGCCCTCCGTTGCTCACCAGCCGCGTGCTGAAGGCGAGGCCGCAGCGGGCGGCGGCGACGACGGCGAAGCCGCCGAGGTGGCCGAGGTCCCGTACGAGCCGCGCACCGGGGGCGGCGGGCCCGGTGCCTTGGTCGCGCCAGCCGGGCGCCGGCCCGGTCGGAGCTGGTGAGCCGTGGGAGCCGGGCGTGTCGTGGGATGCCGCCGGGCCCGTCATACGAGAAGAGGCGACGCGCGTAGCGGAATCGGACGCGGCGGCCCACGCCGCGCCGGACACGGGCCCGCCCGGTGGCCCGTCAGCGACCGCCCTGGTGTGCTCCGTCCCCGCCGCGGGGCCGCGCGCGCGGGGCCGCGCACCACCGGACGGCGGACGGGGCCCGGCACCTGTCCTAAGGCCGTTCTCCGGCGCCGGACCGTCCTCGCTGCCCGACGCGGCGTCAGGGGCCGCGTCGGGCCGCTGGCTTGGGGGCGGTTCCGGTGGCATCAGCGCGCGGACGCAGCCCTCCGCCCAGGGCCCGGCCAGCGGGTAGTACAGCGCGCGCCGCGCCTGGTCGGGGGCCACGCGGTCGGCGGCCTCCAGCAGGGCCCAGTGCTCCAACGCCAGCGCGGCGGTGGACGGGGCGAGGACGGAGGGCGGCGCGGCGCGTACCGCGTCGAGCAGGACGCGCAGCAGCAGCAGGCGCCTTGTGCGCTGTCCCGCCGTCAGGAGCGAAAGGGTCTCGGGTCCGCCCTCGGCCCTGCCGAGTTCGCGGATCACGCGGGCGGGGACCGCTTCGGTCACGCTTCCGCCGCCTCGGCCAGCCGTTCGGCGATGTGCTCGATGAGGAGGCGCAGGTCGGCGCAGTACACCGACGGGTGGCGGAAACCGTCCGCCGCGCGGTACCGGTGGGCGTAGTGCCCGCCGCCGCAGACCCGGACCACGGGGCACTCCAGGCAGCTCGGGGCGAGCGCGCCCGCACCGGCTTGGCGGGCGGCTATCCCCGGGTGGGCCAGGGCGTCGTCGAAGGAGTGGCGGAAGACGTCGAGGCCGGTGGCCGCCGCGCCCTCGTAGGCGGACTTCAGCGCGTCGCTCTGCTCGATCGTGCCGTCCGTCTCCACGACCGCGGCGGCGAACGGCTGGAGGCCCAGCGACTCGGTCGCCGCGGGCGCGCCGAGCAGCAGCGCCAGGCACTCCTCGAACAGCCGCACCCGGCCGCGTCTCCGGTCGGCGTGCCACCACAGGTCGAACACGGTGCTCAGCCACGCTCCGTACGGAGCGGGCCCGGTCCGCGCCACCGGGGCCGCGCCCGGCCCCAGGCCGGGCAGGCGTGGTGGCGGGTCGCTCCAGTTGCCGTGCGGGAGCAGGAAGTCCAGCATCGGCGGGTCGTACTCCAGCAGCGACGTGTACACCTCGGTCGGATCGGAGTCCACGTCCACCACGCACAGCACGCCCCCGTAGCTGTCGCTGTGCCGCTCGGCGAGCAGGCGCAGGCCCCGGGTGGCGGCCGCCCAGGACGGGCGCCCGGCGTGGTCGACGCGGGCGTGGTTGTGCCGCGCGAGGCCGCCGTCCAGGCTCACGCCGACCCGGATGCGCCGCGCCGCCAGGGCGCTCAGCGCCGCCTCGGTCAGCAGGGTGCCGTTGGTCTGGATGACGGCGTGCACCGTGCAGTCCCCGGGCACATCGGCGCGCACGCGCGCGACCACCGCGGCCAGTTCGGTCGCGTCGGTCAGCAGGGGCTCGCCGCCGTGCAGGACGAGGGAGATCTCTTTCAGGCCATGCGTGGCCGCGTGCTCGGCGATGCGGTGGGCGGTGTGTTCGAGTACCCGGTCGTCGGCGGCGGGCGCGCGGCGCCGCCAGCCGCTGTCCGGGCCCGCGTAGAGGTAGCAGTAGCGGCAGTTGAGGTTGCACCGGCCGTTGACCTTGAGGATGAACTGCCGGAAGGGCACGGGGCGTGCGGGGATGGCGGCGGTCGGCTCCGGCCGTCGTACCTCCCCCGGCTGCCTCTGCGCCACGCGCTCGTCCCCCTTGCCGCTCAGTGCCAGGCCCCCGAACCCCTGGTACGTGGCGCAGCTTCCCACTCGGCACCCGGTCCCAACCAGGCAGTCGGCAAGCTGTCCAGTATGAAACCGAATTGGACCGAAAGCATGCGGGTGCCGCCGCGGGTGGCGCGCGCTGACACCGAGTGCCGCAGCGCGGCGCGGTCGGCCGTCCGGTACGGGACGCGCCCCGGGGTACACCACTGGCCGCCCCGGTCCCGTACGACTCCCGGGCGGGTCGATTCGGGCCTCGGCGGGTGCGACGCGGGCCATCGAGAAGCTGCGAGGGGCGGCAGCCCGGCCTTTCTCTCGGCGCACTCCAAAAGCGCTGTCAGCAGGCGCTGTTGAAGGCCCAGAGCATTTCCCTCGGCTCGGCGACCCGCGCCCGCAGCTCGACGAGCACCTCATCGAGCACCGGGTGCTCCAGGGTGCGCAGCGAGGCGAGGTCGAGATCGAGCACGTCCGGCAACTCGCCGTCCTCGCCCGTCAGTCGGCTCGACGTCACCAGCGCGTCCGGCCACCCGGCGCCCTCGGTGTTCCCCTGCGCCATCTCGTTACGGCTCATGTCCTCCCCATCCTCATCCTCCCCGTGTCACGGCTCACCGGAGATTCCCCGGACTCAGGCCACGGAAACGCATAAATGTTCGCCATCCGTGCGCTTGGGCCACGCGCCCACTCCCACGGGTCTCCTTTCCCGGCGCGCCCCTCCCGGCCGTCGGCCGGAGGCGGAACCGGCCACCGGGTCCCGTGCCCGTGCGGCGGCGGCTGGGCCGTGTCCGGCGGATCGTGCCGCGGAGGGGACTCCCTGTCCGGGCGTCGCGGGCCGCGGGTGCGTCGTGGCTGGTCGCGCGGTTTCCCGCGCCCCTGACGGGACACGCCCCCGGGCTGTACCAGGGCTGCTTCCCCTGGGCCTGGCGGCCAGGGGAAGGTCCCACGCGCGGGCCCTGGTGCCGGGCACGCATCCGCCGGACACCGCTAGCGGCCACGGCCCAGGGCGGCCAGCCGGTCCGCGGTGCTCTGCCCGAGCGGGTCGCCCGCGTCGGGCAGCGCGCGCCACTGCTCCATGGCCGCCTGGTAGGCGGCACGCGCGGCGCGCGGGCGCTGTGCCGCCTCATAGACGACGCCGCGCCAGTGGTGCGCGGTGCCGGCGAGGCGCACCGCCTCCGGCTGGCCCTCTGTCCGCTCCAGCGCCGCGTGCGCCGCGTCGGCGGCCCTTCGGTAGGCGTCGGCGGCCTGGTCGAGCCGTTCCGCGCGGCGGCTGTGCCGGTACGTACGCCGGTGGGCGTCCGCGAGGGCCAGCCAGCATTGCGCACGCAGCAGCGGATCACGCGCGCTGTGCGCGGAGAGCCCGAAAAGGTACTCGGCCTCCCGCAGGTCCACCAGGTCCTCCGCCTCGCGGTAGCGGAGGGCGAGCGCGCGGCCCAGCATCAGCAGCCGTTCCGGCAGCCGGGGATTGCCCGCCGCGGTCTCCATCCGGCAGTCCCTGAGCACCCGTACGGCCTGCGAGACGTACGCGGCGCCGTCGGGCCCCTCGGCGCGCTCCAGCAGCACCGCGCCCCACTCCGCGATCAGGTCGCTGTATCCGGCGCGGTCGCGCTGGAGCAGGCTGCTCGCCTCGGCGAACCGCTCCGCGGCCACGTCGAGTTCGGTGACGGGCCCTTCGGCCTTGTAGCGCCGTACGCTCAGCCGCGCGTCGCGGATCAGGCACTCCGCTCGCAGCCTGGGGCCGTGCGAGAGCTCCAGCGCCTCGGCGATGATCTCCTTGGCGCGCTCCAGCCGGTCCCCGGTCACCAGCAGCGCGTCCACCACGTCGAGTGCGGCCCGCGCGCGGACCTCGGGGGTGGCCGACTCCGCGGCGAGCAGGGTGGCGCCGCGCTCCAGTGAGGTCGCGGCCTGCCGCGCGTAGGTGCCCGCCCGCTCCTGGTCGGGCGCCGACCTGGCCAGCCTCAGCAGCGCTCTGCCGCGCGCCAGCGACAGGCCGCTCGGCTGCGGCTCGTTGACCGGCCAGGCGTCGGCGAACGCCTCCAGCATGCCGACGCTCTCCTCCAGCAGGCCGCTGTCGCCGCCCAGTTGCCACTGCTCCTCAAGCACCTTGACCCGGTCGAGGGTGACGGCCAGCGCCTCGCCGGGGGCGAGCCCCACCGTGGCGCACACCGCGGTGAACTCGCGGTCGGCCCGGCGCAGCAGGTCCAGCGCGGCGCGCTGGTCCCCCGCCGCCCGCCGGTCACCCGCGGCCGCGTGCAGGACGCGCGCGAGCACCGTCCGCGCCCGCACCGAGCCGGGGTAGGAGGCGGCGGTCTGGGCGGCGTCCTGGGCCTCCCGCAGCAGCTCGGCCCCGCCGCGCAGCCGCCACAGGCGCAGCAGGTTCTGGGCGAGGTCGCCCCACAGCTCGGGGTCGATGCCCTGCGCCAGGGACCGCTGCTGTGCCGCCGCGTGGCGCAGCAGTTGCACGGCGTCCAGCAGGTTCTGCACCATGCCGTCGGCTTCGAAGCGCTCGATGAGCAGCGCCGCCCTGCGCACGGCGAGCGAGCGTGGGGCGTCCTCTCTGGCCAGGGAGACGCCCTGCGCCGGGGTGTCCGGCATGAAGCGCTCCAGGACGCGCGCGGCGACCTCGGCGAACGGCTGCGGCGGTCTCGCCTCCGCCTCGTGGTCGGGGTCGTCGCCCTGGAGCTCGTCGTAGGCGGCGCCGTCCGGCGCGCCGTCGGCGACGGCGAGCTGCGCGATGGCCAGGGCGGGGAAGTTGGGTCCGCCCTTGCCGAAGCGCTGCTCGACGTACTCCGAACAGTGCTTGAGGACCAGCAGCGCCTCGTCCCGGCCGATCGAACCCAGCAGGACCTCATGGACCCCGTCGGCGAACTCGTACCAGCGGCCGTCTCCCGAGGTGCCCCGGTCGCGGCGGCGCAGCAGGCCGCCGAGCAGCACCTCGGAGAGCTCGGCCGGACCCGAGTCGGGCAGCATGGTGCGCTGCACCAGCTGCATCACGGGCAGGAACAGCGGGGCGGCCGCCAGATACACGGCGAGCTGGCCGGCGCCCGGTGAGGCGGTGGAGCGGAAGCGGCTGACGAGCTGGGCCGGGGAGAGCGGGCCACGGGGCCTGGCCGGAGGCGCCGGCCGCTGGTCGGGGCGCACCCAGCCGACGGCGGCCTCCACGGGGCCTGACCCGCTGCCGGTCAGCAGCCGGGCCCAGGCGCCGAGCGCGGCGGGCGCGGGCGGCAGCACCGGCACGGGCACGGCTCCGGCGCGGCGCGGCTCGTCGCGGCCGAGGCCGCCCGGCAGACCGGGCATGCCCGGGTCGGCGATGAAGTGCAGCGGCGCGGACGACGACGCTCCCTCGCCGTGCACCAGCGCGCCGAAGGACGCGGGCAGCCGCGTGCGGGCCCACAGCCGCTGGGGCAGCGGCTGGAGGACGGCGACCGGGGCGTGCCGCAGCAGCCGGTACACCAGGCGGTGCGCCTCACCGCTGCGCCACAGCGGACCGGCGCAGTCGCTGACGACGACGGTCACCCGGCGTCCGGTGGGGTCGATGAGCTGGTCGGCCGAGCGCAGCGGCGCGGCGTCGGGCTCGAAGCGGCGGCTGATGGCGGGCGCGCCGTCGGGCGCCTCGTGCAGATAGTGGACGGTGACGTCCCGGAAGGCGCCTAACTGACCGAAGACCTGCTGGAGTTCGCTGAGCATCCGCTGCCACACGTACATGGACGACGAGGTGTCCATGAGCAGCTGGAGGGAGGCGTCACCCCGCAGCACCGGGCGGAACACGGGGATGACCACGCCACCGGCCCGGGCGCTGCAGTCGGCCGTGCGCCGTTCGTCGAGCACCCGGCGCAGCGGCGGCGCGGCGGCCCGGTAGCGCTGGAGGGGGCGCAGGGCGCGCTGGAGGTCGAGCAGCCCGGGCAGCGCGGCGGCCTCAGGCACTCCGATGGGGATGCCCGCACCGGAGCCGCGCGGCCAGCCGCCGTCCGTGCCCGGCTCTTCGCCGCCGGGGCGGGCGGGGCCGGGGGGCGGCGCCCCGGGGTAGAGCGCGACGCGGGCCGCGCGGGGTCCGCTGTCACGCGCGCCCTGGCCGTCGTCCTCCGGCGGGGACTGGCCGGCGGCGGGCTCGTCGCGTCCGCCTGGTCTGGCGCCGGGTGTGCGAGCGGTGGCGAGGGCCGCGTCGTGACGCGGTGGGGAGGCTCTGGAGTCGGCCGGCTCCGCCGCCGGTTCTGCGCCGGGGGCGGGCCGCGAGTAGCGGGCGAGCCACAGCGCGTCGGCGAGTTCGCCCAGTGCCGGGTTCAGCCCGGCGCCACGCAGCACTTCGATGAGGTCCGCGAGCGGGCTGGGGTCGCGGCCGGGCCGCGCGACGGAGTCCTGCATGGCGTCACCTGGGCCGGTCGAGGCGTTGGATGAGCATGTCGGCGAGCCTGTTGCGGGTCGGCGGGGCGGCGTGGTGGGTCAGGTAGATCGCGTTCAGCAGCTGGTCGGTCGCGAGCAGTTCGCTGCGGGAGCGCTCCAGGAAGCGCAGCACGAGGTCGTCGCCGACCCGGGCCAGCTCCTCGCCGAGGTGGGCGCGCACGACGGTCGCCAGGCGCTCATGGTCGGGCTGGCCGAGCTCCAGGTGGATGCAGCGGCGCAGCAGGGGAGCGGGGAAGTCCCGTTCGCCGTTGCTGGTGAGGACGACGAACGGGAAGGACCGGCAGCGAATCCTGCCGTCCCTGACCGTGACCTTCGCCCCGTCGTCGGTGAGCACGTCCACCTCTGGCTCACGCTCGGCGAGGCGCTGTAGCTCTGGTATCTCGAACTCGCCCTCCTCCAGGACGTTGAGGAGGTCGTTCGGCAGGTCGATGTCGCTCTTGTCGAGCTCGTCGACGAGCAGCACCCGGGGCTTGGCCGTCGGCAGCAGCGCCGTGCCCAGCGGGCCCAGCCGGATGTAGCTGCCGATGCCGCCCGGGACACCCACGGTGCCCGCTCCGGCAGCGCGGCTGCTCGCCGCGATCTGGGTGTCCTGGAGCCGCGCGATGGCGTCGTAGCGGTAGAGGCCGTCGTCCAGGGTGGTGCGGCTGACGATGGGCCAGCGCAGCACCCGGCCGAGGCCCAGTTCGTAGGCGACGGCGTGCGCGAGGGTGGACTTGCCCGCGCCGGGGCTGCCGGTCACCAGCAGGGGGCGGCGCAGGTACAGGGCGGCGTTGATGATTTCCAGCTCTTCACCACTCGGCCGGTGCAGTGCGGCCATATGGCGGTACGCGCCCAGCCTGCGGGTGGAGGAGCTGTCGGTGTCGGGTCCTGGCTCGACCAGCGGAGCGCCGTCGAAGTCCCGCCACGGCGGCGCCTTGGGCAGCGCGGAGATCCCGGGGTGCGGCTCGCCCGTCCCTCGGTAGATCAGCCATTCGCTCGCGGTGCTGCCGCCGCCACCGGTCCCGGCGCCGGGGCCTGGGAGTGCGGGGCTGAGGTCTGGGTTGCTGTCGGGCACAGTCACAGCTTGCTCCTCGTCGCTCGGGTGTCGATGGCGGGAGCGCCGACCTTGACTCGACCGTATCGCTCGAACGTATCGAGGGTGGGCGAAGCGCATAAGGGTGTGGTCAGCCGGACTCTCATGGCGCCTCCAGCGGCTGGTCGGTGCCCGGCAGCGGGCGCGTGGGGTCGTCGTACAGCAGGGCGATGCCCTTGGCCCAGTACGCCTCGGGCACGCCCGCGCCCAGGTCGGCACGGAGCCGCCAGACGGCGGCGGGCAGCCGGTCGGCCTGCCCGGCATTCGACACGGTGCTGGTCGCGCCCCGGTGGAAGTCCGCGCAAATCCCGTCCCTGCCCACCGGCTCCCGGCGCCACAGCACCACATCGTGCCCGCCGTCCATGATGTGGCGCAAAACGCCAGGATCGGCGTCCGGGTCGGCGGCGCGGCACAGCACGGGGAGCAGGTAGCTGTCCCATGCCAGGAGGTCGGCGGTGCTGGGCACGGGCTCGGGCCGCCCGGCGTCGCAGTCGAGCACGCCCGGCCGCATCGGTCCCACGTGCGCCCGCTTCCACCGGGTCTGACGCGGTGTCGCGGCCTCCCCCGGCTCGTCGGCCGTCCCGGTCTCCGCCGCCTCCGTCAGCTCCCGGTCGGCGCAGCGCACCACGACGGGCCGCACACCGCCCAGCGGCCCGGCATGCGGCGGCACCCGCCAGGCGTCGACGGGAAAGTTCAACAAGGCGTAGGGCAGCGCCACTTGCAGGGTGACCAGGTGATCGGGCTCATCGCCGCGGCGGAAGGACTCGGCCAGCGCGGCGCGCAGCCGCTCCGGCGGCTCGTCCAGCCCCCGTACGCCGAAGTCCTCGTCCACCGACACCAGTTCGCCGGACGGCTGCGCCACGCAGACCCGCCAGTCGTAGCTGCCGCGCTCCCAGCCGCGCGGGATGATCTCCAGCAGGGCGTACGAGCGGGTCGCCGCCGCCCCGGCGCCCGCCGCCTCCACCTCGGCCCGCCGCAGCCCGTGGCCGTCCACGCGCGCCAGCGCGCCGTCGCCGACGGCCGTCACGCTCTCGCGGCGCAGCCGCAGCCTGGCTGCCCACTCGCCGCCCAGCGCGTTGCGGAAGGCGCGCGGCAGCTCCGCGTCGGCCGCGGCCCGCGCCGCCCAGTCCCACAGGGCGCGCTCCGTGCCGGGCGCCGCGGGGTAGGGCCGGTCGGCGGTCGCCGCGTGGACGGCGTAGCGCAGGACGGCCTCCAGTTCGCTGCGGCCCTGGCGCAGGTCGTACAGCAGACCCAGGCCGTCACGCCAGCCGCGCGGGGCGGGCAGCTGCCCCTCGTAGGACTGCCCGCGCAGCGAGGTCACCAGCTCGTCCAGGCTTCTGGTGCTGACCGGCGGCGGCAGCTCGGCCAGCAGCCCGGTCAGGTCGGCGCGCTGTCCCGGGGTCAGCGCGCGGCTCGCCGTCACCCGCAGCTCGCTCTGCGCGTCGGTCCAGGTGCTGCGGCCCGCGTGGTCGTTGCGGTGCCGGTCCGCGTGATACCGGTCGTGGGCGTGCATCACGCGCTGGTACAGGTCGTCCCGCTCCGACCGCACGGGCTCGCCCGTGGCGGGCACCCGGCGCAGCTGGACGACGGAGATGGCCAGGCCACCGTCGCGGCCGTTGCCGCGCCTGGCCTTCAGCACACCGATGACCTCGCCGCGGTCGAGGTCGACGACGGGGCCGCCGGAGGCGCCCTCCGGCATCTCGTCCTCGTTGCCCAGCTTGAGCCTGCCGTCGGTGCCCAGCTCGCCCCTGATCGTGCAGCGGCCGCTGATGTCCTCGATCTCGCCGTCCTCCTCGGTGCAGCCGAAGAAGGCGACTTCCTTACGGGTGAAGACCTTGGCCGTGCGCTCGGTGAGCCACACGCAGCCGTGCGGGGCGGGCTCAAGCAGCCGGATCAGCGCGAGATCGGGGGCAGGCCACAACCCGCCCGCCGGGTTCGTCTCCGGCTGCGCCCACTCCACCAGGCCGGGAACCGTCCGGCCACCGAAACTCAGGCCCACCTCACGCCCGCCTCCCGTCCCCCGCAGGGCCACATGGGCGCAGGTCAGCACCCAGTTCGGGGCGACGAAGAAGCCGCTGCCCCAGGGCCGTGGCGCGGGCCCGTCCGGGGCATACCCGGCACCCGGCTCATGGATGCGTACGGTGGCGGCACCGACGAGGGGAGCCAGAGTCTCGAAGGGGTCCACGTCGGCGTCGTGTGCGCCCCCGATGCCCACCCTCCTCACCCACCGGTCCCGAGGTCGGCCGGCGGGCCGCCCGCCCAGCTGAGGGTCACCGTGATCGCGCCCTTGGCCTGGCCGTCGGCGAGCAGCCCGACGACCTTGCCCGTACGCCCGGTGAGCTCGATGCCGAAGGAGACGCTGACCTCGTCGGGACGCACCGCGCGCAGCGAATCGGCCAGCGAGCGCGCGACCCCGGTGATCAGCCCGTGCAGGCTTTCCATCTGCGCCGCCGCACGGTCGGCGAGCCCGGTGTCCGAGTAACTCCCCCGTGCGCCCCCACTGAGCTCCTCGGCCCCCGAGATCCGCGCCCATACCGGCGTCCCGTCCGGCAGCTCCACCCGGGTAATGCTCTCGCCCATCACGCCCCCGCTCCCCAGCTGTTGGAAAAGGCTATCCGCCGGGCGGGGCGGACGCGAGGGTCCTGGCCGATCGCGGCGGGGCCAGGGGCCGCGCGGGCAGCGCATATCCTGGCGGCGGGCCTCATCCCATCGTCAGCCCATCGTCATCCACATCGTCTTTTGCGGAGCACGCCTTGTACTTCACCGACCGCGGCATCGAGGAACTGGAGAAGCGGCGCGGCGAGGAGGACGTCACCTTCGAGTGGCTCGCCGAACGGCTGCGTGAGTTCGTCGACCTCAACCCCGACTTCGAGATCCCGGTCGAGCGCCTGGCGACGTGGCTGGCACGACTGGACGACGAGGACGACGACGCCGAGTAAGCACGGTTGAGTCACCAGAGTTGAGTCATCACCGCCGGGTCATCACCGCCGGGTCATCACCGCCGGGTCATCACCGCCGGGTCATCACCGCCGAGCAACCACATAACGGGCATATCACCCGAATCGGGTGCGACGCCGCACCAGTGTGCCCGGCCCCCCGCTGAGGCCCTTCGCGGGCGCGCACGCGTGGGCCGGGCGGGGAAGGCCAAGGGCCGGGGCCCGGACGACCTGGGGGTCGCCTGGGGGCGCCTGGGGGATTGGTGCCCCTGATTCAGGGCAGCGTTACGAAATCCGCATGTGCAGTGCACAACCTTTTGCCACCCGAAACGTGTCTTGGGTGTCGAGTGCACCGGGGGGTGCACTCGTGTGGCCATAAACGGGTTGGGGAAACACCATGACGCACCACCGAATATCCCGGCGTGCCCGCGGCGCGCTGGCGCTGGCACTGACCGCCGGAGTGATCGCACCGCTCGCGGGGGCCGGGACCGCCACGGCGGCGACACCGAAGCCCGTCTGCGTCTCGGCCAAGGCAGGGCTCGCGGCCAAGCTCACCAAGGACATCAGCACCGCGCTGAAGGGCCGGTCCGCCACGACCGCGCTCGCCGTACGCGACGACAGCACGGGCACCGTCTGCACGCTGCGCGCCGACCAGAAGTACGACTCGGCGAGCGTGGTCAAGGTCACCGTCCTCGCCACGCTCCTGTGGGACGCGAAGAAGCACGACCGGAAGCTGACCCAGCGCGAGGCCGATCTCGCCACCGCCATGATCACCAAGTCGGACAACGCCGCCACCAGCAAGCTCTGGAAGCAGCTCGGCGTGACGAAGGTCAAGGGCTTCCTCAAGGCCGCGAAGATGACCAAGACCGTTCCCGGCAGCGGCGGCTACTGGGGCCTCACCCAGATCACCGCGCGTGACGAGCAGCAGCTCATGTCGCTGGTCATCAACAAAAACAACGTGCTGAGCGACAACGCCCGCGCGTACGTTCTCAAGCTGATGAACAAGGTCATCTCCTCACAGCGCTGGGGCACCCCCGCGGGCGCCCCGAGCACCATGAAGATCCATGTGAAGAACGGCTGGCTGTCCCGGTCCACGCACGGCTGGCGCGTCCACAGCGTCGGCGCGTTCACCGGTGGCGGCCACAAGTACACGATCACGGTGCTCACGCACGACAACCGCACCATGAACGACGGCGTCGCCACCATCCAGGCCGTCGCCCGCACGATCCACAAGGACCTCAAGCCGACGGCGAAGAGCGTCTCGCGTTACACCCCCACCAGCGACCCGCAGGAAACGATCCCGGCCACGCCGCGGTAGAAGGGGCCCGCGGTGCCGGTCCCCCGGCACCGCGCCCCGGCCGCCCCGTCGGACGCGGCGGAAAGGCCGACCCTTGCCCCTCACCCCGCACCACAGCGCCGTCGTCGCCGACGCCCACAACGACCTGCTGATCGCCGTCACCGCCCGGCCGCCCCACCGCTGGTCCGACTTCTTCCGCGAGCGGTGGCTGCCCCAACTGCGCGAGGGCGGGGTGGACCTTCAGGTGCTGCCGGTCTTCATCGAGGAGCGCTTCCGCCCCGAGGGCGCCCTGCGCGAGACGCTGCGCGTGATCGAGTGCGCGCACACTGGCCGAGGCTTCAGAGACTGGGCGCCCCGCTCACGGGGGCGCCGCTGGGCTCAGGTGTCCGCCAGCACCGCGAACTGCTGAGAGTGGAACTCGCCAGACGAGCGCCCTTTCGGAGACTTGGCCTCCATGAGGCCGTCGCATCCGGGCATGATCGGCAGCTGTGCCGGCCAGTCAGGCGTCCCATGGCCTGCCGCATGCATAGCCGTACGCACCACAGTCTCGGAGCGCAGCACAAGATCGCGCGCAGGTACGCCCGTGAAGCTGATCTCGATATCAACGGTCATGGCATTCGCATCGATAGCGACCCCGGAGTCTCGCAGATCATCGTTGCACTCTTCGAGTACGAGAAGGGCGTCCATGACGCGGCCAGCGCCCTCAGCGAGGTCTTCGGCGGTTTCCGGGCCCACGACGCGAAACGTCCAACGTACATGCGCTTCGCTAGTCATGGGGTCCCCTTCCAACATGGCTGACGCTTCCCCCAGCTCACCACGTTCTTTCCGTAGTCTGCCCCGCTGGGTGTCAAGTGATACCACCGCATGTGGGCTCCGCACGGGCACAGAAGCATGTAGTACGTCGGCGGGTCCTTAATTATCCACCCGTTGCGGTGGAACAGCTCAAGGACCTTCTGATGTTCCTTTGTGTGCTTCTTCCAGTACCCCGCGCGCTCCCCCGCCTGACTTGCTCGGGCGGGATGAGCCTAGGGGTAATGAGCATGATTGGGCGGTTTTCCCAGAACCTGCACCTCTGCGCTGACGTCATCTGCGTAGCTGCCCGAGTCAACAAGCGCTCGCCGGTCTCGGCCGCGCGGTGGGGCTCTCTCGGTGACGGTGACCTGGTCAAGTTTCTGGCAATCTCCCAAACCATCGAGGCACGAGCCGCCATGGGTTCCGATCTTTCGTCCACTACAGGTGAGCGCCCCGTGGAAACCCCTGTACCCCTTCGGATACGGAGCTGCCCGCTGAACCGGAGCGGGTGTCGCCCGAAAGCCGTTCACCTGTCTACAAGGACACGCGCCGCCGTCGGCCGCGCAGGGCGTCGTAGGCCAGCCCGGCCGCCCCGTCGGCGACGAGGGCCGCCCCCATGAGCGCCCATCCGGGGCGGCCCCGCCGCAGGCTCCAGGCCGCGAGCGGCAGCCCGGCGGCGAGTTGCGCCGCGCCGAGCGCCTTGGCCCTCGGCCCGCGCAGCCACGGGCCGAGCGGACCGCTCTCGGCACTGTCCAGCTCGGCCGCCACGGCATCCCGCCAGCCGCGCCAGACGATGACCTCGGCGCGCGGGACGGCGCGCAGCGCGGAGCGCAGCTGCTGCGCGGACTCTCCGGGAGCCAGCCCGGCAGGCAGCCGGAGGCCCGTACGCGTGAGCACGGCGATCAGCCCGACCAACCGCGCACACGCCTCCGCACCGGGCGCCCGGTCGGCAGCGGAGGCCGAGGCGGATGACGCGGAGCCGGATCTGTGCGGGTCGGCACAATGCGGGTCTGCACCATGCGGGCTGGTATCGCGCGGGCCGGTGTCGCGCGGGCCGCCCTGGTCCGCGCTGTGGTCGTGCGGATCGGGCTCGCGCGCGCTGGAGTCACCCGGGCCCGAGTCTCCCGGACCGGAGCCGCCCGGCCTGGAGTGGTGCGCGTTCCCGTCGGGTTCCGAGGCGGCTTCGGGCCCCGGGGCCGCTTGGTCCCCGTCTCCCGGGGCGGCGTCGGAGGGTGCGGCCGTTTCCGGGCGGCCCGCTCGGCCCGCCGGACCCGTGTCGCCCGGCTGCGGGCCGGACCCCAGGGTGGGGCGGGTGAGCTGGTCGAGCGAGGCGGCGTCGAGCACCGGGTCGAGGCCGAGGCGTGCCCCGAGGGCCCGTACCACGCGCGGATCGCCCGCCGGAGTGCCGTCCGCGAGCCAGGCATGGTCCACGGGGCGGCGGAAGCCGGAGGCGAGGACGAAACCGGCTCCGTCCCTACCCCACCACAGGGCGACCACCGGCCAGGATTCACCGGCCGCGACGGTACGGGCCAGGTCGGCGAGGTCCGTCACGGTCGAGACGCCGCCCTTGGCGCGCGCCCCGGCTCCCTCGCCCCGCGCGGCTTCCCGACCGGGCCCGGGGCGCCCGTCGGGCCCCGCCCCGTCGCGCGCACCGGCTCCCGGTCCGCTCGCCCCCTCCCCCGACGCCCCGGCTTGGCCGTTGCCGGGTGCGGCAGTTGGGGCCGGCTGTGGGTCCGGGTGTGGATGTGGATGTGGGTGTGGTTCAGCGGTTGGCGACCCGTGCGGCGGCCCGTGCGGCGCCGCACGCGTCCCGGTGGCCGGGGCGCCGCCGGTCGCCGGGGCCGGAGGCGCGTCGGGGACGAGCACACTCCACCCCCGCCCCGCCGGAGCCAGCAGGAGCGGGGCGGGCAGCAGGCTGGCCGACAGCCGTACGTCCTCCGGCTCGGCCCGGCAGAGCAGCAGCGCACCGGACACCCGCTGCCGGTCAGGCGTAACGGACGGGGTCACTTCGAAATCACCCATCCCTCCACGCTAGGCCACTATGCCCCCAATATGGCGCCTCGCCCCCTAATGCCCCAGCCGGCCTGGCGCTTGATGCGGGCTCGGCACAGGGCGCCCTGACCGCATGCCCGGTCTGCGCGGCCGAACACCTGCACGCCCCACCACGGGTCCCCAGCAGCGGCGACTTCAGCCAGCGGCGCCAGGCAGCGGCCCCAGGCAGTGGCTTCAGACGGCAGCGGCCTTGGTCAGCAGCCGGGCTGACCTCCGCTCAGGCGCGGCCGCCGGGGGACCGGCTCAGCTCTCGATCAGCTCGTGGAAGGCGACCGTGTCGAAGATGTCCTCCATCCGTGCCGCCTTCCCGTCCCGCATCGTCCAGGAGTGCACGAAGCTCAGGGTCGCGGTCCGGCCCTGGCGCGAGGTCACCTCGCGCGTACCGAAGACGACGACCCGGTCACCGGACTCGATGAATTCCCGGGGGTTCAGCCGCATGCCGCCGAGCACGCTCGGCACATGAGCCAGGAATTCCTTGATCCCCTCGTGCCCGTGCTTCGTGCCGCCGAGGCCGTACGCGGCCATGCCGTCCGGATGCACCCATTCCACATCGGGCCTCATGGCCGAGAGCACCCCCTCGATGTCGCGGTCGGCGAATCCGGCGTAAGCGGTGCGGATGGCCTCAAGGTTCTTGGACGCCACGGCTGATCTCCTCTGTTTCTGGGCGCGGGCTGACGAGGTGGTGCGGGCGCGGGTGCGCTGCGGGTGCGGGTGCGCTGCGGGTGCGCGTAGTGCGTCACGCGCCGGGCACGAGGCGCTCGGGGTGCAGGGCCGCCAGCGTGCGCCGGACGCCCTCCTGCCAGCCGATCTCACAGCTACCGATGAGCTTGTGGCGCAGTGTGGAGTCGAACTGATAGGTCTCCCGGGTGACTTCGCTCGGCACGAGGCGCGGCGCGACGCCCGTCAGCTCCTCCAGGTACCGCACGCAGTCGGTGATGCCGACCGGTTCGTCACCGCCCCAGTTCACGACGGTCGCCGGGGTGTCCGCCGCCTCCCACAGCAGCGGCACCTGGCGTACGAGGTCATCGGTGTACAGCGGCGAGCACCAGTTCTGCCCCTCCATGGGGACCGGGATCGGCTCACCGGCGAGCATCCGCTTGAAGTAGAGCATCGGCACACCGCCGTACCCGTGGGGCCCGTACGCGATGTTCAGCCGCGCGATGGTCGTGGGCAGGCCGAGCACCTGGGCGAAGGCACGGGCGGCTCCCTCCGCCGCGATCTTGGCCACCGGGTAGGCGGGCAGCCAGTCGGCCACGCCGTCGACCGGGTCGCTCTCGCGGTACGCGTGGTCCAGCGTCTGCCGCGCGTACACGGCACCGGTGGACACATACAGGAACGCCTCGGCATCCCGGCAGTGGGACATCAGCCGCCCCGTAGCGACGGAGTTGACCTCCATGGCGGCGTCGAAGTCGCCGTCCTCGCCGCGTTGGACTGCGGAGTGGATGACGTGCGTGAAGTCCGTCGGCAGCCCGTCAAGCGAACCCGGCGTCATGTCGGTCATGTCCCAGCGCCGGGTGGTGATGGAGTGGCCGGCGAGTTCGCTTTCAACTCCTGGTGTGCCGAACCGGCCCAGACACCACACATCGTTGTCCACGGCCAGCGCCTCGGCCACCGGCCGGGCGACCTGCCCGGTCCCTCCCGTGACCAAGATCTTCTTGCCTTTCACCGTATCTCCCCTTTTTCATTGGTTTTTCCCTTCCCCCGTACGGCCGCCCGGCATGGGTCCGCCGGGCCATGAACGCCTCGGGCGCCGACGCCCCAAGCGGCCGGGCGACCGGCCGCGTGGCCCGCGCCCGTGTCTGTGCGTGCGTCTGTTGTCTGAGCGCGCGTCTGTTGCGTGAGCGTGCGTCTAGGTCTGCCTCCGGGACTGGGATGGAGACGGGGGCGCGGACGGGTTCGCCGTCAGGTGCCTTCGCCCAGCGCGCGGTCGAGTTCCCGGCGCAGCACCGATTGGAACGCGGCGACATGACGCGGACCAAGCATGGTGTAGTGCTCGCCGGGAACATCGACGTAACGATTTTGCTCCCGGGTGTGCTCGTCCCAGCGGCGCAGCTCGTAGTCCAGCCAATCCTGTTTCGTGCCGCGCAGCGGTATGGCGTAGAAGACGGTCATCGACCGGACCGTGCCGCAGGGCTGGTAGTCCTGGCCCAGGGTGGTGAGGCCGCTGGCGATACGGGCCCACGCGTCGAACTTCCCGATGTCGAGGTCGAGTTCGCGCAGCCGGGACGGCGGGGCGAGTTCCAGCAGATGGGCCAGCTGGCGCCGTTCCGGGAGCTCGCGCAGCCGGGTGGGCAGCTCCAGGGACTGCTGCTTGTCGATCAGTTCCAGGAAGAACGCGAGATTGACCGCGGTCTCGACGAAGTCCAGTTCGTCCATCCGGTATTTGATGTGCGGCGGGAGATTGAAGCTGCCGACGAAGTCGACGCGTTCGCCCGCCGCCTCCAGCGCCTTCGCGATCTCGAAGGCGACGGCTCCGCCGTAGGAGTAACCGGCGATGGCGTACGGGCCGTGCGGCTGCCGGGCGCGGATGGCCGCCACGTAGCAGCCGACCATCTCGTCGAAGCTGCCGAACGGCCGCTCGCCCTCGTCGAAGCCCCGGGCGCGGAGTGCGTAGAACGGCCGGTCATCGGCGAAGTAGCGCGCCAGGTTGACGAAGACCAGTACCTCGCCGACGCCGGGGTGGACGCAGAACAGGGGGGTCTTACGGCCGCTGGTCTGCAGCGGCACGACCGGGTCGTACGTGCCCCGCTCCCCCGCCGTGAGCCGGGCGGCGAGCTGGCGGATGGTGGGCGAGGTCAGCACGGCGATGACCGGCAGTTCGTCGACGCGCAGACGTGCGGCGACCTGGCGGCGCAGCCGGAGGATGTCCAGCGAGGTGCCGCCGAGGTCGAAGAAGCTGGCGGTGACGCTGATGTCGGCTGGCTCTGAGGCGAACAGCTCGGCGTAGATCTCGGTGAGCACGCGCTCCGTCTCGCCCTGGGGCGCGGTGTGGTGCCCGAGTTGGCGTCGGGTGAGGGCGGCGGCGACGCCGATGACGTCGTCGTACGCACCGGCCTCCAGCCTGGCCCGCATCCGCTGCCGCAGCGTCTTGCCGAGACTGGTCTTGGGGAACGCCTCCCTGGGGAGCGGCAGGACGAGCGCGGGCCTGAAGCCCCAGTGGGCCACGACGGTGGCCCGTACCGCGGTCAGCAGCCGGTGCAGCGCCGCGTCGTCACCGGCGGGCAGCTCGGCGTGGACGGCCACCACCAGTTGTTCGGTGTCGCTGCCGGGCTGCCGTGTCGGGAAGGCGGCCACGTGTCCGGCCGCGACGCCGTCGAGCTGTTCGAGCGCCGTCTCGATGTCATGGCTGAAGTAGTTGACGCCGTTGACGATGACGCTGTCCTTGCTGCGTCCGACGAGGCTGAGTCGCCCCGTTCCCGGCATGTCGCCGTGCAGCACGCTCGTGGCCCTGGCGCCCTGGTCCGCCGCGCCGGACCCGTCCGCCGCCCCGGTCACGTGCACATCCCCGGCGCCTTTCGCCGCACCGGCACCGTCCACCGCACCGGAGGTCCGCACCGTGTTCGGCGGGCCGAAGTCGATGCGGCCCAGGTCGCCGCTGCGGAACCAGCCGTCGGGCGTGAAGGCGCTCGCGGTGGCGGCCGGGTCGCGGTGGTAGCCGCTGGTGATCATCGGGCCGCGCAGCTGGAGTTCGCCCGCCTCGCCCGCGGGCAGCGGGCGGCCGTCGGCGTCGGCGATCCGGATGCTCAGACCCTGGATGGGCTGGCCGAGCGAGGCGAACTCCTGACCCGCGTCGGCCTCCGGGAACGCCCGCGAGTACACGCTGCCCGCGCAGGTCTCGGTCATCCCGAAAGCGGGCCACAGGGCGTCATCACGGAGCCCGTACGGCGCGAAGGCCGCGAGGAACGCCTCCCCGGTGGACCGGACGTTGGCCTCGCCGCCGCTCACGATGTGGCGTAGTGAACGAAGGTCGAGGCGTTCCGCTCCCGCCTCCGATTCCTTGTCCAGTCGCACACGGGCGGAGTTCAGCAAGCCGAGGAGGAAATTCGGTGTGAAGGTCATCGTCACACGGAAGCGGGAGATGATCCGCAGGAATTCCAGCGGCTCTGCGAGGATCGTCGCGCTGTCCGTGTGGAGTTGGTCGGCGCCCACGCTGAGCGGCAGCAGATGCGCCTCAAGGAGGGCGGCGACGTGGTCGAACGATATCCAGTTGAAGGTGCGGTCGGCCGCCGTGAGCCGCTGCCGCCGCGCCTTGCCCGCCATCGAGGCGAGCAGGTTTCCATGGGTGAGCCGCACCGCCTTGGGGCGCCCGGTGGAACCGGATGTGAGGACGAGGACCGCCAGTTCATCGGACGCGGCGCGATGGACGGCTTCATGGACGGCTCCATGGACGGCACGGTGATCGGCCTGGTGGTCGGTCTGATCGTCGGCCCGATGCGGATGAGGCGACTGGGGCTCCTGCCGCCCGGGTGACCCGGGATGATCGGCTCCATCGCGCCGACCGGGCGCGGCCGCCAAGCCCGGCGCACCCTCGTCCAGCTCCCCGAGCCGCGCCACGTCCATCCGCTCCACCTGCGGCAACGTGGCTGCCATGGCATCGGTGGTGAGCAGCAGCGGCCCGTCGAGCAGGTCGCCGACGTGGGTGAGCTGTGCCGCCCAGCGGGCCGGGTCTCCGTGGACGGGCACCAGGGGGCATGGCACGAAACCGCCGAGTACGCACGCCCAGAATGCCGGAAGGAAGTCCTGCGTCCGCTCAAGCAGCAGCGCCACCGTGTCCCCGGGTTTGAGCCCGCGCTGCCGCAACCCTGCGAGCAACCGCCGTGCGTGGTCCAGGAGTTCCGGATACGACTGGAACCGCGTCGGGCCCGCTGAGCCCGTGCCGACGTAGCGCACGCCGGAATCCCGGTTCCGGCGCGCCGCCCCCAGCAGCAGTCGTGCGACAGAGCCTGAACCCGCCTCGCCGACCGGTTCCCCATATGTGAAGGATCGCGCCTCCATCAACCCCACTGATCCCTTCCCCCTGCCCCCACGACGACAAGAAGTTAGCAGTCGCAACTTCCGCGACCCATCGTGCTGGACCCGGACGTGAAGCGAGACTCCAGCCGGACCCCAGTGGCTTTTGCTCTACCGCATGGCGCTTGACTTCCGCAATCCGCGATATATCGTGTTCAGGGAGAGACGCGATATGTTGCGTCTACGCTTCAGCTGGGGAGGTCAGGCATGTCAGCCCGGTCCGAGTGGTCGCTGTCCGAACCACAGACGCTCACGTTCGATGAACCCGTGTCCGCGGTGCAGATCCGCGTCGTCAGCGGCACCGTCAATGTCGTCGGCACGGACGGAGGCCACGCGCCGGAAGCGACCGCCGCGGACACCGCGGACACCGGAGCGACCGCCCCCACAGCCGCGAGCACCGCGCCCACCGAGACGGCAGCCGAAGCGCCCACCGAGGCGGCAGCCACAACGGCAGCCGAAGCGACCGAGGGTGCTCCGGTCCGCCTCCAGCTGTCCGAAATCGAGGGACCGCCGCTGATCGTCAGCGTCAAGGACGGAACGCTGACCATCGGCTACGAGGATCTGCCCTGGAAGGGCTTCCTCAAGCTGCTCGACCGCAAGGGCTGGCACCGTACGGCGCACATCACCCTCACCGTGCCCACCGGCACCCGCGCCGAGGTGGGCCTCGTCAACGCGACAGCCGTCATCTCGGGCCTCAGCGGGCGTACCGAGGTCCGGGGCGTCTCGGGCGACAGCACGCTGGTCGGCCTGACCGGCGATGTGCGCGCCGACACCGTCTCGGGGCGCGTGGAGGCCCAGTCACTCAGCGGCGATCTGCGGTTCAACTCCGTCTCCGGCGAACTCACCGTCATCGACGGAGCGGGTCCCGTCGTGAAGGCCGACTCCGTCAGCGGCGACATGGTGGTCGACGTCGCCCAGACGGCCGGCCTCGCCGAGGTGTGCCTGGCCACCGTCTCCGGCGAGATCGCCGTCCGGCTGCCGCACCGGGCGGACATCGCGGTCGAGGCCAACACGGCGGGCGGCAGCGTGTCGAACGCCTTCGACGACCTGCGGGTCGACGGCGGCCCCTGGGGCGGGCAGTGGGCCGCCTGGACGGCCGCCGGCTGCGCGGGCGGGAGGATCAGCGGCAGGCTTGGCACCGGTGGCGGGCGGCTGAAGGCCACCAGCGCCTCGGGCGCCATCGCCCTGCTCCGCCGCCCGCAAGCCCACGACGACCGGCACCACCCCGCCGGTCAGGGCCCCGCCCCGGCCGCACCGGGAAAGCCCGCCACGGACGAGCCGACCGCGACAGACAAGAAGGTCCTCTGATGTCCCCCGTCTTCGCGCACGGACGCCTGCGCCTGTATCTGCTCAAGCTCCTCGACGAGGCCCCACGGCACGGCTACGAGGTCATCCGGTTGCTGGAGGAGCGCTTCCACGGCCTGTACGCGCCGTCGGCGGGCACCGTCTACCCCCGACTGGCCAAGCTGGAGGCCGAGGGCCTCGTGACGCACTCCACCGAGGGCGGCCGCAAGGTCTACGCGCTCACCGACGCCGGTCGCGCCGAACTCGCCGACCGGGGCGGCGAGCTGGCCGACCTGGAACTGGAGATCCGCGACTCCGTCGCCGAACTCGCCGCCGAGATCCGCGAGGACGTCCGCGGCTCGGCCAGCGATCTGCGCCGGGAGATGAGGGAAGCCGCAGCCCAGGCCCGCGGCGCGGGCGGCGCCGCCGGTCCCGACGCCGACAGCCGGGGCGCCCGCCCCGGGCGCGAGGGCGGCTCGGCGCGGCCCGGCCACGACGGCAGGCCCCCGTGGGAGAGCGGCACCTGGGGCGACTCCGAGGTGTGGCGGCAGGCGAAGGAGGAGCTGCGGCGCGCCAAGGAGGAGTGGAAGGAGCAGGCACGCCGGGCGAAGGAGGAGAGCCGCCGCGCCAAGCAGGACGCCCAGCGGGCCCGTAGGCAAGCCAAGGACGCCGAGGACTTCGCGCGCGACGAGATCGCGCGGCTGGCGCAGCGCGTACAGGAGCAGACCCAGGAGCACCTGCGGGCCGGTGACTGGCAGAGCGCGCTGCGCGACGGGCTTTCGGAGCTGACACGCGGCATGGGCCGGGTCGCCCAGCACGGCCAGGCGGCGACAGCGGACAAGGGCGCCCAGGCGACGCCACAGCCGGACACGGAGGTCAGGGTGGAACGCACCGACCTGACCAAGAACGGCGCGCCCGCCGCTCCAGGCGCCGAGGGCACAGCCACGGCGGGACCGGACGACACGGCCGCCGCCGGGCTCCCCGAGTGGGCACACGCCGACGACGCGCACTCCGCCGACCCGGCGCGCGACCTGGAGCGGCTGCTCGACCGCTTCCGGGACGGCGTCCGCGACGCGGCCCGCGACCACGGCGTCTCCGCCGCCCAGCTGGCCAGGGTCCGCCACCACCTCGCGACAGCGGCGTCCCGCGTCGACGGCGAGCTGCACCGGCGGCGGGCGGACTGACAGCCGTCACGGGCAGCCGCCACAGGCAGCCGAGACAACAGCGGGAGAGAAACAGGAGAGAAACAGGAGAGGACCGGGGGCAACATCCGGCGGAGGTTGACTTCAACCATTGTTGATGTCGGAGAGTCATGAGTGCGGCCGGTCACCACTGACCGGGCCGCACTCATCTCTGTGAAGGAGCCCCCGATGTCAGCGCAGTCCGGCCCCGTTCCGCAGCTCGTCCTTCCCCGCGTCACCCGCCCCGACGCGGGCACCATCCTGGTCAGCCGGTGGAATGTGGCCGACCCGGAGCAGCAGCGTCCGGCGGCCGACGCCGTCATCGACTCCTGGACCGACCTGGAGCGCCCCGACGCCATGCTGAGCCTGACGACGCTGCTGAGCGACGACGGCACACACGTCCTCAACTACGCCCAGTGGACGAACGACGACGACCACCTGGCGTTCGTGCGGACCAAGCGCCCCGCCATGGTCCAGAGCATCGACGAGGCCCTGCCCGGCATCGAGCGCCCCGGCCTCGTCCGCTACGCACTGCACGACAGCTACCTCACCCCGGAGCCCGGCGACGGCACCGAGCCCGGCTTCGTCGCCGTCGTGAACTTCGAGACCGAGGCTCCCGAGGCGCAGCGGCACCTCGCCGGAACGGTCATCGGGCTCCTGCGGCGCATGGTGATCCCCGGCATGCTGTCGGCGCATTTCCACGCGAGCAAGGACGGCACCCGGGTCTTGAACTACGCCGAGTGGACGTCCCGTGAGGCGTGGCTGACCTTCGTCAACACCGACTCACCGGAGCTGTCCACAGCCGTCCGCGCCGTGCCCGGGGTCCGCCCCTTGGGCGCCGTACCGTACGAGCCGTACCGGAGCGTGGTGAACGTCCCGGCGGCGTGAGGCGACCGCGGTCCCCGCAGCGGATGGCGACCGCTATGACTCCGCAGCGGGGCGCGCGCTACCGGGCGGCTCCTGCCCGGCCCGCTCCGCCGCCGAGCGCTGGTCCTTGCGGTAGACCAGCCAGAAGATGCCGGCGACGCTCAGGAAGACCGTGCACAGCCCGATCGGAATCCACACCTGAAGGCTCAGTCTGGTCTCGGAGGTGTAGGCCCAGCCCCTCCCGGCGAAGACGTTGTCTCCCTTGGACACCTCGGGCCCCTGGATGTCGCCCATGCTGGTGCGCCCGTCCGCGAACTGCCACTCGCCCTCGCAGTGTGCGGGCTCCGTCCCCGGACCACCGCCCTCGGCGCAGCGCGAGACGGTACGCACCGTGGCGGTCTCGCCCGTCGCCAGCTGATGCGCCTGCCGCCCGATGAACACTCCCACCACACACACCACCAGGAGTAGCAGCCCAGCGGCCGAGAGCATCTGGTAGACCCCGCTGCCGCCCCACCGCTTCGTTCCTGTTCGCCTCGCAACTGATCGCTTCACACCCGCCGTCTTCCCACCGGGCGGCTTCACACGCGAGGGCCTGCCACCGGAGAGGCGGCTAGCTGATGTGTCGGCACTTTTTGACTGGACTCCTGTCGACTTGTCGCTTGTTCGCTTCGTCTGATCCGTCTGTTCCGTCTGACTCATCTGATTCGACGACGTACGCCTCAATCGTCTCCTCGGCTCACTCAGCACCCCGTGCACCCCTGTACGTACCGTACTCGCGCCCGGCGACACTGGGCGAGGGCGCGCGAACACACTGGTGGGCGTGACCCGCCGACCACAAGGACAGCGGCGCACGGGGCACGGGGCACGGGGCACGGGGCACGGGGCACGGGGCCAACGTGCACGCGTGCGCGCGGGTAGTGGAGGCGAAGGGGCGCGAACGGGTGGTCAGTCGCCGCGCATGAGCGGAGCCGGGACCGGAGCCGCCGGGGCTGGGGCTGGGGCTGAGACCGGAGCCGGGGCTGAGACCGCCGCTGGGGCTGGGGCGGTGACCGTCACCGTGACCGGGGTCTTCACCGAACCAGTGGAGAAGATCCCGACCGTGCCGCGCCGCCCAGCGCCCACCACCCGTGGCCAGGCGTGCGCGGCCCCGTCCACCGCGATCCGCCAGCCCCGCTCCGTGGGCGGCAGGGACAGCTCACTCACCCCGGAGCGGCCGCGCGGGTCGTAGACCAGCCGGTAGACGCGACGCTCCGGGTCGTACGTGGCGGAGCGCACGGCGCCGGAGACAGCCGGAGCGTACGGGCGTGCGGTGCGTTCCTTGTTGACGCGGAAGCGCCCCTTCTCGTCCACGGCGCAGTAGCCGCCCCCGTAGCACCACACATAGCCGGTCCAGCCCGAGCTGTAGCGGTCCAGTGAGGCGAGGGCGTCGTCGTAGAACCGGCCCATCCGGGGCAGCGCGTTGTTCAGCGGCCCCCACTCCCCCACCAGCACCGGGATGCCGTGCTTCCTCGGGTACGCCGTGACGGCCGCCTCGTACGCCTCGATCCAGCCCGCCGCCGGGTCGTAGTCCTGGCCCGCCTCCATGGCGGTGTTGTAGAAGTGCGGCGCGTAGGCGGTCTTCGGGTCGTGGATCTTGCCGAGCCCGGTGGGTACGCCCTCGCCGACGATGGGGGTCGGTTCGACGAACACCCAGCTCGACCGGTCGACCTGGCGCACCGCGTCGGCGAGCCGGTTGTACATCGGGGTGAGCTGCCGCGCCTCGATGCGCCGTGCGGCCGTGGCCAGGTCCTCGCCGGGCAGCAGTTTGCCCATCGGCTCGTTGATGAGGTCGTAGCCGAGGAGCGCGGGGTGACCGGCGAAGCGCTCGGCGACCACGCGCCACATCCGGGCCTGGGCGCGGCGCAGATCCGTGTCCTCGTAGAGATGGTCGAAGGCGGCCTGCACGGCGGGCTCGAAGTACTCGGCGAACCAGTCGTCGGGATGCGGCGTGTACGGCAGGCCATCGGTGCGGGTCGCCCACTCGGGGATGCCCCGGTGGCTACCGAAGGCCGGTCCGTAGATGTCCTGGTGCGCGTCGAGTACGACCGTGATCCGGTATCGGTGGGCCCAGTCCAGAATCCGCTCGATCTTGCGCAGATAGCGGTGGCTGTACTGGCCGCGCCGGGGCTCCAGGTCGTCCCAGAAGAACAGCAGCCGGGCGGCGTTGAAGCCCTGGGCCGACATGTCGCGGAAGTGGCGCTCGGTGATGGCACTCAGCGCGTCGGCGCCCCGATGCGTCTTGTCCTCGACGTTCCAGCCGCGCAGCGTGACGGTGCGGCCCTGGGAATCGGTCAACGGCGGAATGCCATCCGGGGTGGCGCCCGGATGACTGCCCGGGGTGCCGCCCGGGTTACCGGCTGGGCCGCCGCTGGTGACGTCAGCGGACGTACGGGAGGCGGCTCGCGGGCCCGCGTCCGGCAGCGCCGGGGGCAGCACGGACGCCACGAGCAGCGCGCCGAAGACGACGGCGGCCCTGCGCGCCGGGCCGCGCCCGCGACTCCGCCCGCGTCCGGGCCGCGGACGGCGCCCCGGTCCACGCTCCGGTCCGCGTGGCGATCCGTACGGGGCACGGAGCGAGGGGGCCCTCCCCTGCGCGGGCGCGGGTGTCGTTCCGGATGGTGTCGCGCGCGTCGGGCTGTCCATCGGCCTCTCCCAGCGTCAGTCGGCGGAGCGCCGCGCGGCAGCGTCGGCGCTCCGGCCATGGCCACGTCAGCGGAGCGCCGGACAGCCAATCAGCGGCTGACCATGACCGTCAATGGGACGGACAGCGCCATACGCGCCGACACGGAGCCCGCCACGCGTGCCACCGGAGCAGGACCGGGCCCGCGCGAACGCGCCACAAGTCCCCTGTGGCGGCGCCGTTCCCACGGCAGGTGGCGACGCGCCCGAGAAGTCGGTGACGCGAAGTCACTCCCCTTCCGCCAGCGGCGCTTTTCCGCCAGGCGACGTTGGCGCGTCACCGCACCGGCGGGCGGCGTGGGCGGGGAGCCCGGCTCACTCGGCCTTCCGCAGTTCGCTCGTGGTCACCACGCGGAGGAACACGGGGATGGTCGCCGCGTTGAGGGCCGCGAAGGCGAGGAAGGCAGCCCGCATCCCGAACAACTCGGCCAGCACCCCCATCAGGCCCGCGCCCAGCGGAATCGCCCCCCAGCTGAAGAGGCGGGCCACGCCGCTGTACCGGCCCATCATCGCGTCCGGCACCAGATTCTGGCCGATGAGGCGGGAGTTGACCGACCAGAGCGTGCCGCCCATGCCGCCGAGGAACGCGGCGGCGGCGACGGCCCACAGCTGGGTGGTCAGCGCGGGGACGGCCATCATGACGAGGGTGCCGAGCAGGTCGGCGAACATCGCCCGGCGGCGCCCGAGCAGCCGGTTCACCCAGCCGACGGTGACGGCGCCGGTCAGCCCGCCTATGCCCAGAGCGCTCAGTACGATGCCGTACTCCTGCGCCGAAAGGCCCATCATCCGGGTGGCGACCAGCGGCAGCAGCGCCAGCCAGGCGCCCCAGCTCGCGCACAGCACCGTCAGGATCAGCGCCATCGTCCGCAGCAGCCGGTGCTGCCACAGGAAGCGCAGGCCCTCGGCGATCTGCTGGTTGACGGCGTCCTCCGCCTGGCCTGCGAGGTCCGAGCCCGGCCCGTCGGCGGCCGCGGCACCGGAGCCGGGCGGCGTGTCCGCCGTGGCACGGCCCTGACGCACGGCCCTGAAGCGGCCGGTGAGCAGCACCAGCACCAGGCTGGCCGCGAGGTAGGTGACCCAGCTGACCCCGAGCGCCACTCCCGTACCGGCGGCGACGAGAAGCCCTCCGACGAACGGGCCGCAGAACTCGTTGGCGGCGGTCTCGGTGCCGGTGATCCACGCGTTGGCGCGCTCACGCCGCGCTCGCGGTATGACAGCCGGAACCAGTGCGGCGGCCGAGGTCAGCGCGATGACCTCGGCGACGCCGAGCACCGCACCAGCCACCGCGAGCGCCCACAGCGTGACCCCGTCCGCCGCCACGGCGGCCATCAGCCCGCCGACCGCCAGCAGGCGCATGCCGTCCGCCAGCCACAGCAGGAGACGCCGGTCGGCCCGGTCGACGAGCACGCCGACGTGCAGCGCCACCAGCAGCCACGGCAGCGTCAGCGCGAGGGAGACCAGCGAGATCCGCGCCGGGGATTCCGTGATCCGGGCCGCCATGAGCGGCAGCGCGATCTTGGTGACGCCGTCAGCGAGGTTGGTGATCGCGGTGAAGACCAGCAGCACCGCGGTGTTACGGGTGCCTCCGTCACGCACACCGACGCCAAGCACCTCGGCGTCCGGGGCGTCCGGGGCCTCGACGACCCGAGCCGCCGCCTCCCCGGTGGTGACTGGCACGCCCGGCGGGCACGGCGCGCTTGGTGGGCACGGCGCGCTCGTGCTCCTGGTCTTGGTGACACCGGCATCAACGCTCATCAGACAGGCCCCTCCGCAGATTCCTGATCGATGCGCCAGCTCCCGGCTGACGACCGCCCCGGCACACCGCCGCATCGGACGGATAACCGCCTATCGGCTTCATCGGTTAACTCGGGAGCGTGCCACGAGCCGACGAGGGCGTCAACCGGTAAAACCCTTTACCGGTTAGAAGGGGTACGCTGGCAGCCCGGGCACACCGGGGAGCGCGCCGGGAAGCCGGCAAGCGAGCCGGTCAGCAGCGGAAGAGCCGCGATCGATCTACAGACCAGTGGCACCACAGACCAGTGGACCCGCAGATCAGTGGCCCGCAGATCGGTGGCCCGCAGATCAGTGGGAGCCCGAGAGAGCCGGAGGCGGCATTCCATGAGTGAGGCACCAGCCACGGCCCAACTGGTCGAGGCGTTCGCGAACACGGTCGATGTCGAACTCGGCACCGACGACCTGAGCACGCCGGACCAGCTCGGCGACTGGCTGATCGCGCGGGGGCTGCTCGCCCCGGACCAGCGGGTCGGCACCGACGACTACGGCCTGGCCCTACGACTGCGTGACGGCCTGCGCGAGGAGCTCGGCGTCCCCGTGGGCGACGTGCCGGACCCCCGGCTCATCGCGGCGGCCGAAGAAGCGCTCAGGGCCCTGCCATTGCTGTCCACCATGCACGGGGCGGGCCACGCCGCCCACCCGACGACCGAAACACACAGCCCGCACAGCACGAGCACGACCGCCGCGACCAACCCGACCAGCGCCACCAGCACGACTGACGCAACCAGCCCAACCAGCACGGCCAGCACGGCCAGTCCGACCGCCGCGACCAGCGCGACCGCCACGACCAGCGCGAGCGACGATGAGCTGACCGGTGGCG
The DNA here is from genome assembly GCF_059026195.1 of Streptomyces sp. A01. Classification (NCBI taxonomy): domain Bacteria; kingdom Bacillati; phylum Actinomycetota; class Actinomycetes; order Kitasatosporales; family Streptomycetaceae; genus Streptomyces; species Streptomyces sp. A01. Next base: position 239,741 of record NZ_JBWLKN010000009.1, on the reverse strand, counting down.
CGGCAGGCACCGAGACGGCCGGGGGCGCCATCCGGCACCCGGGGGCGCGCGTGCTGCTTCCTTCGCCCGAACTGCCGCCGGTCAAACGCGCCTTGGCCGCCCTTGCCGCCGCCTGGAGCGAACTGCGCATCACAGGCGAAGCGGCCCGCCTGAAGCGGTGCGCGGAGCACTCCTGCGCATGGGTGTTCTGGGACGTGTCCAAGAACCGCAGCCGCCGCTGGTGCTCCATGCGCGTGTGCGGAAACCGCAACAAGGCGCGGCGCTTCGCGGCCAAGAACACCACGGCCTCCGCGGAGGCGTGACCCCGCCCCCGCCGCCCCGCCCCGGCCGGGTGAACCACGAACAGCGCCGCAGGACGATCGCCACGGCGGTCTGGCGGATCGCCGCCCGCCATGGCCTGGAGGCGGCGAGCACGCGGCAGGTCGCCGCCGAGGCCGGGGTCGCGCTGCGGACGGTGCGGTACTACTTCGGCACGAAGCACAACCTGCTGGTGCTGGCCCTGCGCTAGCCGCACGAGGACAGCGAACGGCACGCCCGCGCGCGCCTGGAGGCGGCCCCGCAGCCGCTCACCCCGCGCGCGCTGCTGCTCGGCTCGCTGCTGGAGTTCCCGCCGCTCGACGAGCAGCGCCACACGTCGCTGCTCATCCACGTGGCGTACTTCGTCCGCAGTATCGGCGACCCGGAGCTGGCCGCCGTGTTCCTCGCCGACGCGCACCCGCTGGACGACCTGGTCGCCACGCTCATCCAGCAGGGGCAGCAGGACGGCGACTTGGACCCCGGCGTGACCCGGCGCACGAGGCTGACTTGCTGGTTTCCGGCGTGATCGGCCTCGGCTTGGACATTCCGCACCGGCGCCGCGCGGTCGAAGACGTACAGCGGACGATCGGCTACCACCTGGACCGGCTCTTCGGAACCGGTGGGCAAGATCGCGAGTGGACCGGTTGATTCCGGCCGGAGCCGCCCCGCACACCCCTCGCTGCGATCATCCCACCCCCGCCGTATGGAGGAGACGCATCTCCAACCTGGGCGGGTCGTGCGCGCCGGGATGGTGAGCTGTACTGGGAGGTCCGGCGACCGTGCCCTTCCGTGCGGTCCGCACGAAGCGGAAGAGGGAACAGCATGTCCTTGCCCGCCGCCATCACGGTGGAATACGACTCCGCTCCGGAGGCCGACGAACTGCTGTCACGTGAACTGGCGGATCTCCTCGGACTCGACATGACGCAGGAGTGGCCCTCAGCGGAGTCCCCATCGCCGGACTCGCCGGACTCACCGGACTCACCGGACTCGCCACATTCACTCGGCTCACCGGGTCCCGACTCACCGGTCCCGTCAGACCCTGTGGTTTCTCCGAGCTCGTCGAACTCGCCAGACTCTTCGGGTGGTTCGGGATCGCGGGAGCCGGAACCAGAGCCCGAGTCGGCAGCCGAGGCGGTGGCCCCTGAGTCGCCGTCGGAGGCTGCCCGGGCGGAGACGGAGCGGGCGGACACCTTCGCCTTCCGTGGCGCCGTGGTCGCCCGGCACGGCGGCGAGCTGACCGGCTGGGCCCGGCTCCTCCAGCCGCCGGGCGAGGCAGCGGCCGTGTGCTTCGACCACATCCTCGTCACCCGAGTGCGCAGGCGGCTGGCACTGGGGCACGCTCAGCCGGACGAAGGACCGCAGGGGGCGGCGGAGGAGACCGAGCTGCTGACCCTGCTGCTGCGCGCGGCGGCCGCCCGGGCGAAGGAGCTCGGCTTCGCGACCATCAACTGGAGCGGCCCCGACACCGACCCCATAGGCATCGCCGCCTCCCGGCTCGGCGCCCGCGTCGACGCCGAGCTGGGCCGCCACTGGACCGTGCCCGACCTGAAGGCGTGGAGCCCACCGCCCGGTCTGCCGCCGGTGACTCTGCGCGCCACGCCACGCCCGTTCCCCACCGGGAACGACGCCGTGGTGGAGACGTACGTACGGCTGTACAACGAGGTCTACGAGGACGACGCGCCCGAGCCCTCCGTCTCCGGCTCCGTCTTCTGCGCGTACGACGAGGAACACGACGACAGCCGCCCGGACGGCGGCAGCGACCCGGACAGCAGCAGCCCGCGCGGCGGCAGCGGCGCGGACACGACGCGCGGCGACGACGGTTCGGCCGAGCCCCCGTGGGACGCCGCGGGTATCGACGCGTACCTGACCAGCGTCGCGCCGCAGGGCCACGTGACCGACCTGCTCACGGCCGAAGGGACGCTCACCGCCCAGCTCGCGGTGGGAGTCACCGACGGGCGCGCCCTCCTGGAACACGCCGTGCACCGCGACGCGTCCGCGACCGATCTTGCCGGTGCGGTCGCGGGGCTGATCCGCCGCGTCGTCGCCGATGATCCGGCGGTGAGGGACCTGGACATCCGCGAGCTGAACGACCCGTTGCTCCGCCGCGCCGCTGAGCTGCTCGGCGCACGGGTCACCAGCAGGTGGCAGGCGTACGCCCTCACCTTGTGACCGCGGTGACCGCGCGCGGAGGTCCGCGTACGCCTTCAGTCCCCACGCGCGGGCCCGTCAACCCCGCCCGTCATGCCTGCCCGGCACTCCCGCCCGGCGTCCCCCGAAGGTCTCAGACCGTCAGTACGATCTTGCCGAACTGCTCGCCGCCCGCCAGCTTCTCGAAGCCATCGCGCGCCCGGTCCAGGGGCAGCACCGTGTCGATCACGGGCCGCACCCCCGTGGTCGCGCAGAAGCTCAGCAGGTCCTCCAGCTCGTCCTTCGAGCCCATGGTCGAGCCGACGACCCGCAGTTCCAGGAAGAAGATCCGGTTCAGCTCGGCGGCTTGCGGGTCGGGGCCCGAGGTGGCGCCGGAGATGACGAGCGTGCCGCCCGGCTTGAGGGACTTCACCGAATGCGACCAGGTCGCGGCACCCACCGTCTCGATGACGGCGTCCACCCGCTGCGGCAGCCGCGCACCGGGCTCGAAAGCGTCCAGCGCGCCCAGTTCGATCGCCCGCGCGCGCTTCGTCTCGTCCCTGCTCGTCGCGTACACGCGCAGGCCCGCCGCGCGTGCCAGCACGATCGCCGCGGTCGCGACGCCGCCGCCCGCGCCCTGGACGAGAACGGAATCGCCGGGCCGCACACCGGCGTTGGTGAACAGCATCCGGTACGCCGTCAGCCAGGCCGTCGGCAGGCAGGCCGCCTCCTCGAAGGACAGCTCCGGCGGCTTGGGCAGCACGTTCCAGGTGGGCACGATGACCCGCTCGGCGAACGTGCCCTGGTAGCGCTCGGTGAGGATCGAGCGCGGCTCGTCGGGCCCGACGCCGTGGCCGCTCTGGCCGATGACCGAGTGGACGACGACCTCGTTGCCGTCCTCGTCGAGCCCGGCCGCGTCGCAGCCCAGGATCATCGGCAGGCTCTTCTCGCCAAGGCCGACGCCGCGCAGCGACCACAGGTCGTGGTGGTTGAGGGAGGCGGCCCTGACGCTGACCGTCGTCCAACCCGGAGGCGCCTCCGGCTCGGGGCGCTCACCCAGCTCCAGGCCGTTCAGCGGCTGGTCACGGTCGATACGTGCGGCGTAGGCAGCGAACATGATCCCGACGATAGAGCGCGAGGGGGACGTGGCGGAACCACACCGCGGTGTGACACGCGCCGCGTCCCCCGGCGGCTCACTCCCTGCGGTACTGCGCGGGCGAGCCCTTCGTGGCCTCGTCCTCGTACGTGCCCGCGGTGCCCCGGTCCACATGGAAGCTGGTCAGGGTGGAGACCGGGGAGTGCGGGTCGCGGCGGTCGCCGACGACCCGCATGTGGGTGGTCCAGCGGCGCGGCGTGACCTCGTACACGTCGTAGCCGTACCGGTCGCCCTCGAAGTACCGCAGATGCGGGTTGGCCCGGCCCATCAGCGGGCCGTTCTTGTCGTTCCAGTCCGCCGAGTACGCGCCGGAGGTGACGGAATGGGCCGTGAACTCGGTGCCGACGACCGGTCCGTCGGGGTCGTCGAAGTCGGGCCTGAGGTCGTCGACGAAGGCCGAGTGCCAGTCTCCGGTGATGACGACCAGGTCCTCAAGACCGCTGCGGTGGACCTGGGACAGGACGCTCTTGCGCTCGGCCACGAAGCCGTCCCACTGGTCGGTGAACATGAAGCCGCCGCCGGGCCTGCCGCGCAGTTGGCTGAGCTTGATGGAGTTGACCCAGCAGTGCCAGGCGTCCGGGGCCCGGTCGATGCCGCGCCCGAGCCACGCGCGCTGGTCGGCGCCCAGGATGGTGCCGTTCGGGAGGTTCTGCTCGGAGCGGTACTGGCGGAGGTCGAGGACGGTCAGCTCCAGCAGGTCGCCCCACATCCGGACCCGGTGGATACGCGGCTCGGCGGGCGGACCCGCGTCCCCCGAGCCCTTGGCGGCCGGGTCGCGGTGCGGCATGTGCTCGAACCACGCCTGGTAGGCGGCGGCCCGCCGCTTGCCGAAGGCGCCGCCGCGCGTGCCGCTGTAGTCGTTGACGACCTCATGGTCGTCCCAGGTCAGGTACCACGGGTGGGCGGCGTGCGCGGCGCGCAGCGACGGATCGCCCTTGTAGAGCGCGTGGCGGCGCCGGTACTCGGGGAGCGTGAAGACCTCGGGTCCCTCGTGGTCGCGCAGTGCCTGGCCGCCGACTTGGCCGTGCTCGTAGATGTAGTCGCCCATGTGGACGACGAAGTCGACGTCCTCACCGGCGATGCCGCGAAAGGCCGGGTAGTAACCGTCGTGGAACGCCTGGCAGTTCGCCGACGCGAAGCGCACGCGCCCGACCCTGCCCGCCGGCGCCGTCCGCGTCCGGCCCACCCGGCTGCCGCGGCCGAGGGCGCGGAAGCCGTACCAGTACGTCCGCCCCGGCTCCAGGCCGTCCACCGTCACCCGCACGCTGTGTCCCAGCGCCGCCGTGGCCGGTGCGGTGCCGCGTGCGACGACCCGGCGCAGTGCCCGGTCGCGCGCCACCACCCAGCGCACCTCGACGGTCGCGGGCAGTCCCTGGTCGTCGATGTCGTGGGCGAGCGGCTCGGGAGCGAGGCGGGTCCACAGCACGACACTGTCGGGCAGCGGGTCACCGGAGGCCACGCCGAGGGTGAAGGGCGCGGCGTCCCAGGTCACGCCGAGCTGCTCGGCGGCCTCCCGGGCCTGAGCGGGGGTCAGGCCGGCGCTCAGAGGCCACAGGGCGCCAAGCGCCCCCGCCCCCGCGGCGGCCTTCAGCAGATTGCGCCGGTCCAGGCTCGTACGGCTCATACGGGTGTCCTCACTCGGATTCGGTCGGGCCGGGTGGTGCGCATGGCATCAGAGTGGCCTGAACTGGGGGCGTCCGCGAGATGACGGTGAGCGGGAATCGAACGGCCCGTTGGCCGGGCCGCGCAGCCCGGGGCGGGCTTCTACGGGCCCGTAGCACCGGCTTCACAGCGGAAGGGCTCCACCAAGCGGGTGAGCGTCGTCGGCGACGGCTCCCGGGTGGCCGGGATCGCGCGAGCCCGGTCATCAGCGCGGATGAGAGCCGGGCCGGCTTCCGTGAGCCTCTGGTGTGAGCCGTCTCCGACAGGCCCGGCCGAACGGCGGGCCCGCCCCCTCGTGGGAGGGCGGGCCCGGACCGTCGTGGCGGTGCGGCGTGTCCGGGTGCGGGGTCGCGCCCGGACACGCGTCAAGCGTCAGCGGCGCGCGACTCCTTCGGCCCGCGCCGCGGCGGCGACAGCGGCGGTGACCGCCGGGGCGACCCGCTCGTCGAACGGCGAAGGGATCACGCAGTCGGCGCTCAACTCGTCGGCGACCACGGCGGCCAGCGCCTCGGCTGCCGCGAGCTTCATTCCCTCGGTGATCCGGGAGGCCCGGACCTGGAGCGCACCCGCGAAGATGCCGGGGAACGCGAGGACGTTGTTGATCTGGTTGGGGAAGTCACTGCGGCCGGTGGCCACGACCGCCGCGTACTTGTGCGCGACGTCCGGGTGGATCTCCGGGTCAGGGTTGGCCATCGCGAAGATCATCGCGTCCTTGGCCATGGTCGCCACCGCGGACTCGGCGACCGTACCGCCGGAGACGCCGATGAAGACGTCGGCGCCGTCCAGCGCCGTCTCCAACGAGCCGGAGAGATTCGCCTTGTTGGTGAAGCCCGCCAGGTCGCGCTTGACGTCGGTCAGGTCGCCGCGGTGCCGCGACACGATGCCCTTGCGGTCGCAGACGGCCACATCGCCGATGCCCGCCTCGACAAGGATCTTGGCGATGGCGACACCCGCCGCGCCCGCGCCGGAGATGACGGCCCGCAGCTGGCCGAGGGTGCGGCCGGTGAGCTTGGAGGCGTTGCGGAGCGCCGCGAGGGTGACGACAGCGGTGCCGTGCTGGTCGTCGTGGAAGACCGGGATGTCCAGCCGCTCCTGGAGCCTGCGCTCGATCTCGAAGCAGCGCGGCGCGGAGATGTCCTCCAGGTTGACACCGCCGAAGGAGGGTGCGATTCGGGCGACGGTGTCGATGATCTCGTCAATGTCCCGGCAGTCCAGCGCGATCGGCACGGCGTCGACACCGCCGAACTGCTTGAAGAGGATCGCCTTGCCCTCCATCACGGGGAGGGAGGCTTCTGGGCCGATGTCACCGAGCCCGAGAACCGCGCTGCCGTCCGTCACGACGGCCACGACCTGGGACTTCCAGGTGTAGTCGTGCACGAGATCGGGCTGCTCGGCGATCGCGCTGCAGACCTTGGCGACGCCTGGCGTATAGGCGAGGGACAGGTCGTCCCGGTCGCGCACGGGAACAGTCGCCTGGACGGCCATCTTGCCGCCCCGGTGCAGCGCGAAGGCCGGGTCGAAGAGTTCTTCGTCCGTAGTGCCATCGCTGTCGCTGCGAGGATTCACGATCTCCGCTGCCACTTTTTGACCCCTTTGTCGTATTTCTGTTTGAGGGTAGCCGCCCCTGGTTGAGGGGCGGGCGGGCACCGCGTCCGGTCTACGCCTCGCGGATGACCGCTGGCGGAGGAGAACGGACGCCGGGCACGCCGCACACGTGCCCTGAGCCCCGGGTGAGGGGTGTAACCGTCTTTTTTACCGGAGAAGCGGTGCTCGGGACGAGTGAGTTCCGTCGCGCTACGTCACGGCAACCTCGCGTAACGCCAAAATTGGGCCATTGGCTACCGATTATCCACGTACCACGACATCGCGCATGAGATGGAAGCTTTTATTCCGCCGCCCACGACATCTCATAGGCCCGCCGCAGGCCCACTTTTCGCGGCGGCGCCTGGCAGGTCACACCACCCGCATCACCCGTTATCCGATTTTGACCTGGCTGGCCCCCCGCACCCGCTGGTCCGGATGGCAAGATGCCCCAATCACACAAGGTCGCGACGCCCAAAAGTGTGTGCCCGACCCATCGGTGCTTCCCTCACCCGCAGGAGGAACCAGTATGACCGCCAGCAGTACCCGCCGACCGGATAAGGCCGTCCGCCGGACCCCCCGGTTGGCCTCCATCGGCGCTATCGCGGTCACCAGCGCGCTGCTGCTGACCGGCTGCGGCGATCAGCGGGACAAGGTGAACGGCTCCGCCTCGGGAAACAAGCTCTTCCAGAAGCTGCCAAAAAGTGTCCAGAATGCGGGCGTGATCAAGGTCGGCTCCGATATCGCCTACCCGCCGGTCGAATTCAAGAAGAGCGGGGAGACCGTCGGCATCGACCCCGACCTCGCCGACGCGCTCGGCAAGGCGCTCGGCATCCGGTTCGAGTTCGCCAACGGCACCTTCGACACCCTGCTCACCGGTCTGCGCTCCAAGCGGTACGACATGGCGATGTCGGCCATGACCGACACCAAGGAGCGGCAAGAGGGCATCGACCCCGAAAAGGGCAAGAAGGTCAGCGAGGGCGTCGACTTCGTCGACTACTTCCAGGCCGGCGTTTCGATCTACACGCGTAAAGGCAAGACCCAGGGGATCACCAGCTGGGACGACCTGTGTGGCAAGAAGATCGTTCTGCAGCGCGGCACCGTCTCGCATGACCTGGCGAAAGACCAGGTCAAGGAGTGCCAGAAGAACGGCAAGGGCAAGATCGGCATCGAGGCGTACGACAACGACGTCCAGGCGCAGACCCGGCTGCGGGCCGGTGGCGCCGACGCGGCGGCGAGCGACTTCCCGGTGGCCGCGTACGCCGTGAAGACCTCGGGCGGCGGCAAGGACTTCGAGATCGTCGGCGAGCAGGTCGAGGCAGCGCCGTACGGCATCGCGATCAGCAAGAAGAACACCGAACTGCGCGACGCTCTGAAGGCCGCCTTCGACGAGATCATCAAAAATGGCGAGTACGACAAGATTCTGGCCAAGTGGGGCGTCAAGGACGGCGCTGTCACCGAGGCCAAGATCAACGGCGGCTCCTGACCGTACGATTCGTGACGGTTCATGCTGAAAGGCAGCACCTGTGACTGTTGAGATTGACAAGGTGAAGGGGCCAGCTGACTCCCCGCCGCCCAGCTCGGAGGCCATCAAGGCCATCCCGGTCAGGCACTACGGGCGGTGGGTCACCGGAGTGGTGGCACTCGCACTGCTGGTCCTGCTCCTCAACGCCTTCGCCCAAGGCGATGTGAACTGGGGAGCCATCCCCGACTACTTCTTCGACGAGGACATCACCAAGGGCGTCCGCAACACCATCTGGCTCACGATCGTCTCCATGGCGCTCGGTGTGGCCCTGGGCGTCCTGCTCGCGGTGATGCGCCTGTCGAAGAACCCGGTCACGGCCTCCATCGCGTGGGGCTACATCTGGTTCTTCCGCGGTACGCCGGTCTATGTGCAGCTCCTGCTCTGGTTCAACCTGGGCCTGGTCTTCGAGTACATCAACCTCGGCCCGATCTACCAGGACGAGTGGTCGGACTTCATGACCCCGTTCCTGGCGGCGCTGCTCGGCCTCGGCCTCAACGAGGCCGCGTACATGGCGGAGATCTGCCGCGCCGGCATCCAGTCCGTGGACGAGGGCCAGACCGAGGCGTCGCACGCGCTGGGCATGAGCCACGCCAAGACGCTGCGCCGGGTCGTGCTCCCGCAGGCGATGCGCGTGATCGTGCCGCCGACCGGCAACGAGTTCATCAACCTGCTCAAGACCACCTCACTGGTGATCGCCGTGCAGTACTTCGACCTCCTCCAGGCGGCCACCAACGTCGGCCAGACCTCGGGCGGCACGGTCGAGATGCTGTTCCTCGCGGCCATCTGGTACCTGGTGGTGACCAGCGTGCTGAGCATCGGCCAGTACTACCTGGAGCGGCGGTACGCGCGTGGCTCACTGCGCCAGCTGCCGCCCACCCCCTGGCAGAAGCTCAGGGCCAACATGCTCTCGCTGAGCAACCGCGGCGGCACGATGGGAGGTGGCGGCGTATGACCGCCATGGTCAAGGCCGAGGGCGTCCAGAAGTCCTTCGGTCCGGTACAGGTCCTCAAGGGCATCGACCTGGAGGTCGCCCCCCAGGAGGTCTTCTGCCTGATCGGCCCGTCCGGCTCCGGCAAGTCCACCTTCCTGCGCTGCATCAACCACCTGGAGAAGGTCAACGCCGGGCGGCTGTACGTGGACGGCGAGCTCGTCGGTTACCGGCAGCAGGGCAACAAGCTCTACGAGCTGCGCGACCGCGAGGTCGCCGCCCAGCGCCGCGACATCGGCATGGTCTTCCAGCGCTTCAACCTGTTCCCGCACATGACGGCCCTGGAGAACGTCATGGAGGCGCCGGTCCAGGTCAAGCGGGAGACGAAGGCGGTCGCCCGCGAACGCGCGGTGCGGCTGCTCGACCGGGTGGGGCTCGGCGACAAGGCGGGCAACTACCCCTCCCAGCTCTCCGGCGGCCAGCAGCAGCGGGTGGCCATCGCCCGTGCCCTGGCGATGGAGCCGAAGCTGATGCTCTTCGACGAGCCGACCTCGGCGCTCGACCCGGAGCTGGTGGGTGACGTCCTCGACGTCATGCGCAGCCTCGCCGAAGAGGGCATGACGATGATCGTCGTGACTCACGAGATGGGCTTCGCCCGGGAGGTCGGCGACGCGCTGGTCTTCATGGACGACGGCATGGTGGTCGAGACCGGCCACCCGCGCGAGGTCCTGGGCAACCCGCAGCACGAGCGCACCAAGTCGTTCCTGTCCAAGGTGCTGTAGCCGACGGCAGGCAGACCGGCGACGGTGAGCACAGCGAGAAGGCGGTACGGACCGATGTGGCCGTACCGCCTTCGAGCGCTGTGAGCCGACCGGCCGCGCCGCCGGCCGACGAGGAGGGACACCAACCTTGCGCGTCAGCCACTTAGGCTGCTTCCGCCACTCCCCCTACTCCCGCCGCTTCTCTTGCTCGTGCGACCGCCGTTGTCTCCACGACCCTCGCGACTGCCGCGCATCCCGCGGCCCCCGCGACTCCCGCTACTTCAGGCCAAGTACCAGCGCGTCCGTCGCCGAGCACCACACGGGGCGCGCCTCACCGAATCCGGCGTCCCGCAGCGCCGCCGCGTGCCAGTCGGGCGACTGCTCATGGCCGTCCTCGTGGTCACCCGCGGCGGGGTTGCCGAAGATCTCGAAGCGCTCGGCCGCCGGGCCCGCGAGCACCGGGTCCTGGGCGACGGTCTCCCACCAGTCCGCCCAGTCCCGCACGCCCGCCGCCCGCTCCCTGGCCTGCCGCGCCTTGCGGAAAGCGCGCTCGGCGGCATTGAGCCGGGGAGTGGACTCGACCGGCATATGGTCGGCGTTCATGAACACCCCGCCGTGCCGTACGACGCCGGCGACCTGGCCGTACAGCACGCGCAGCGCGTCGCTCGTCAGCCAGTGCAGCGCGGTGGCGGTGAGCACGGCGTCGTACGACGCGTGCGGCAGCTTGCCCATCCACTGCGGGTCCCGCAGGTCCGCCGTCACGAACTGGACGCGCCCCTCGCCGGCGAAGTGCCCGCGCGCGATGGTGAGCAGCGCCGGGTCCAGGTCGATGCCGGTGCTCGTGGCCTCGGGGAAGCGGCGGAGCACCCGGTCGGAGATGCTGCCGGTGCCGCACGCGAGGTCGAGCACGCGCGGCGCGGGGCCCACGACGGCCTCCACCATGTCCAGCATGACGCGGAACCGCTCCTCGCGGTCCGGGAGATACCACTCCTGCTGCCGGTCCCAGCTGGCCTGCCAGGCGCTCCAGTCCGTTCCTGCTCCAGCCACGGTGTCCGTCATCCCCACGCCACTCCCTTACGTAATACCCTTTGAGACATAGCAGTCATTACCGATCACCAGTAACGACCCTAGACCGCCTCCGTAAGGACTACAAGTGGAACTGGCCTATTACTCGGACCTCGCTGTCCAGTTGGTCAACAGCGAGGAGCCCGCACGGGGTACCGACAGGCTGACCTCCGTCGATGCCGTACGGGACCTGTTCGGCGCCAGCAAGCAGGCCGCCCGCCGGGCGACCGACGCCGACGTGACCCGGCTGCGCGGCGTACGGGCCAGGCTGCGGGCCATCTTCGAGGCGGCCGACGGCGGCGACGAGGTGCTGGCCGTGGACCTGCTCAACGCCCTGCTCATGGAGTTCCCCGTCAGCCCGCAGATCTCGGGGCACGAGCACCGGGACGAGGACGGGCGCCCCAAGTGGCACATGCACATCGCCGACTACGCGGCCAACGCGGGCGCGGGGTACGCCGCCACCGCCTCCATGGGGCTCGCCTTCCACCTCACCGAACTCGGCGCCGACCGGCTCGGCATCTGCGAGGCGACCCCCTGCCGCAACGCGTATCTCGATACATCGACAAACCGTTCCCGGCGCTACTGCTCCGACCGCTGCGCGACGCGCGCGAACGTCGCCGCTTACCGCGCCCGCAAGCGCTTGGAGAGCGACCGGTCCGGCCTGACCAGCCGTGCGGCCCACCCCCCGCGCCCCGAGCGCACCGGGCGCACCGCCGACGCCGCCCACGAGAGCAGTCCGGTCACCGAGCGCTGATCACCACGCGGCGGCGGCCGCAGCCGCGCCAGCGCCCGGGCCACGACCAGCTCGTCCGGCACGACGCCGAACTCCCGGCTGTCGTTCTCCACATACGGGTTGTCGCCCTGCACCCACCAGCCGCCCGCGCGCCGCTCCACCGCGCGCTTGACGATCAGCAGGTCCTGCCCGAACGGGTGACGCAGCACCACCACGTCACCCGGACGTACGCTCGCGCCGTACTGAACGACAAGCTGGTCACCAGGCCGCAGCGTCGGCACCATCGACGGGTTGTACACCTCGGCGAGCCCGATGCGCAGCAGCCCATGGCGCTCGCGGTCTTCCTCCTGCCCGCGATCGTGCGCCCGCTCCTGCATCCCGGCACCTCCCGGTCCGTTCCTCCACCAGTCCCAGGCTGACACTGGACTTTTGTCCTAAGCACCCCGGGCCACCCGAGAAAAGCCTTCCCTCACGGAGTAATCTCGCACCTGAGAAGACGATCACGAGGAAGGACAGCTCTATGCTCTCCCGCCTGTTCGCCCCGAAGGTGAAGGTCAGCGCCCACTGCGACCTTCCCTGCGGCGTCTACGACCCGGCTCAGGCCCGTATTGAGGCTGAGTCGGTCAAGGCAGTCCAGGAGAAGTACCAGGCCAACGAGGACCCGCACTTCCGGGCCCGCGCCACCGTCATCAAGGAACAGCGCGCGGAGCTGGCGAAGCATCACGTTTCCGTGCTGTGGAGCGATTACTTCAAGCCCCCGCACTTCGAGAAGTACCCGGAGCTGCACCAGCTGGTGAACGACGCCCTTAAGGCCCTCAGCACGGCCAAGGGGTCGACCGACCCGGCCACGGGCCAGAAGGCTCTGGACTACATCGCCCAGATCGACAAGATCTTCTGGGAGACCAAGAAGTCCTGATCTCCGATCAGGCGCTTTGACCTGTGGCTTTTCTCCGCAGAGTCGATCTGTCCGCACCCGGTCTCGCCAAGGACTCCCCACCAGGGGTCCCTGACAGGCCGGGTGCGGTCGTCTCTGCCGGGCCACCGGCCACGGACGCCCGGCATCCTTCCGGCACTCCTGCCCCGACACCCCCCGCACGCCCGCGCCTTCGGGCGCCCCCGCGAGCCTCCGTGAGCTCCTGGACCCCCTTCCGTACGGACATACGATGAACGCCCCACCAGCGGCGAACGGCAGGAGGCAGCCCGTGGCCGACCAGCTCCCCACGGAGACCCCGGAAGAGACGGAAGCGCAGCCGGTCACACAGCGCGAGAACCGTCTGTACCCGGGTGTCTCCGACGAGCTGGTGCTCGCCGGGAAGGTGGTGGATTGGGGCCTGGCCGACGGCCCTGTCGAGCGCGTCCTTGAGCTGGGTCTCCAACGCCGCTGGACCCTGCACGGCACCGGCCACATGCTCGGCATGGACGTCCACGACTGCGCCGTCGCGCGCACCGAGACGTATGTCGAGGGCACGCTTGAGCCGGGCATGTGCCTGACCGTAGAGCCGGGTCTGTACTTCCAGGAGGACGATCTGACGGTGCCGGAGGAGTACCGGGGCATCGGCGTCCGGATCGAGGACGACATCCTGGTCACGGAGGACGGCAACCGGAATCTCTCGCAGGCGCTGCCGCGTACGAGCGCCGACGTCGAGGCGTGGATGGCACGGGCCAAGGGCTGAGCGTCCGCACGACCCACCGGGCCGGGCCGGGCATGGCCTGCTCGCGCGCGCACGTCCCGCCGCCGGCACCCGCCATGCCCGGCCCGCCCGCCGACCGCCCCTCCGACGGTCCTGGCCGCGCTCCCGATCGCGGCGACAACCCGCTCTCGCGTGCCCTTACCGCACGATCGCGATCGTCGCCGCCCCCGAGGACACCGACCCGCCGCCGCTCAACTCGACGGAGTACGAGACGGTGACCGGCTCATCCGTCGCCTTCAGCACATCGGTCGGAACGACGAACGCCATCTCCCGCCCCACCCACGACGTGGAGACGGGCGAGGCGTCCGTATAGGCGCGTCCGAAGAGGACGGTGATGACGTCCCCCTTCGCCATGCCCTCGTACGGCGCGACTCTGATCGTCGCCCCATACGGCGCGTCCGCTACGGCCAGGGCTCCCTCGACCACATCGTCCACCTCCGGTGCGGGCAGCCGCGCAGTACTGCCGTCAGCCGCTGATAGCTCGCTCATGGCGTTGGCCCTCTCCAGAATGCCGACGATGCCGACATGCGGCGATGTCTGCGGATTGACTACGGATTGATCTTTCCTACCCGCGGCCCCTTCGACAAGAGGGCGTCGGGCCAACGAGCGCGAGAGCGCGAGCCGACCACCAACACCGCCACCACCGACGGCTCGCACGACCGATGTGCTTGTAGCACCCCCGGCTCACGCGACCGGCGGCGTCGCCAACTTGAGCCGTAACAATGGTCATTGCGGCAGCCGTCCGGTCATCACCGTCGCCGCGATGACGCTGGGGGATTTCGCTGCTTGCGGCTCACCTATGGCGTTGCGCGTGGCCCGGCGGGCTGGCTAGCGTCTGCGGGTCGCAGGGCTTCCTGGGGCCGTAACCACCTGACGACGGAGTCTCCTTGTCGATGCGCGTCACCGCCCTGACCGACACCGAACGCGGCGACTCCGCGTACCGCCTCGTCTGGCTGGCCTCCGACGCCGCGGGGTACCCCGTCGGGTCTGCCTTCCTGCGGTTGTTCACCAAGCCCGGGCAGGCCCACCTCGGCGAGCTGGAGCTCCACGTCCACCCGGCGGAGCGCCGCGGTGGCACCGGCTCCCGGTTGCTGGCCGCCGCCGTGGCCGCGGCCGGGGCGGCGGGTCGGCGCAGCGTCATCGCGCAGGCCGAAGCCGGCTCACCAGGCAGCGCGTTCCTCGTGGCTCGGGGTTTCCGGGCCGTGCTGACCCTGACGTTCGCCCGGCTGCCGCTCCCGCCGGCGGACTCAGAAGCCGCCGCCGTCGCCGGGATCACCGCAGCCGGACACCCCGGCTACCGGCTGGTGTCCTGGGACGGGACGGTGCCCGACGAGCTGGCCACGACGTTCACGGCGTCACGCCGCGCCATGGACGACATGCCGATGGACGACACCGACTACGGCACGGTCGTCTGGGACATGGAGCGGGTGCGGGCGGCGGCCGAAGCCATCGCCAAGCGCGGCGACCTGCTGCACACGGTCGCCGCCGTCGACACGTCGGACGGCTCCATCGCCGGGTTCACCGAACTCGTCGTCCCCGGCGACGGCACCGGTGACGCCCAGCACTACGGCACCGGCGTCCTCCCCGCGCACCGCGGGCACGGCCTGGGCCGCTGGATGAAGGGCGAGGCCATCCGGCAGATCCAGGAGCGCCATCCCGGCCTCGGCGGGCTGCTGACCGACACGGCCGACAGCAATCACCCCATGCGGAAGATCAACGACGCGCTCGGCTACGTACCGACCCACCAGACCATCGAGTACCAGCTCGACCTGGCGGCGTCCGAGGGGGCGCCGTCGCCGGAGTGCGGCGGCGGTACGTCGGCCTGATCACACTCCGGCCCGGTCGGCTCGCCCAGCTCCGGTTTGGCCGCGCTCAGCTCCAGCGGTACGCGCGGCTCCTTCATCGGCCGGTCCCCTCGGCGCGTCGCACCGCGTCGCCGGGCGCTCCGTCCAGGAGAGTGACCATGTGAGGCGGTCCGCCAGGCCGCTGAGCACGGCCGACACCCCGGTGGGTGGTGCCGGAGAGGCGGCGTCCGCCGCGCCGCTCCGGCCATCGCCGCCCGTCGGCCGACGGCGCGCTGGGCATACTGGGGCGTCCCGTCCCTTCGCAGGAGCCACCGTGTCGATGATCCACAGCATCCGAGCCCGCCTGGGGCGCCGCCGCCCCGGAGGCGTCGACCTCAGCCATCCGGCGCGGTCACCGCTGGGCAGCGCCGTGGTGAACTGCGTGGTCTACAAGGACGGGCTGCGGCAGCAGGGCGACTGCTCGGCAGCCGAGGCGATCGCGCGGGTACGCGCCGACAACGGCTCCATCGAGACCTCGGAATGGTCCGGCTTCTCCAGCTCCCCGGCTTCCTCCGTCTCCCATGCCTCCAACGCCACGGCGTCACCGTGTGCCACAGCCGCTCCTCTGGCCCATCCCACCGTCCCAGCAGCCCGTTCGTCGGCGATCGCGGAGCCGGACTCCGGGCCCGGGGACGGCGCGGAGTCCGGCTCCGCTGGGGGAACAGAGGCGGGGGCCGACTCGGGGTGGGGAGTCGAAGCGGTGCCCGGGTCAGCGACGGCGACCCCCGGCAACGGCTTCGTATGGATCGGTCTGCATGAGCCGGACCCCGAGGAGTTCGCCGTCATCGCCCAGCTCTTCGGCCTGCACCCGCTCGCCGTCGAGAACGCGCTCCAGGCCCACCAGCGGCCCAAGTTGGAGCGGTACGACGACACCCTCTTCGCCTCTTTCAAGACCGTGCGCTACGTCGAGCACGACCAGCTCACCGCGACCAGCGAGGTGGTGGAGACCGGCGAGATCATGGCCTTCACCGGCCCGGACTTCGTGATCACGATCCGGCACGGCGGCCATGGCTCGCTCGGTCCCGTACGCGAATACCTGGAGTCCCAGCCCGAGTTGCTGTCCCACGGCCCCGCCGCCGTGCTGTACGCCATAGCCGACCACACGGTGGACGACTATCTCGCCGTGACCGCCGCCGTGCAGGACGACATCGACGTGGTCGAGACGGACGTCTTCTCCGGCCGCATCGGCGGCTTCGACAGCGCGGGACCCGGCGCGACGGGCACGGTCAACGGGCCTTCCGGCACCGGCCCGGCCCCCGCCGGGAAGCACGGGCCGCGACGCGCGTCCGCCCGGCGCACGAGCCGCGCGGACGACGCCGGGCGGATCTACCAGCTCAAGCGGGAGCTGCTGGAACTCAAGCGTGCCGTCGCCCCGCTGGACCGTCCGCTGCACGCGATCTCCACCCAGCCGCCGCAGCTTGTCGATGCGGATATCAAGGCGTATTTCCGGCATGTGGCCGACCGGCTCTCCCGTACCGCCGAACAGATCGCCTCGTTCGACGACCTGCTGAACTCGATCCTCCAGGCCAACCTCGCGCAGGTGACCGTGGCCCAGAACGAGGACATGCGCAAGATCAGCGCCTGGGTCGCGATCATCGCCACGCCCACCATGGTCTGCGGGTTGTACGGCATGAACTTCGACTACATGCCCGAGTTGCGCTGGTCCTACGGCTACCCCGCCACCCTCGTCTCCCTGGCGGCGCTCTGCTACGTCCTTCACCGCGCGTTCCGCCGCAGCGGCTGGCTCTGAACCCGCCACTCCCACCCGCTCCCACCGCGTCCGCTCAGCGTCTACCGTCCCGGCGCCCATCCGCGCTGGCTGTGCCCGCCCGGTCCCGTCAGCTCCGCCCCGTAGAGCGCCGCCTCGTGAGCGCCGATCCGCAGGCGGCACACCGCGGAACGCCGCCCCGTGGAGCTCCGGCCGCGTCAACTTCCCGACTCGGGGCGGTTGGTTCACCGACCGCCGGGCGGGCGCTTCCCCTCCGCCGGGCCGGACCCTCCCTGACCATGAGCCGGACGCTAGAGACGCGTTAACGGAAGCCGCCATTCCGTCAGTGCCGCGTCAGGAACCGCCGCACTCCCGCGCGACCGGGCATAACGTCACTGACACGCCCCGGCCCCGCACACGGGCCTGGCCTCTGCTTCTCCCTCAGGAGGAACCATGACCAACAGCCCGTACCAGGAAGATCCCGACCCCTGCGAAACCGTCCCGGCCGGACCTCTCGGGTGCCTCTTCGTCCCGGTCCGGTCGGGTCCCATGGGCCTTACGGCTCGCCTCTTCCGTACGCCGCTCGGCGGGCGCACCGCGGTCGGCTTCACCAGCGAGCGGCGGTTGACGGACACCCTGGGCACCGAACAACGATGGATCAAGCTGGGCGAGTCCGCGCTGCGCGCCCTCACCGCCCCGCTCGGCTGCACCCGGATCACCCTGGACCCGCAGTTCGCGGCGCGCGCTCCCGACCCCTTCGCGGTCCGCGCCCCCGAGGTGGCCGGGGCCACCACGGACGGCGAGCGCGGCCCCCGAGGCGAGGCCACCGGCGCTGACACGACCGCGCCGCCCGCACCCATCCCCGCCACTGTCCCCGCCCCCATCTCCGCAGCCCCGTCCTCCGCGGTCCGCCCCGCCTCCGTCCCGGCTCCTGCCCGGGCCTCCAGCGGCGAGCGCGAGCGCGCCGGTTCGCGCCGCGGCGTACGAGTCGTCTGAGGAGCCGCGGCCATGTCAACCACCACGACGTCAACCAACCCGTCGACCAACACGTCAACCGACACGTCGGACAGCACGCCGGGCAACAGGACAAGCACGGCAAGTACGCCGCATACGCCGAGTTCGCCGCGCACACCGACAAGCAGCGGCGCGTCAGCCAAGACACAAGCCGTCCCCGCGCGGCGCACCGCGCGCGACGCGGGGCCGGACACCGCTCCAGCCACCGCCCTTCCCACCATCAGCGCCACCGGCGCCGCCACCGGGCCCGTCCCCGGCGCCGAGACCGTCGTCCCCGCCGACGAGCGGCATCAGCTGTCCGTCTGGCCCCGTTCGGCCACGCCGCTGGCCGAGCGTGACGTGGCCATCGGCGATGTCCCGCTCACTGAGATCGCCGAGCGGTTCGGCACCCCGGCCTACGTCATCGACGAGGACGAGGTGCGCCAGCGGTGCCGTGCCTACCGCCAAGCATTCCCGGACGCGGACGTCATCTACGCCGCCAAGGCGTTCCTGTGCCGCGCGATGGCGCACTGGGTGCAGGAGGAGGGTCTCGGCCTGGACGTCTGCTCCGCGGGCGAGTTGGAACTCGCCGTCACCACCGGCTTCCCGCCGGACCGCATCGTGCTGCACGGCAACGCGAAGAGCCCGCACGACCTCGACACCGCGCTGCGGCTCGGCGTGGGGCGGATCGTCATCGACAGCGGTTCCGAGATCGCCCGGCTGGCCGCCCAGGTCACGCCCGGAAGTCGGCAGAAGGTCATGGTCCGCGTGGTGCCGGGGATCTCCGCCGGTGGCCACACGTCCATCCGGACGGGCACCGACGACCAGAAGTTCGGCCTCTCGATCACCGATGGCTCCGCCCAGCACGCCATCAGCCGGATACTCGACCAGCCCCGGCTGGAGCTGGTCGGCCTGCACTGCCACCTGGGTTCGCAGATCCCGTCCGCCAAGCCGTATCTGCTGGCGGTGCGCCGTCTCGTGGGGCTGCTCGCCCGGGTGAGGGACCAGCACGGCGTCGCCCTTCCCGAGCTCGATCTCGGCGGTGGCCACGGCATCGCCTACCGGCCCGGTGACCCCGCGCTGGACGTGGCGGATCTCGGCAGCCGGGTAACGGCCGAACTGCTCGCGAGCTGCACGGCGGCCGGGCTGCCGGTGCCCCGGCTGACGATCGAACCGGGCCGTGCGGTCGTCGGCCCCGCCGGTGTGGTGCTGTACAGGGTGCTCGCGGTCAAGCGGACCGGCGAGCGGATGTTCGTCGCCGTCGATGGCGGCATGAGCGACAACCCGAGGCCCGCGCTGTACGGAGTGCGGTACGCGCCTCGCCTGGTCGGCCGCCACTCCACCGCGGCGACCTGCCCGACGATCGTGGTGGGCCGGCACTGCGAAGCGGGCGACGTCCTCGCGAACGATGTCGAGCTGCCAGCCGACACCCGTCCCGGCGACCTCATCGCCGTCCCCGCCGCCGGGGCGTACCAGGTCTCCATGGCCTCCGGCTACAACATGGTCGGCAGGCCGCCGGTGGTCGCCGTCACGGGCGGCCACGCCCGGCTGCTCGTACGGCGCGAATCACTGGCCGACATCCGCAGCCGCGACGTCGGCCTGTAACCACCCACCGGCTCCGTCCACCCCCGCCCGCCCCTCCAGTCGCAGAGCCCCTGCCCCCTCGCGGCCGCCCAGCGCGGCCCCCGGGGGCAGGGGCTCAGGCGCGTCGTACGGGCCGAGCGCGTACGACACCGCCAAGGCACCCCGTACGCGCTCCGCCCGTTCCGTACGGCCGGGGCACCCGCCTGCCGCTCGCGCGCCGTCGCACACCGCACCGCTCCCCGCCGCACCCCGGCGCATTGTCTCGCCACTGTGTCGAACCACACATTCACGCGTACGCCGGAACACCCGCGCGCACACGCCGGCCGCCGGCGACCGCGCACCGACCAGGCAGGCACGCCTCCGACGGACCACCCTCGGCGCATCCGGACGCCGGTTCCGGCCAGGATTCCGGCCAGTGGTTCAGCCGGCGGTGCCGGCCGCTCCACGGGCGGGCCCCCGCGGCCGCACGGGCAGCGACTAAAGTCCGCAGAACGGTGCAGAGCACGCCCAGGGACGGCAGAAGGCTCCAGATCTCGCCGCCGAACGTTGGTGGATCACACACCGGTGTGCCGTCTCCCCGCCCGCAAACTGGTACACACCGCATCGGTGACCCGCCCACCACCCTCGCTCCACCCGGCCGACACCCGCCGCTTACCCGCCGCATACCCGCGGCCAGGGCACACTCCGCTCACCGCGCCACCGACGCTCACCCAGCGACACATGACCTCAGCGACACCCGCGCTCAGGGACACCTGCCAGCTCAGAGGAAGGGGCGCACCCCATGCCCGGATCACGCGTACTGGCTCTCGGCCACTACCAACCCGCCAAGGTGCTCACCAACGACGACCTGGCGGCCATAGTCGAGACCAGCGACGAGTGGATTCGCAGCAGGGTCGGCATCCGCACCAGGCACATCATGGCGCCCGACGAGACGGTGGACGAGATGGCCGCGCACGCGGCCGCCAAGGCCGTGGCCAACAGCGGGCTTGAGCCCGCCGACATCGATCTCGTACTCGTGGCCACCTGCACAGCGGAAGGCCGCAGCCCCAACACGGCCGCCCGGGTCGCCGCCCAGCTCGGGATGCGGTCGCCCGCCGTCATGGACCTGAATGTCGTCTGCGCCGGGTTCACTCACGCGCTGGCCACCGCCGATCACGCACTGCGGGCCGGTGCCGCCACCAAGGCCCTGGTCATCGGGGCCGAGGCGTTCACGTCCGTCGCCGACTGGACCGACCGGTCCAGCTGCGTCCTGGTCGGCGACGGGGCGGGCGCCGCCGTGGTCGTGGCCTCCGACGAACCCGGCATCGGGCCGGTCCTTTGGGGCTCCATGCCCGAGATGAGCGACGTCGTACGCATCGAAGGCTCGCCCACCCGCTTCTCGCAGGAAGGCCAGAGCGTCTACCGCTGGGCCACCACGCAGCTGCCGCCACTGGCCCGCGAGACGTGCCTGCGGGCCGGCGTCACGCCGGAGGAGCTGGGCGCCGTCGTCCTGCACCAGGCGAACCTGCGGATCATCGAGCCGGTCGCGCGCAAGCTCGGCGCGGTCAACGCGGTCGTCGCCCGCGACGTGATCGACTCCGGTAACACCTCGGCGGCGAGCATCCCCCTCGCGCTGTCCAAGCTGGTCGAACGCGGCGAGATCCCCTCGGGCGCACCGACGCTCCTGTTCGGCTTCGGCGGCAACCTCTCGTACGCCGGACAGGTCATCCACTGCCCGTGACGTCCCCGCTACGGAGAGAGCCTGCGCGTTCCGCACGTCCTGCGCGTTCCGCACGTTCCGCACGTTCCGCTGGCCCTGCCGGGTCAGAAGACGGACAAGCCGGTCAGCGTCGTGAAGTGATCGAGCGCTGAGACCCCGGCCACCGAGTTGCCGCGCGTGTCGAGCCCCGGACTCCACACGCACAGCGTGCAGCGCCCCGGGATGACCGCGATGATCCCTCCGCCGACGCCGCTCTTCCCGGGCAGCCCGACGCGGTACGCGAAGTCACCCGCCGCGTCGTACGTACCGCAGGTGAGCATGACGGCGTTGACCTGCTTGGCCTCACGCCGGGGCAGCAGCCGGGAGCCGTCGGCGCGCAGCCCGTGCCGGGCCAGGAATCCACACGCGAGCGCCAGGTCGCGGCAGCTCATCTCGACCGAGCACTGCCAGAAGTAGTGCTGGAGCACGGTCGGAACGGGGTTGTCGAGGTTTCCGTAGCTCGCCATGAAGTGCGCGAGGGCGGCGTTGCGGTCGCCGTGATCGGTCTCCGACGCGGCGACGGCCGGGTCGAAGGCGAGGGACGGATTGGCGCTCTCGGTACGCAGGAACTCCAGCAGCGTGGTGCTGGCGTCGCCCGTCAGCGTCTGCAACCGGTCCGTGACGACCAGCGCCCCGGCGTTGATGAACGGGTTGCGCGGGATGCCGTTCTCGTACTCAAGCTGTATGAGCGAGTTGAACGGGTTGCCGGACGGCTCCCGGCCGACCCGCTGCCAGACGGCCTCGCCGCCATGGGCCAGGACGAGCGCGAGGCTGAAGGTCTTGGAGATGCTCTGCACGGAGAACGGCACCGTCCAGTCGCCCACCCCGTAGACCCCGCCCTCGACATCCACGACCGCCATGCCGAAGCGGTCGGCGCCCACCGAGGCGAGCGCCGGAATGTACTGCGCCACCTGTCCGTGGCCGACCTGCGACCGCACGGCGTCGGCCACCTCTTCGAGCACCGCCTGGTAGTCCACGTGACCGCGCTCCCTCTAGCAACCCTGCGAGAACCGGAAAACCCCGTTATCGCCGTACGACAGTGACCGTGACAGTGAACCCGACCGTGGCGGCGGCGTAGCGACGGCGACGCCGTACGCGGCGGCCCGCGCGGTGGCTGCGAGCCCGCACAGCCGGCACTGTCCCGCGCCCGACGGATCGCCTCGTCCGCCACGCGCCGACCTCGGCCGTCGCACGCCGGATCGTGCGCCAGGCGTGCCCTCACCTGCGCAAACGCTGAGGTGCGGGCCGCGCGCCGGGTGTCCGGCGGCCGGATCGGTTCGCACGATATCCGAACGGCTAGTCCAGCAGCGAACGTTCCGGTACAAGCAGGACTAGAGAGGCGGGACGCGAACGGCGACCGTCGTGCGAGAACGGAGGCGGTCATGTCCCCACCCATGTCCGCGCGGAACTTCCTCAAGAGCCTCAAGGACGAGGGCATCCGGATCAAGGAAGTCGGCGACTGGGAGCATCACAACCGCAACCACAAGGGTCCCTGGGGCCCGGTGCACGGCGTGATGATCCACCACACGGTCACCTCGGGCGCCGCGCGCACCGTGCAGATCTGCCGCGACGGGCACCCGAGCCTGCCGGGCCCGCTGTGCCACGGCGTCATCACCAAGGACGGCACCGTGCATCTGGTCGGCTACGGCCGCGCCAACCACGCCGGGCTCGGTGACGACGACGTGCTGCGAGCGGTGATCGCGGAGAAGGGGCTGCCGCCCGACAACGAGGCCAACACCGACGGGAACCGGCACTTCTACGGCTTCGAGTGCGAGAACCTCGGCGACGGCAAGGACCCCTGGCCCGCCGCCCAGCTGGAGGCCATCGAACGCGCGGCCGCGGCGGTCTGCCGCCACCACGGCTGGACCGAGCGGTCGGTCATCGGCCATCTCGAATGGCAGCCGGGCAAGGTGGACCCGAAGGGGTTCACCATGGCCGGCATGCGCGAGCGCATCCGCGAACGGCTGAAGTAGCACAGCCGCGAGAAGACCTCACAGAACCCCACGAGACGCCACTCAAGGCACCCCACGTGACAATGGGCGGGTGAGCAGCACCGCCTCCGCGCCCGTTCCCGACCCCTGCCCCGACCACCCCCGCCAACCCGGCCGTCCCGTCGAAGCCGACGCCGCCCAGCCCGGCCACCGCTCCGGCACGCCCGCCGCCACCAGCGCCCGCGCGCGCGTGCCGTCGGCTGCCGGCGGCGGCGTCGGCTTCGACGCGCTGCGGCCCCGGCTGCCCTCCCCGCTCCAGGAGACGAGGGACGCGCGGTTCGCGCGGCACGGCGTCCGCCTGCTGCTCAAACGGGACGATCTCATCCACCCCGAGCTACCGGGCAACAAGTGGCGCAAGCTGGAGCCGAACCTCCGTGCCGCCGCCCGCGCGGGCCAGCGGCGGTTGCTCACCTTCGGCGGCGCGTACTCCAACCACCTGCGCGCCACCGCCGCGGCCGGGCGCCTCCTCGGTCTGTCCACCATCGGAGTCGTACGCGGTGAGGAGCTGGCCGACCAGCCGCTGAACGCCTCCCTCCAACGGTGTGCCGCCGACGGCATGCGGCTGCACTTCGTCAGCCGGTCCACTTATCGGCGCAAGACGGACCGCGAGGTGCTCGACGCGCTGCGCGAGCGCTTCGGCGACTGCTACGTGCTGCCCGAGGGCGGCAGCAACGCCCTGGCCGCGACCGGCTGCGCCGCCCTCGGCAGGGAACTGCGCGAAGCCCTCACCCCCGGCCCGGAAGCGGACCCGCACGCCCTGCAAGCCCCGAGCGCCCCGTACCTCGCCGAAGCCGTCGCCGGGCCGCACGTCGTCGGGGTGGCCTGCGGCACGGGCGGCACCCTGGCGGGCCTCGCGGCCGGTCTGGCCAGCGGCCCTGGCGTGGGGCCGCGCGCGATCGGGTTCCCCGTGCTCAGGGGCGGTTTCCTCGACGCGGAGATAACCGGGCTGCAGCGTGCCGCCTTTGGCGCCAGGACCGGTGACTGGACGCTGGACGACCGCTTCCACTGCGGCGGTTACGCCCGTACCACCCCGGAACTCGACGCGTTCGCCCGCGATTTCGCCGATCGGCACGGACTTGTCCTCGATCGCGTCTATGTCGCCAAGCTGCTGTACGGCCTGACGACGCTGGCGGAGGAAGGCGCCTTCGCTCCCGGCGCAACGGTCACAGCCGTAGTGACAGGCACCGCCCCAGACCCCGCCACGGCCCCCTGAACAGCGCCAAGCCGCGCGCCCCCTCCGCTGGTGCCCCGCCAGGGGCGCGGGGAACTGCGCGACCAGCCACAACGCACCCGCACTCCGCGGCGACGCATACCCGCCACCAGGCTGCCCACAGGGCCCCGCAGACCACGCACAGCACAGGGATTCGCCCCGCCAGGGGCGCGGGGAACTGCGCGACCAGCCACAACGCACCCGCACTCCGCGGCGCACGGACAGGGACTCCCCTCGCTCTCCCGTCCGCCCGGTCCGCCCGGTCCGCCGGACACGGCTTAGTCGGCCTCCTCCTCCCGGTAGGCGGCCGCCTCCTCCAGGTCCAGCCTGCGCAGCAGGGTCCGCAGCATCTCGTCGTCGATCCGCCGCTCGTCCCGCAGCCGTACGAACACCTCACGCTCGGCGCCGATGACCTCCCTGGACAGCCGCCGATAGGTCTCGTCCGCCGATTCGCCGGTGGCGTCGCTGACCGTGCCAAGCCGCTCCCATACGGAGTTGCGCCGCCGCTCCATCACGGTGCGCAGCCGTTCGGCCAGCGGCTGCGGCAACTGGTTGCGGTCGTCGGCCAGCAGCTCGGCCAGGCGGCGCTCGGCCGCCTGGGACGCCTCGCTCTGCGCCTGGGCCTCCGCGAGGGTTTCCGCCTGCGCGTCGCGTGCGGGCAGCCGCAGCGCGCGGATCAGCAACGGGAGCGTCAGCCCCTGGACCACCAGCGTGCCGATGACGGTGGTGAAGGTGAGGAGGAGGACAAGCTCCCGGGCGGGGAAGTCGTCGCCGCCGTGCGCGCTGGTGGGGAGCGAGAACGCGATGGCCAGCGAGACCACGCCGCGCATCCCCGCCCAGCCCACGACGACCGGCGCCTTCCAGTCGGTGTCGGGTTCGCGTTCCCTGATCCGGGCGGACAGGGCACGCGGCAGGAACGTCGCGGGGAAGACCCACAGGTAGCGGACGACCACGACCGCGGCGAACACGGCTGTGGCGTACCAGGCCGCCTCCGCGATGCCGTACTCGCCGAGGCCGCGCAGCACGACCGGGAGCTGGAGCCCGATGAGTGCGAAGACCGCCGACTCCAGCACGAAGGAGACCATCTTCCAGACCGCGTGCTCCTGGAGCCTGGTCGCGAAGTCCACCTGCCAGGACCGGTGGCCCAGATACAGCGCGACGACCACGACGGCCAGCACGCCGGACGCCCCGACCTGCTCGGCCACCGCGTACGCCACGAAGGGGATGAGCAGCGACAGCGTGTTCTGCAGCAGCGGCTCGCGCAGCCTGGTGCGCAGCCAGTGCAGGGGCACCATCAGGATCAGCCCGACGCCGACGCCGCCCACGGCGGCGAGCAGGAACTCCCGTACGCCGGAGCTCCAGGTCGCCCCTTCGCCGACCGCAGCCGCCAGCGCCACTTTGTAGGCGGTGATGGCGGTGGCGTCGTTGACCAGCGACTCGCCCTGCAAGATCGTGGTGATCCGGGAGGGCAGCCCGGCCTTGCGGGCGATGGCGGTCGCGGCGACGGCGTCCGGCGGGGCGATCACCGCGCCGAGCACCAGGGCCGCGGTCAGCGGCAGGTCCGGCACCACCAGATACGCGACCCAGCCGACAGCGAGCGTCGCGAACAGCACGTAGCCGACCGACAGCAGCGCGACGGGCCGCACATTGGCACGCAGGTCGAGGTAGGAGCTGTCCAGGGCCGCCGTGTGCAGCAGCGGCGGCAGGAGCAACGGCAGCACGATGTGCGGGTCGAGGACGTAGGTGGGGACCCAGGGCACGTACGAGGCGACCAGCCCGGCGGCGACCAGCAGCAGCGGCCCCGGCACCGGTGTGCGACGGGCGGCTCCCGCGATGGCCGCGCTGCCCGCGACCAGGGTGAGCAGGGGAATGACGTCCATCGGCCTCGCCCGTCCTCCTCGTGGGCACCGCCGCGGCTACCACGGTCCGGCGATGCGATTTAACCTGGCAATCATGAGCGAGTGCACGCATGTTCCCGAGCTGCCGCGCCCCGAACCGGCCCCGCTGAGCGAGACCTGTCCGGAATGCCTCGCGACCGGTAGTCACCCCGTTCACCTGCGGCTATGCCTGGTGTGCGGGCACGTAGGCTGCTGCGACTCCTCCCCGTACCGGCATGCCACAGCGCACTTCACGGAGACGGGCCACCCGGTGATGCGCTCCTTCGAACCGGGCGAGAGCTGGCGCTGGTGCTTCCGGGACCAGGCCCTCGTCTGAGGACGAGGCCGCCGCTTCGGCGTGCGGCCGGCTGCCTGCCGGAGGGCTGTTCGCCGCGTTGTCGGTGCGGCCGGTTACCTTAGGTCTCATGATCCGAGCCGCGCTGCCGTCCGATGTGCCCGCCATCCACGCGATGATCCGCGAACTCGCGGAGTACGAGCGGGCGCCTGAAGCCGCCAGGGCGACCGAGGAGCAGCTGCACGAGGCGCTCTTCGGCGCTCACCCCGCTGTGTACGCGCTGATAGCCGAGGAGCCCGGGGCCGGGCCCGCCGAGGGGGCGGCGGCTGCCGGGGAGCCGGTGGGCTTCGCGATCTGGTTCCTCAACTTCTCCACGTGGACGGGTACTCACGGTGTCTACTTGGAGGACTTGTACGTACGCCCCTCGTCGCGCGGCGGTGGTCACGGCAAGGCGCTGCTGGCCGAGCTGGCACGGATCTGCGTCGAGCGGGGATACGAGCGCTGCGAGTGGACGGTGCTCGACTGGAACGAGCCCGCCATCGCGTTCTACAAGTCCATCGGCACCGAGGCGATGGACGAGTGGACGGTGCGGCGACTGACCGGAGAGCCGTTGCGCGAACTGGCCGCGCTGGCCGTGAAGAGCTAAACGATCAACGGGGCGACATCTCTTTCGAATTGACCCCCACAAACCCCTAGCCACTGTGCGTACTCATGGGCTTACCATGAGTGACAGTCGTGAGGCTCTGATTCCGCACTCGCCCTCGGCGGACCATGCACCGTCCGGGCGACACGGGACCACAGATCGCGATAGCGTCGCAGGCGAACCATGTGCCGCGCCGGTATGTCTCCCTCCACCATAAGGGCTGACGACCGGCGCTCGTATCAGCTCAACCAGCTTGTGTCACCTTGGAGGTGAGGGTGTCCCAGATCGCAGGCGAGCCCGGGACCCAGGACTTCGTAGAAGTCCGGTTGCCCGCTGCGGGTGCCTACCTGTCGGTGCTGCGTACGGCCACCGCCGGCCTAGCGGCCCGTTTGGACTTCACCCTCGACGAAATCGAGGATCTACGCATCGCGGTCGACGAGGCGTGCGCGATCCTTCTTCAACAAGCGGTCCCCGGAAGTGTTCTCAGCTGCGTCTTCCGCCTGGTCGGCGACGCGCTGCGGGTCACCGTATCGGCACCCACCACCGACGGCCGCGCTCCCGAGCGCGACACCTTCGCCTGGACGGTGCTCTCAGCGCTGGCCGGTGAGGTGGACTCCACAGTCGCGGACGACCGCACGGTCAGCATCAGCCTGCACAAGAAGCGCGGCGCCGGTCCCGGACAGCCGTGACGGAAAGGGGGGCTCCGTGAGTACTGCATCATCGCGGGGGGTGCGCACGCCGCCCATCCCGCAGCAGCCGGACCGGCCGCACCCCGCGGACCCGGAGGCGGCTGGCGACGGACCAGAGCGGGCGGACCACATGGACCAGCATCAGCACGAGCAGCGGAAGCCGCACCACAACCCACAAGACCGCAGTGGTGCGCGAGCGATGTTCATAGAGCTGCGCGAACTCCCCGACGGCTCCCCGGAACGTGCAGAACTGCGGAACAACCTCGTGCGGATGCACCTCCCCCTGGTGGAGCATCTGGCGCGGCGCTTCCGTAACCGCGGAGAGCCGCTGGACGACCTCACCCAGGTCGCCACCATCGGGTTGATCAAGTCGGTCGACCGGTTCGACCCGGATCGCGGAGTGGAGTTCTCCACGTACGCGACGCCTACGGTCGTCGGTGAGATCAAGCGGCACTTCCGGGACAAGGGCTGGGCGGTGCGCGTGCCGCGCCGGCTCCAGGAGCTGCGACTCGCTCTGACCACCGCGACCGCGGAGCTGTCCCAGCGGCACGGCAGGGCCCCGACCGTGCACGAACTGGCCGAGCATCTCAGCATCTCCGAGGAGGAGGTGCTTGAGGGCCTGGAATCCGCCAATGCCTACAGCACGCTCTCGCTCGACGTCCCCGACACGGACGACGAGTCCCCCGCGGTCGCGGACACCCTGGGGACGGAGGACGAGGCGCTGGAGGGCGTCGAATACAGAGAGTCACTGAAACCGCTGCTGGAGGATCTCCCTCCGCGTGAGAAGAAGATCCTGCTGCTGCGGTTCTTCGGCAACATGACCCAGTCGCAGATCGCGCAGGAGGTCGGCATCTCCCAGATGCACGTCTCACGGCTGCTGGCGCGGACACTCGCACAGCTGCGGGAGAAACTCCTCGTAGAGGAGTAGCAGCGCCGCCGCCGCATCCGTGGCGGCGAAATCCCGCGCGCCGGGGGAAGTCCCGCGCGCGACCGATAGCCGTGCGCACTACCGAAGGACGCGCGTCTCGCCCTCCGAGGCGCGCGTCTTCGCGTCGTCCACATGCCGTACCGACCCTGTCCGTCGGCCTCACCGGCCGTACCTCATCCGGCTGACCGGCCCGCCCCGGTGGCGCGCGACGCGCGCCACCGGAGATGAACCGCTCGAACCGCCGTTACGCGTCGCGCGGCCCGATGCCCAGCGCCTCGGTCGCCGTGGGGTTGACGAGAAGAGCCAGGGCCGCGATGGCCGCGAGGCCGATCACCACTCCGGGCGCGATCAGCGCGCCACCGGAATTGACCAGTGTCCAGGCCACGGGCAGCGCCATGATCTGGGTGATCATCGCCGGGCCACGGCTCCAGCTGCGCCGCAGCCACAGCCCGCGCGCGGCGACCAGCGGCAGCGCGGCCAGGACGAGATACATGACCGCCAGCACCTCCGCCTGCTTCGGGCTGTCGGGGTCACCGGCCACGCCCATCACCATCAGATAGACGCCGTAGGCGAGGAGCAGGACGCCCTCGACGGCGGCGATGGCCGCGGCCCCGGTGATCCGGCGCCGCCGGGGCCCCGCCGGGGGACCCGCGTCCGGCCCTCCCTTGCCGTCGGCCTCGCCGGCCGCCGTGCCGGCCGCCTCGGGAGCCGCCGCCGGCTCCCCCTCGCGGGCCTTGGGCGCGGTCTCGTCCGCCGCCTTCGGAGCCGCCTGGGACGCGGCCTTGGAGCCGGTCCCGGACGCGGTCTGGGAGCCGGTCCCGGACGCGGTCTGGGAGGCGGTCCTGGACGCGGTCTTCGGGGCCGCCTTCGGGCCTCGTGCGGGCCTGCGGTTCTGCTTGCTGCTCACCCTTGCAGGGTAGACCGTCCGCCGCTGCGGCATAGGGGCACCGAGGGTCTCCGCTGGGCCTCAGAACGACCCAGGGGGTGGGAGCAGTACCAGCAGGTAGGTAGTCTGCATCGCATGCGCGCGCTTCTCGTGGTCAATCCGGCAGCAACCACTACCAGTGCCCGCACCCGTGATGTGCTGATTCACGCACTCGCCAGCGACCTCAAACTGGAGGTCGCCACGACGGAGTACCGGGGGCACG
Source organism: Streptomyces sp. A01 (assembly GCF_059026195.1). Classification (NCBI taxonomy): domain Bacteria; kingdom Bacillati; phylum Actinomycetota; class Actinomycetes; order Kitasatosporales; family Streptomycetaceae; genus Streptomyces; species Streptomyces sp. A01. The sequence goes on along the minus strand of NZ_JBWLKN010000009.1, from coordinate 209,567 downwards.
CCCGCGACCTGGCCCGCCGGGCGGCCGAGAGCGGCACATGCGACATGGTCGTCGCACTGGGTGGCGACGGCACCGTCAACGAGGTCGTCAACGGGCTGCTGCACAATGGCCCCTCTCCGCAGGACCTGCCCCGGCTCGCTGTGGTGCCGGGAGGCTCGACGAATGTCTTCGCGCGGGCGCTCGGGCTGCCCAACGAGGTCGTCGAGGCGACCGGCGCGCTGCTGGACGCGCTCCGCCAGGGCAGCGAGCGCACGGTGGGCCTCGGCCTGGCCGCGGGAACGCCGGGGACGCCGGACGAGGCGGTGCCCGCTCGCTGGTTCACCTTCTGCGCGGGCTTCGGATTCGACGCCGGTGTGATCGGGCGCGTGGAGCAGCAGCGGGAGCGCGGCAAGCGTTCGACCCATGCCCTGTACGTGCGACAGGTCGTCCGGCAGTTCTTCGGCGAGCCGCACCGTACACACGGCAAGATCACGATCGAACAGCCGGGCAAAGATCCGGTCACCGATCTGGTGCTGTCCATAGTCTGCAACACCTCGCCGTGGACCTATCTGGGCAACCGCCCGCTCTACGCGTCACCGCAGGCGTCCTTTGACACAGCCCTTGACGTGCTCGGATTGGCGAAACTGTCGACTCCGGCGGTCGCCCGTTACGCGACCCAGCTGCTCACCTCCAGTCCGGAGCGCGGCCCGCACGGCAAACACGCGGTCACACTGCATGACCTGACGGACTTCACCTTGCATTCGCAGGCGCCGCTGCCCTTCCAGATGGACGGTGACCACCTGGGCCTGCGCACAAGCGTGACGTTCACAGGTGTTCGCCATGCACTGCGTGTGATTGTGTGAGTGGCAGACCCCAAACTCCTTCCACTCGAACGTTTAGCCTGGGCTCCACCCTGTGGAAGTACGGCTGTGACCGAGGCGACACCAAGGAATCAAAAAAAAGTTTCCGGAAGGGGTTGTATCCGCCGCCGAGGTTTGCGAGTCTCTTCATGGCGATCGGGACGGCCGCACGAAGGCCCCCTTGAGAGCCCGAATCCTCCTCCTCATTCTCCTGGACCGCACCAGTGCAACTGGGCGGCGGCCCTTCCCTTGCGGAGGGATTCGTGAAAGCGTTCACATTCACAAGCAACGATCCCGTCATACGAGGAGATGGAGCAGCCATGGACTGGCGTCACAACGCCGTTTGCCGCGAGGAAGACCCCGAGCTCTTCTTCCCCATCGGCAACACCGGTCCTGCGCTGCTGCAGATCGAGGAAGCCAAGGCCGTCTGCCGCCGCTGCCCCGTCATGGAGCAGTGCCTGCAGTGGGCGCTGGAGTCCGGCCAGGACTCCGGTGTCTGGGGTGGCCTCAGCGAGGACGAGCGCCGCGCGATGAAGCGCCGCGCCGCTCGCAACCGGGCGCGCAACGCCAGCGCCTGATGTAGCCCCTCGGCCCCCGAGCCGCAGCGCGCAGTACCCCCGACGCTCCCCCAGGCTTCGCCCGGGCGGCGCTCGCACGCAAAGTGAGCTTTGAGCCCCGGACCAGATGGGTCCGGGGCTCAGTGCTGTGCCCGCACCCGGCGCCCGCACCCGGCGCCTGCCCCGCCGCACAACTCCGCAGCGGCTGGCCCTTCTTCATGCACCTCATGTGTCGCGCCTCACGTAGCGCCTTCACACAGTGCGCCTCACGTGGCGTACCTCACGCGACGCGCACTTCCGCCCAGCCGCCCAGAGCACTCCTGACACGTTCGCCGGATAGCGGACACCCGGCGCCACTTGACGGACACTCAGCTCTTTTCAGTGCGCACGGGGAGATCGAGCATGACACGGGTGCCGCCCGTCGGCACGGGCAGCATGTCGAACGTACCGCCCAACTCTCCCTCGACCAGCGTCCGTACGATCTGCAACCCGAGGTTGCCCGCCAGCCGCGGGTCGAAGCCCTCCGGGAGCCCGCGGCCGTCGTCCTGGACGGTCACCAGCAGCCTGGCCTCGGTGCGGGTACCGCCACGGACCGCCCCCACCTCGACCGTGCCCTGCTCCCCCGGGCCGAAGCCGTGTTCCAGGGCGTTCTGCAATACCTCGGTGAGCACCATGGCCAGCGGGGTGGCCACCTCGGCGTCGAGTATCCCGAAGCGGCCGGTGCGGCGGCCGGTGACCTTGCCCGGGGAGATCTCGGCGACCATGGCGAGGACCCGGTCGGCGATCTCGTCGAACTCCACCCGCTCATCGAGATTCTGCGACAGCGTCTCGTGGACGATGGCGATCGAACCGACCCTGCGCACCGCCTCGTTGAGCGCCTCGCGGCCTTGCTCGGAGTCCATGCGTCGGGCCTGCAGGCGCAACAGGGCGGCCACGGTCTGCAGGTTGTTCTTCACCCGGTGGTGGATCTCGCGGATGGTGGCGTCCTTGGTGATCAGCTCCCGCTCCCTGCGGCGCAGCTCGGTGACGTCCCGTAGCAGGACGAGCGAGCCGATGTGGTTGCCCTTGGGCTTGAGCGGGATGGCCCGCAGCTGGATGACCCCCTCCTCGCCCTCCACCTCGAACTCGCGCGGCGCCCAGCCGCTCGCGAGCTTCACCAGCGCCTCGTCCACGGGCCCGCGCGCCGGGGCCAGCTCCGCCGTGGTCTGGCCGAGGTGGTGGCCGACCAGGTCGGCGGCGAGACCGAGGCGGTGGTAGGCGGAGAGCGCGTTGGGGCTGGCGTACTGGACCACCCCGTCGGCGTCGAGCCTGATCAGGCCGTCGCCCGCGCGCGGCGAGGCGTCCATGTCGACCTGCTGCGCGGGGAAGGGGAAGGACCCGGCGGCGATCATCTGGGCGAGGTCGGAGGCGCTCTGCAGGTAGGTGAGTTCCAGGCGGCTCGGGGTGCGTACGGTCAGCAGGTTGGTGTTCCGCGCGATGACGCCCAGCACCCTGCCTTCCCTCCGGACGGGGATGGACTCGACCCGTACGGGGACCTCCTCCCGCCACTCCGGGTCCCCCTCGCGCACGATGCGGCCCTCATCGAGGGCGGCGTCGAGCATGGGCCGGCGGCCACGGGGAACGAGGTGGCCGACCATGTCGTCCTGATAGGAGGTGGGCCCGGTGTTGGGCCGCATCTGGGCGACCGACACATACCGGGTCCCGTCCAGCGTGGGCACCCAGAGGACCAGGTCGGCGAAGGAGAGGTCGGAGAGCAGCTGCCACTCGGAGACCAGCAGGTGAAGCCACTCAAGGTCGGAATCACCGAGAGCGGTGTGCTGGCGTACGAGGTCGTTCATGGAGGGCACGTGGCGAGCCTACCCGCGTACCCGTTCGAGCAGGCCGCGCCGAAGCGTAGACAGCGGCGAATGGTCTAGTCCACAATGGTTCATTAAGGCTTCCGCTCTCCCCGCACAGGAGAGCGGATCGAGGCTCGCGGCGCTCTCTGCCCTGACCGCGCCAGAGTCTCAGATCGGCCGCACCGGCCGATGCAACTCCGGGCTGCGGTGCCGGGCGGGTTGAGGGTCCCGCTCTGGCGCCGCGGCCCGCGGGTCTGTCACGGGCCCTTGCCGCAGCTTCCCGCACCACGTCGCACCTCGCAGCTCGGTCACCTTCCGCCCCGCCAGGGGCGCGGGGAACCGCGCGACCAGCCACGACACACCCGCACTCCGCAGCGCACGGACGGACGGGCAGGATCTCCTCCAGCACGCTCCGCCGGACGAGGGCCTAACTCACCCTGGAAGCCCCGCGCGCACCGGAAGACCGTCTCCCCTCGGACCCCGCGTCCTCATCAGCGCCCACGGCCGGGCTCGCGTCCGGTGGCCAGGCCCCCATCGCGGTCCGCGCCACCTCTTCGAGAGTGGCCTGGTCCACTCCGTCGCGTGCCTGCTGGGCCATGCCGTGGAGCACGGCCGTGCAGTAGACGGCGAGCGTTCGCGCGCCGGTACCGGGCGGCAGTATCCCCGCCTCGACATCGGCGCTGATGCGGCGCTCGATCAGCGCGACGCCGTCATTGCGCCGATCCACCAGCCCCTCGGCCACCTCCGCCGACTGGGCCGTGCAGTTCGTGGCCGCGCTGATCAGCATGCAGCCGCGCGGATGGCCGGGCAAGGTATGCCAGGCGGCGGCCTCGTGCAGCATGCGGGCGACGCCGCGGCGGGCGGTCGGCTCCTCGTCCAGCGCACGGTCGATGAAGCCGCCGAAGTCGCGGATGTACGCCTCGATGGCCTCCTCGAACAGCGTCCTCTTGTCGCCGAAGGCCGCGTACAGGCTCGGGGCCTTGACGCCCATCACCCGCGTGAGGTCGGCGATGGACACCGCCTCGAAACCACGGTCCCAGAACTCCATGGTCGCCGCCCGCAGCGCCGCCTCACGGTCGAAGGACCGCGGCCTGCCCCGCTTGCTCGTTCCCTCGTTCGTGGTGTTCACGGAAGTCATTCTATAGCGAGCGCTACGCAATGTGCTACGTTTTTTCTGTAGCGACTCCTACAGAAAGAGGGGGGCGTAGCCATGGGCACGCTCGACGGCAAGACGGCGCTGGTGACCGGCGGCAGCAGGGGCATCGGCCGGGCGATCTCGCAGCGCCTGGCCCGCGATGGCGCCAGGGTGGCCGTGCACTACGGGCGGGATGACGGGGCGGCGAAGGAGACGGTGGCGTCGATCGAGACGGCAGGCGGGCAGGCGTTCACGCTGCGCGCGGAGCTGGGTGTGCCGGGGGACGCTGAGGCGCTGTGGGCCGCTTTCGACGAGCAGGCCGACGGTGTGGACATCCTGGTCAACAACGCGGGCATCAACAAGGTGTACGAGTCGTCCGCCGAGGTCACCCCGGAGGACTTCGACCACATCTTCGCGGTCAACACCAAGGCCCCGTTCTTCGTGACGCAGCACGGGCTGCGGCGGCTGCGGGACGGCGGGCGGATCGTCAGTGTCTCCACCGGGCTGACGCGCGGCGCGGCGATGCCCGGCTTGATCTCCTACTCCATGACCAAGGGCGCCATCGATGTCTTCACGCTGACCCTGGCGAAGGAGCTGGGCCCCCGGGGGATCACGGTCAACGCGGTGGCCCCGGGGGTGGTGGACACCGATATGAACGCGGACTGGCTGCGGGACAACCCGCAGGCTCGGGAGGCCACCGCCGAGGCGTCGCCCCTCAACAGGGTGGCGAAGGGCGACGACGTCGCGGACATAGTCGCGTTCTTGTCGTCGCATGACAGCCGGTGGGTCACCGGCCAGTGGATCGACGCGACGGGAGGCGCGCTGCTCTGACCCGCGTGCCCCGGCGGGAACCGAGCGGCCCCACTGCGCGGAGCAGGGCCGCCGCGCGCGAGGGCGCCGCGCGTCAGTGGGTCTCGGTGACCTTGGCGAGCGCGCGGGGGGCGTCGGGGTCCTGGCCGCGCGCGATCGTGACCTCGTACGCCAGCATCTGGAGCGGCAGGATCTCCAGGATCGGCTGGAGCTCCTCCGGGACCCCTTCGGTCGGCAGGGCGAACCCGGCCGATGCCTTGGCCACCTCGGCCGCCGTGCCGATGACCGTCAGGTCGGCGCCCCGGCCCCGCAGCCGCTCCAGCACCGGCTGCAACGCCTCGCCGCCCTTGCCGTCGGTGACGATCGCGATGACCGGCGAGATGTTGTCCACCATCGCCAGCGGACCGTGCAGCAGGTCCGCGCCGGAGTACGACAGAGCGGGAATGTAGCTGGTCTCCATCAGCTTCAGCGCGGCTTCCTTCGCCGTCGGATAGCCGTAGCCACGCGACGTCAGCACCATCCGCTCAGCGAACCGGTAGCGGCTGGCGAGCTGCTTGACCTCCTCCTGGCGGGCGAGGATCTGCTGCGCCAGCTCCGGCAGTGCCTTGGCGCTCTCCCCTCCCCCGGCGTCCGGCCCGGGAGCCTGCGTGGCGGCGCGCAGCCCCTCGACGAACAGGTACAGGGCCAGCAGCTCGGCTGTGTACGTCTTCGTCGCCGGGAGGGCCTTCTCCTCGCCCGCCAGCACGTCGATGTGGAACTCGGAGGCCTCAGCCAGCGGCGACCGCGCGTTGTTGGTCACCGCGAGAGTGATCGCCCCGGCCTCGCGGGCGGCCTGAGCGGAGGCGACCAGGTCGGGGGAGCCGCCGGACTGGCTGACGGTGATCACCAGCACGTCTGTCAGCTCGGGCTTCGCCCCGTACGCCGTGGTCGTCGACATCGACGTCAGCCCGCACGGCAGCCCCAGCCGCACCTCAAGGAGGTACTTGGCGTACAGCGCCGCGTTGTCGGAGGTACCGCGCCCGGTCAGCAGCACGAAGCGCGGGGCGCGTGCCGCGACCGCCTCGGCCACCTCGCGGATTCTCGGCGCGCCCTCGTCGAGGATGCGGCGCAGCACCGCGGGCTGCTCGGCCATCTCACCGGACATGATCCGGCCAGGCTGGTCGCTCTCCTGGGCCAGGGTCGTGTCGGACATCCCCGCTGCCTCCCGTGCGCTCGGTGCTGTACGGACCGTGGCCGTCAACGCCCGGCCTCGTTGCCGGTGATGACCTCAGCGGCGGCGCGGCCGCAGACCCGGGCGGCGCCGAAGGTGGCGATGTGCGGCGCGCCTCGGGGTGGTGCCTGGGGAACGCCCATCTCGACCACGACGGTGTCCGGGCGGGCGGTCAGCAGGACATCCAGAGCGGCGGCCATCCACGGGTGGCGGTGGACGTCGCGTACCACTGCGACGATCCTACGGTCCGCCGCCGCGTCGAGCATGTCCGCGATCATCGCGGGCGCGCCCTGTTCGGCGGCGGCAGCGCTGCCGTACGTGGCGGTCTCGGTGCCGGGGAGCAGCCGCACCAGTTCGGCGGCGACGCCCCAGGGGGTCTCGTCTCCGACGGCGATGTTCGCCATGGGAGTGAAGGCGGCGACATACGCGGGCTCGGTGAGCGGTGAGAAGCCGCCGTACTTGACCGTCACGCGCACCGCGCGGCGTGCGGCGGACAGGCCCACTTCGGGGGCGGGCGCTGTTCCCTCCCCGCGTTGCGCCGGGTGAGTCCCCTCCTTCGCGCCCGCCGCCCGGGTGGTGTGCCGCGCCCAGTCCCCGAGGGCGCGGACCCGTGCCGCGGCGTCGGCGAGCCGCTCCTCCTTCAGCTCGCCGCTGTGTACCGCCCCCACCAGGGCGTCACGCAGTCGCAGCACGGTGTCCTCGTCGGCGAGTCCGCCGCCGACGCAGATGGCGTCGGCACCGGCGGCGAGGGCGAGGACGCTGCCCCGTTCCAGGCCGTAGGTGCCGGAGATGGCCCGCATCTCCATGCCGTCGGTGACGATGAGCCCGTCGAAGCCGAGGCCGCCCTCGGTGACGGGGCGGCGCAGCAGGCCGTGCAGCGCGGACGGGCTGAGGGTGGCGGGCAGTTCGCTGTCCAGGGCGGGCACCAGGATGTGCGCGCTCATCACCGCCCGCGTTCCCGCTGCCACGGCGGCGCGGAAGGGCACCAGGTCGCGGGTGTCCAGGACGCTCAGGTCGGCGTCGATGCGCGGCAGGGCGTGGTGGGAGTCCACGGCGGTGTCGCCGTGGCCGGGGAAGTGCTTGACACAGGCGGCGATGCCCGCGGCCTGCATGCCCTCGACGTACGCGGCGGTGTGGCGGGCCACCAGGTGCGGGTCGGCCCCGAAGGAGCGGACGCCGATCACCGGGTTGTCCGGGTTGGCGTTGACGTCGGCGGAAGGGGCCCAGTTGAGGTTGACACCGCACTCGGCGAGGCGGCGGCCGAGTTCCTGGGCGACGGCCCGGGTGAGGCTGGGGTCGTCCACCGCGCCGAGGGCGAGGTTGCCGGGGAAGGAGGAGCCGGCGCGTACCTCAAGCCGGGTGACGTCGCCGCCCTCCTCGTCAATGGCGACCAGGACGTCTTCGCGTGCCTCCCGCAGTTGCGCGGTGAGGGCGGCCAGCTGCTCGGGCGATGCGATGTTCCGGCCGAACAGGCCGACGGAGGCGAGGCCCTCGCCGAGTCTGCGCAGCAGCCAGTCGGGGGCTGTGGTGCCTGCGAAGCCCGGCTGGAGGACGGCGAGTGCGTCTCGGGTGAGGGTGTCGGATTCGCGTGCGAGGGTGGTCATGGGGAGTGGGTTATCCCTTCACCGCGCCGGCGGTGAGACCGCCGACCGCCTTGCGTTGCAGGAACAGGAAGAGGATCAGGATCGGGACGGCGAAGATCGAGGCGGCGGCCATGGTGGCGCCCCAGTCGTCGCCGAAGGCGGTCTGGAAGCTCGACAGCCACAGCGGGAGGGTCTGGGCTTCCTTGTCCTTGTTCAGGATGAGGACCATCGGGAATTCATTCCACGCCGTGATGAACCCGAAGAGCGAGGTGGCCATCAGCCCGGGCGCCAGCAGCGGGAAGATCACCTTGATGAACGCCTGGGTCCGCGAGCAGCCGTCCACCATCGCCGACTCCTCCAGCTCCTTGGGCACCGCCGCGATGTAGTTCCGCAGCGTCAGGATGGTCAGGGGCAGCACCATGACCATATAGAAGAGGGTCAGCGGGATGAGGCTGTTGAGCATGTCGGCGTCGCGCACGATCATGTAGATCGCGATGACCATGACTTCCCAGGGGGCCATCTGGGCGACCATGAAGGCGAGGATGATTCCGCGGCGCCCCTTGAAGCGCATCCGCGCGATGGCGAAGGACGTGAAGAGCGCGATGGCCAGGGAGAGCAGCACCGCGAGGACGGTCACGGTGAGGGAGTTGCGGACCAGGGTCCAGAAGTTGTCCGCCTTCACGGCCCGCTCGAAGTGGTCGAGCGTCGCGTTCGTGGGGAACCAGACCGGGTCCTCGGTGACGATGTCCCCGGTCGGCTTCAGGGCCGTGGTGAACATCCAGTAGACGGGGAAGGCGAAGGCGACGCACAGGACGAGAGCTGTCGCGTTCGGCCAGACGCGTCCGAAGAGCGCCGCGTTCCGCCGGGGAGCGTTCCCCGTGCCGCGGTTTTTCCTCACAGCTCGTCCCTCTCTTGCTTGAGCACGATGCGGAAGTATGAGGACATCAGGACCAGCAGGATCACGATGGTGAGCACGGAGATCGCGGCGCCCATGCCGTAGTGCTGGTTGCCGACGCCCTCGACGAACGCGTAGATCGGCAGCGTCTCGGTGAGCCGGTCGGGACCGCCCTCGCTGATCGCGTAGATCTGCGGGAACGCCTTGAAGACCCAGATGACCTCAAGGAAGGTCGTGGCGAAGAGGAAGGGCTTGATGAAGGGCAGGGTCACCGAGGTGAAGGTCTTCCACGCCCCAGCGCCGTCCAGCGCCGCCGCCTCGTACAGCTCGTCGGGGATCGTCGTCGTCGCGGCGTACAGGCTGAGCGCGACGAAGGGAATGGAGTGCCAGACGATCAGCAGGGTGATCACGAAGAAGGTGGAGAGCTGACTGCCGGTCCAGTTGTAGTCGGCCATCGAGTGCCAGCCGAGCTTGTCCAGGACCCAGTTGACGACGCCGAAGCGCTGGGCGAACAGCCACTGGTAGACGGTGGTCGCCGCGATGACCGGCATGGCCCACGTGAGCACCAGGGCGACCTGGAGGGTGAGCCGCATCTTCTTGCCAAGCTTGGCGAGCAGCAGGCCCACCAGGGTGCTCAGCACCATGATGAGGATGACGTTCACGGCGGTGAAGACGATGGTCCGTACGGTGACCCGCCAGAACTCCTCGCTCTTGAGGATCTCCCGGTAGTTGTCACCGCCGTTCCATTCGGTGGCGTGCCGGATCAGCTGGCCCATGTTGAGGTTCTGGAACGACAGCTGGCCGTTCTTCACCAGGGGCCAGCCGAGGAACAGCGCCGTCACGGCCAACGCGGGGAGGACCAGCAGATAGGGCGCGATATCGGGATACCGTCCGCGCCGCCGAGGGGGCGGGGCGGGTTCCCCTCCGCTCTTGCGGACATCGGCCGCCGGGCCGGTCTCCGCCCGTTCGGTCTGCACTGCCATGCTCGCCATCTCTTCCTTGGCCGCGTCCACGGCCGAATCCACCGGCGCGACTACCGCGCCCGGAGGGGGACGGACGTCCCTCCGCCCCCCGGCCGGTTCGGGTGCGCTGTTACTGCTTCTGGCCGAGGCGCTTGTTCAGGTCGTCCTCGACGGACTTGGCGGCTTCCGCGTGGGACTTACCGTTCAGGACGGCGGTCATGTACGCCTTGATCGGGTTCGGCGGGTTCTCCACGGCGGCCCATTCCGGGACCAGCGGGGTGGTTCCGCCGGAGCCCGCTGCCGGAGCGGCGGCCTCGGCGGCCGGGTTGCCCTTGAGGTGGGTCTGGAGCGCGTCCTTGTTCGGGATCACGCCGCCTTCCTTGGCGAGCTGGCCCTCGAACTTGTCGGACAGCGCGATCTTCAGGAACTCCTTGGCCAGCTCCTGCTTCTCGCTGCCCGCGGCGACGGCGAGGTTGGAGCCGCCGAGGAAGACACCCTCGGGCTTGCCGGCGGTCTCACCCGGGATGGTGAAGTAGCCGATGTCCTTCTCGATCTTCGGGTTGGCCTTGATGGCGGTGGCGCCTTCCCAGCCCATGCCGATGAACGCGCCCGTCTTGCCCTTGGCGAAGACCTCGGCCTGCTGCGGGGTGGCCTCGTCCTTGTCCTTGGGGGCGTCGCTGAAGGAGGCGTACTGCTTGTAGATGTCCATGGCCTTGCCGACCTTGGGGTCGGACAGGTTGGAGACGTACTTGTCGCCGTCCTTCTTCACCAGCTCGGCGCCGGTGCCGATGGTCAGGCCGTCGAAGAAGTACCAGTTCTGGCCGGGCATGTAGACCGGCTCGGCGTCGGTCTTCTTCTCGATCGTGTCCAGGGCCTTGAACATCTCGGTGCGCGTCTTGGGAAGCTTCTTGATTCCCGCGTCGGCCCAGATCTTCTTGTTGTAGATGACGACCCGGTTCAGGACGAACCACGGGGCGGCGTACTGCTTGCCGTCGAAGACCGCCGACTTGTTGATGCTCTCGGACCAGTCGGCGCCGATTTCCTTCTTGAGGTCGGAGAGGTCGGCGAGGCCCTCGGTCTGCGCGTACGCGGGGGTCTGGGTGTTTCCGAGTTCGATGACGTCCGGCGGGTTCGACTCGGAGAGTGCCGTGGTTACCTTCTGCTGAATGCCATTCCACTGCTGAATTTCAAACTTCAGCTTGGCACCGGTCTTCTTTTCGAAGGCAGCCTTCACGCCCTTCGACCAGCCGTCCGGAGTAGACCCGTCCATGGCCCAGACGGTCAGAGTCTCGCCTTTCCACCCGTCCGCGCCGGACTTCTTGTCGTCGCTGTCGGACCCGCAGCCCGCGACGCTCACCAACATGGCCGCGACACTCGTCGCCGCTATGAGCCCACGCTTCACAGCACTCTCCTCAAAGAACCGGAATTGGTCTTTAATGGTTTAGACCAGTTCCCGCAGCTTGGCCTAGACCTTTAGGGGTGTCAAGGGTGTATAAGAGTCGCTGTCAGGTCCGTTATCGGACCGACACCTGGGGCCCGCCAGCACGTTGATGAAGGCGTCGATGGGCCCGCCCATGCCACGATGTGAGCCGCGCTGAGTTGTCCGGGGACCAACCCCCGTACCTCCAGCCGAAGTAACGGAGGAGCCGGTGACGGCAACAGGATCGGAGTCGGGACGTCACGCCATGGGGACCGACCGGGACACGAGCGGCGGCGTCGGCGGCGCGGCGGAGAACGGCAACGGCGCGGCACCGAGCGGGACGCGCACCGCGCGCGTCCCCAAGTACTACCGGCTTAAGCGCCACTTGCTGGAAATGACCGAAACCATGCCCCCGGGCACTCCGGTCCCGCCAGAGCGCACGCTCGCCGCCGAGTTCGACACGTCACGCACGACCGTGCGCCAGGCCCTCCAGGAACTGGTCGTCGAGGGGCGCCTGGAACGCATCCAGGGCAAGGGCACCTTTGTCGCCAAGCCCAAGGTCTCACAGGCCCTGCAACTCACCTCGTACACGGAGGACATGAAGGCCCAGGGCCTCGAACCCACCTCCCAGCTGCTCGACATCGGCTACGTCACGGCCGACGACCGGCTCGCCGGGCTGCTGGACATCGTGACCGGCGGCCGGGTGCTGCGCATCGAGCGGCTGCGGCTCGCCAGCGGCGAACCGATGGCCATCGAGACCACCCACCTGTCGGCGAAGCGCTTCCCCGCGCTGCGCCGCAGCCTGGTGAAGTACGCCTCGCTCTACACGGCGCTGGCCGAGGTGTACGACGTCCACCTCGCCGAGGCCGAGGAGACGATCGAGACGTCCCTGGCCACGCCGCGCGAGGCCGGCCTGCTGGGCACGGACGTCGGCCTGCCGATGCTGATGCTCTCCCGCCACTCGCTGGACGCGAGCGGCGAGCCGGTGGAGTGGGTCCGCTCCGTCTACCGGGGCGACCGCTACAAGTTCGTCGCCCGGCTGCGGCGGCCGAACGGCTGAGCCCGGGTCACGGCCCGGGCCCGGCCGCGCCCCGGGCTCCGGCGGACGGCCAGGCCCGGGCCGTGCGGCGGCGGCCGAGCCGTGAGCCACCGCCGCCGCAGCGGCCCCGGCCCGCCCCCGCCGGTGCCGGGCCCGGTTCCGGCGCGTCCGTCATGAGCGCGTCGTCCCCTCGCAGATGAGCGTACGTGCGGGGCCGGCGAGCAGCGCGTCCCAGCTGGCGTCGTCGCCCTGCCAGCGCCCTGGCACCGGCGTGGTCAGTGCCCAGCGGACGCCCGGGGGCAGCCCCCCGCCCGCTCCCGGTGGCGGAGTGCGGCGGACCCACAGCAGCTCGAAGGGGCGGCCAGCGCGACCGGCCGCGAGGGCCGTGTGCAGGCGGCGGACATCGGCGGAGGTGGCCTCGTCGAGGGCGTCGTGGTGGAGGTAGCGGATGGCGTCGGCCGTGCGTGTGGTGTGCCGCCAGCGCTCGGCGAGATACCGGAATTTACGCCGTACGCGCGCGTGTTGCCGCGCGATATCGGTGGAGGTCAGCGGCTCGCCCGGGGCCGTGGGCAGAAAGTCGTGATAGAAGCGGATGCCCGTGTACCGGTCCAGCACGCAGTCCCCGCCGTCGTCGGGCACCAGGTCCCCGGGAAGGGCAAGCACCTCGTCCAGGCCGCCGGTCAGGGCCCGGGTGACGGCGCCGCAGTCGAGGTCGAGCCAGTCGAAGAAGTGGGCCCGCCGCTGACCGGTGACGCGGCGGATCTGATACGTACTCTCACAGTGCCGTCCAAGGCCGACGCAGATCATGACCGGCGCTCCCCCGTCCCGCCCTCGCGCCGCCCGGCATCCCGCGCGCCTGCGGCCCGTGGGGCACCGCTCGCGGCGCCCCTCTCGGCCCATGGTCCGCCTTCGGGCCGCCGCAGGGTCACGCCCCGGCTGCCGCGCTTGCGCAGATACGCGCGGCCTCCGCAGACCGTTTCCAGCCGGGCGCCCACCAGTTCGCGTTCCTCCTCGGCCTGCCAGCCGGTGGTGGCCAGCCAGGGCCGTAGCCGCACGTCGAACGCCTCGGGTTCCAGCGCGATGAACAGCCGGTCGCCCGGAAGCCGGTCAAGCAGGTGGAAGTCCTGCCCGTAGTAGAGCATCTCGATCAGCAGATACGCGGCGTCCGGCCACGGCTCTCCGGCCGCCAGCTCAGCGAGCCCGGCCGCCCGTATGTCGCGTACGGACGCGCCGACGCCTTCCCGCAGACGGCGCCGGAAGACCGGGTTGGGCTCGGTGGCGATCACGGAGAAACCCTTCTCCGTCAGCCTGCGGGTGAGCGCCCCCTCGCATGCCCCGGCTTCGACCAGCGGCCCGCCGCCCGGGGCGCGCCAGCGGGCGATCCACGCGGTCGTCGCGTCCAGCCGCTCCGCCTCGTACGCGGAAGAACCGAACTCCCACGGGTCGGGGACGGACGCCGCCTCGTCCCCCATGCTGGCCAGCAGCGCGTAGAGCGCGGCGCTTTCACCAGGGGCGGGGCGGAAGAACCGTTCGGTGGCGGGGACCCGCCCGGTGTCGATGGCGTACTCCGGGCCGGGGGCCGGTGCGCTGGGGGCCAGGGCGTCGGAGGCCGGGGCGTCCGGGGCCGGGGCGTCCGGGGCCGGGGCGTCCGGGGCCGGTGTGCCGGGGGCTGACGCTCCGGAAGCCACCGCGCCGGGCCCGGCCGTGGTCAGCAGCGCGGCGCAGTTCCGGTTGACGAAGCCGAGCTTGGCGCCCACCTGGCCGGGCGTGAGGGGCTGGTCGAGTTCCGTGACGAACTCCAGGTAGGGGCTGTCGCCCACCGCGTGCCACACCGGTAGCCCGCCGACGGACCCGGCCACGTCGAGGCCGAGGCGGGCGCGGCCGCGCCGGTCATCGGCCGGAGAGTGGGTCCACACGGAGGCTTCCCTTCCAGCCATGGCGCGCGCGACGATTTCCGCCAGCCGTCCGGCGGGTACCGGTGCGGACGCGGAGAACTCAGCGGCGGGCTCCGGAGCGCGGACATGCCGCGCCAGCGCGGCAAGGCGGGACGTGAGCGTGGCGTCTGGGGCTAGAGGGAAGGATGTTCCGGTGTCGGCGAGGACGATATGGGTCTCTGCGTTCCGGTCGAGGACGGAGAGGAAGTCGAGAGCGACGTCCTCTGCCCGCAGTACCACCACGATGTCGAGCACGTTCAGGTCCCGTCGCAGGTGTGGGGAAGCGGAGTTGAGCCAGATGCAGGTGATCGTACGAGCCGTCGGACAATTGGTCCAGACCACGCATGGAGGCTGGTCGGACGGGTCCGCGGAAGGGACCGGCGGCGCCATCAGCCGGTCCGAGCGAGCCGCCGGGAGAGCCGGGCGAACCGCCGGGAGAGCATGGCGGCCCGCCGGGCAGCCGGGCCGAACGGCGTGGCGCCCCGGCCCGGGCCGCCACGCCGCACGCGGTGCGGTCCGGTACGGAAACTGACGGGGGCAACAGTGGTACGCACGCTCATAGCGCGGCCCCTCCGGCCGCGGACGATCGTCATCTGGACCGCCGTCGCGCTCATCGGCGCGACCGGCTGGGCCATGCTCGCGCTCTCCCGGGGCGAGGAGGTGTCGGCCGCATGGATGGTGGCCGCCGCCCTCGGCACGTACGCCATCGCCTACCGCTTCTACTCCCGCTTCATCATCACGAAGGTGCTGCGGGCGGACAAGACACGGGCCACCCCGGCCGAACGGCTCAACAACGGCCTGGACTTCCACCCGACCGACCGCCGGGTGCTGCTCGGCCACCACTTCGCCGCCATCGCCGGGGCGGGACCGCTCGTCGGGCCTGTGCTCGCCGCGCAGATGGGCTACCTGCCCGGCACCATCTGGATCATCGTCGGCGTCATCTTCGCCGGAGCCGTGCAGGACATGGTGACGCTGTTCTTCTCCACCCGCAGGGACGGCAAGTCCCTGGGGCAGATGGCGCGTGAGGAGATCGGCCCGATCGGCGGCGCCGCCGCGCTGCTCTCCGTGTTCATCATCATGATCATTCTGCTGGCGGTGCTGGCGCTGATCGTCGTCAACGCGCTGGCCGAGTCGCCCTGGGGTGCCTTCTCCATCGCGATGACCGTGCCCATCGCGCTCGGCATGGGCTTCTATCTGCGGGTGCTGCGCCCCGGCAGGGTCACCGAGGTCTCGGTGATCGGCGTCGCGCTGCTGCTGCTCGCCATCGTCGGCGGCAACTGGGTCGCCGAGTCCTCCTGGGCGAGCGCCTTCACCCTGGACCACAGCACGCTGGTGCTCTGGCTGGTCGGCTACGGGTTCATCGCCTCCGTACTGCCGGTGTGGATGCTGCTGGCCCCCCGCGACTACCTCTCGACCTTCATGAAGATCGGGACCATCGGGCTGCTCGCCGTCGGTGTCATCTTCACCCTGCCGAACCTGAGGATGGACGCCGTCACGGACTTCGCGGCGCGCGGCGACGGCCCCGTCTTCGCCGGTTCGCTCTTCCCCTTCGTCTTCATCACCATCGCCTGCGGCGCGCTGTCCGGCTTCCACTCCCTCATCTCCTCGGGCACCACGCCGAAGATGATCGAGAAGGAGACACAGGTCCGGATGATCGGCTACGGCGCCATGCTGATGGAGTCGTTCGTGGCGGTGATGGCGATGGTGGCGGCGTCCATCATCGACCCCGGCCTGTACTTCGCGATGAACGCTCCCGCCGGAGTGATCGGCGACACCGTGCAGTCCGCTTCGGACGCGGTCGCCGGGCTCGGGTACACCATCACCCCCGAGCAGCTGGCCGCGGCGGCGAAGGCCGTGGAGGAGGAATCGCTGCTCTCCCGTACGGGCGGCGCGCCGACGCTGGCCGTGGGCGTTTCGGAGATCTTCTCCGACGTCGTCGGCGGGTCGGGGATGAAGGCGTTCTGGTACCACTTCGCGATCATGTTCGAGGCGCTGTTCATCCTCACCGCACTGGACGCGGGCACCCGCGTCGGCCGGTTCATGCTCCAGGACATGCTCGGCAACATCTACCGGCCGTTCCGCGACGTGAGCTGGAAGCCCGGTGTGTGGATCGCCAGCGCCATCGTGGTCGCGCTCTGGGGGTACTTCCTGTGGGTGGGCGTCCACGATCCGCTCGGCGGCGTCAACCAGCTCTTCCCGGTCTTCGGCATCGCCAACCAGCTGCTGGCCGCCGTCGCGCTGGCGGTGTGCACCACGCTGCTGGTGAAGTCGGGCCGCCTGAAGTGGGCGTGGGTGACGGCGGTCCCGCTGGTCTGGGACGCCGTGGTGACGCTGACCGCCAGCTGGCAGAAGGTCTTCTCGGACGACCCGCGCGTCGGCTTCTTCAGCCAGCGCGACGTCTACCAGGACGGCATCGACGCCGGGAAGGTCCTGCCGCCCGCGAAGAACATGGACGACATGCACACCGTCGTCACCAACTCCACGGTCGACGGCGTCCTCACGGCGCTGCTCGCCGTCCTGGTGATCATCGTGGTCGCCGACGCCCTGCGCACCTGCGTGAAGGCCATCCGCGACCCGGCGTCGACACGGCTGCACGAGGCGCCGTACGTGGAGTCGAAGCTGACCGCCCCGGCCGGGCTCATCGCGACCCGGGAGGAGAAGGCGGAGCTGGCCGCGGTGGCGGACGGGCAGCCGGGTGACGACGCGAAGGCGGGCCAGGGGGGACGGTCGGCATGATGACGCGCACGGCCCGGCGGCCGGAGGCCCGGGCACCCCGGCCCCGCTGGGGATACGGGACGCGCTGGGTGCGCTGGGCGCGCTGGTACGTCCGCGAGCTGACCGGCGAGGGCGCGTACGAGCGCTACGTCGAGCACTTCCGGCGGCAGCATCCCGGCGAAGTGCCGCCGAGCCGCCGGGAGTTCGAACGCAAGCGGATGGACGACCGGGAGGCGGACCCCCGCGGCGACTTCCGCTGCTGCTGACCGAGCGCCCCCGCACCGCCTGCCACCTGGGCTTTCGCGGGGGCGTCCGGCTGCCTTCTCTGCCGTACCGATATGCGGACAGGTAGTGACGGCCGCGCCGTCCCTGACTTAGATTTCGTGCGCGTTACACAGTTGATCTCTTCAACTGATTCTGCGGGTGATCTCTAGGGAACGGAGCCACGGTCGTGTCAGAACCATCCGCGGCGCAGAGCAGGAGACCGGTCGTCACGCCCTCGCGCGTCGTGGTCGGCCTGTGCCTGATAGCGCCGTTTATCGCCATGCTGTGGGTCGATTCGTACGCGAAGGTCGATCCCACGCTGATCGGCATTCCGTTCTTCTACTGGTACCAGATGCTCTGGGTGTTCATCTCGGCCGGTCTTACGATGGTCGCCTTCGTCCTGATCCGCCGTGAGCAGCGGGCCCGCAAGGCGGAAGCGGGTGGGTCGCGGTGAATGACGGAGTGAACGGCGTCGCACTCGCCGTCTTCATCTTCTTCTTCCTGGCCGTCACGGTCATGGGTTTCCTCGCCGCACGCTGGCGCAAGGCCGAGCAGGCCGAAAGCCTCGACGAATGGGGCCTGGGCGGGCGCAGTTTCGGCACCTGGGTCACCTGGTTCCTGCTGGGCGGCGACCTGTACACGGCGTATACCTTCGTCGCAGTGCCCGCGGCCATCTACGCGATGGGCGCCTCCGGCTTCTTCGCGGTGCCGTATACCATTCTGGTCTACCCGCTCATCTTCACCTTCCTGCCCCGGCTGTGGTCGGTGTCGCACAAGCACGGCTACGTCACGACCTCGGACTTCGTCCGCGGCCGGTTCGGCTCGAAGGGCCTGTCACTGGCGGTCGCCCTCACCGGCATCCTGGCGACGATGCCGTATATCGCGCTGCAACTGGTCGGCATCCAGGCGGTTCTCGACGTCATGGGCGTCGGCGGTGGCGAGGACACCAACTGGTTCATCAAGGACCTGCCGCTGCTGATCGCCTTCGGCGTGCTCGCCGCGTACACCTATTCCTCCGGGCTGCGCGCGCCCGCGCTGATCGCCTTCGTCAAGGACGGTCTGATCTACCTCGTCATCCTCGTGGCGATCATCTACATCCCGATCAAACTGGGTGGCTTCGACGACGTCTTCGCGAAGGCGGGCGCGGCGTTCTCCACACCCGATGAGGCCACCGGAAAGCCCCGCGGCGAGCTGGTGAGCGGCGACAACAGTCAGTGGGCGTACGCGACGCTCGCCCTGGGCTCGGCGCTCGCGCTGTTCATGTATCCCCATTCCATCACCGCGACGCTCTCCAGCCGCAGCCGCGAGGTGATCCGCCGCAACACCACGATTCTGCCGCTGTATTCGCTGATGCTGGGGCTGCTGGCGCTGCTCGGTTTCATGGCGATCGCCGCCGGTGTGAAGGTGGAGAACGGCCAGCTGGCGATCCCGCAGCTGTTCGAGAACATGTTCCCGGACTGGTTCGCGGGGGTCGCCTTCGCCGCCATCGGAATCGGCGCGCTGGTCCCGGCGGCCATCATGTCCATCGCCGCGGCGAATTTGTTCACCCGCA
Source organism: Streptomyces sp. A01 (assembly GCF_059026195.1). Taxonomy (NCBI): domain Bacteria; kingdom Bacillati; phylum Actinomycetota; class Actinomycetes; order Kitasatosporales; family Streptomycetaceae; genus Streptomyces; species Streptomyces sp. A01. The sequence goes on along the minus strand of NZ_JBWLKN010000009.1, from coordinate 190,814 downwards.
ATATCTACAAGGACTTCATCAAACCGGACGCGACGCCCGCGCAGGAGACGAAGGTCTCCAAGATGGTGTCCCTGCTGGTGAAGGTCGGCGCGCTGGCCTTCGTCCTCACCATGGACAAGACCGTGGCGATCAACTTCCAGCTGCTGGGCGGCATCTGGATTCTCCAGACCATGCCGTCGCTGGTGGGCGGCCTGTTCACCCGCTGGTTCCACCGCTGGGCGCTGCTCGCCGGGTGGGCGGTCGGCATGCTGTACGGCACGCTGGCGGCGTACGGCGTGGCCAGCCCGAGCCAGAAGCACTTCGGCGGCAGCCAGAAGGAGATCCCCGGCATCGGGGAGATCGGCTACATCGGGCTCACCGCGTTCGTGCTCAACGTCGTCGTCACGGTCGTCATGACCTTCGTGCTGCGGGCCATGAACGCGCCCGAAGGCGTGGACGAGACCAAGCCCGGCGACTACACGGCCGACGCGGGCGACCCCGGCGTCGAGAGGGAGCTGCCCCCGGCCACGGTGGGCGCCCCCGCCGGCCACTGAGCAGCCGGCTGACACGACGCCGCCGCCCCTTCCGCCCCACGGGGACCGGGAGGGGCGGCGGCGCGTCCGGGGGCCTCCCGCCAGCGGCTCACGCCGCGTGGAAGCGGGCCACCCACTGCCTCGTCATCAGTGCACCCAGTTCTTCAGCGGCTCGGTGTCCAGGCTGATGCCCACCGGCTCCGGCAGATCGACCACCTTGCCGAAGGGCACGATGCGTACGCTCTCGTACCGCGCGCCGTCGGGCTCGCTGAAGACCGTCACCTCGCAGGTGTCACGGTCGATCAGCAGATACAGCGGAATGCCGGTCTCCGCATAGGCGCGAGGCTTCTCCACCCGGTCGCGCTGGTCGGTGTCCGAGTCGTACGAGGTGATCTCGACGGCCATCAGGACCGAGGCCGGATCGGCCCACTCCCCCTGGCCGACGAAAGCGCCACTGGGAGCGAGCGTGCCACCCGGCCGGGCCCTGCCCTTCCGGTACGCCTGCGCCTTCAGGCCCTGATCCGGGTAGAGCCACAGCTCGGGGCGTGCCTGCATACAGACACGGGTCAGCCACTCGATGATCCGTCCGTGATCCCCGTCCGGCATGGGCTTGCTCCTGAGCTTCCCGTCGATGAACTCCAGCCGCGCGCTCTCCTCCGAGCGGGCGAGTATCCGGGCGGCCTCCTCGAAGTGCTCGGTGAGCATGTGCGGCCGGTCGGCGAGCGCGGTCATGGAGCTCCTTCTGCTGTCCGGACGGAGCAGGGGACGTCATCACGACGATAGCGGAGGGGCCCCGGCCGTCGCGGCCGCGTCACCGGCTGCCCCTCCCGCCCTCTCGGGCCGGGCCGACACGCCCGGCGTTGTGGCAGACCACCAAACAGACCGGGTGCGTCAGGGCCGCCCCAGCCCCTGAATACGGGCCCGGCGGGCACCGGCGCGAGTCGTCCCATTAGCACATCCGTACGGGGAAGCTGACGGTACGACACAACATGTGGGGGTGGGCGCGGCGGCCGACACAAGATGTATGCTCGTGCTCGCTGTCGCCGCAGGGGAATCCGGTGCAAATCCGGAACTGTCCCGCAACGGTGTATGTGTGCTGTTTTGCGCACCGTGAGTCCGAGGACCTGCCGACGGTACGCCCACGACCGGGACACGTTACCCGGCACTGGGCGTCACATACGTCTGGGCCTCGCGGGTTGGGCCGATGGACGCTGCGAGGCGTGCCCTGCCGAGGGCTGAGACACGCCCGTACGCGCCCGTCGCTCCGTCCCGCCTGGCCCCTTGCCGAGCGAGGGAGAGCCACACGTGACCATCGCGCCAGCGGACCCGGTTTCACGCCAGTCCGTCTCAGAGTCAGCGGCCGAAGGGGCCGGGACCGCGTTGCTGCGCGTCCTGACCGACCTCACCGCCGATCTGCCCGCCACCGACCCCGGGAAGGTCGCCGCCGCGGCGCTGCGCGGCCGGCACGCCGGTTCCGACGAGGCGGAGTTGCGGTCGCTCGCCACCGAGGCGGCGGCCGGACTGATCTCCGAGGAGCCGCAGTACTCGCGGCTCGCCGCTCGGCTGCTGACGCGCGCGATCGCCGATGAGGCCGCCGGGCAGGGCGCCGTCTCATTCTCCTCCTCCGTCGAGACGGGGCACCGGGAAGGTCTGATCGCCGATGAGACGGCTGCCTTCGTACGGGCCCATGAGGCGCGGCTGGACACGCTGCTCGACAAGACGGTCGCCGACGGCGCCGACGACCGCTTCGGCTACTTCGGGCTGCGCACCCTGCACAGTCGCTACCTGCTGCGCCACCCGATCACCCGGCAGGTCATCGAGACCCCGCAGCACTTCCTGCTGCGCGTCGCCTGCGGGCTGGCCGAGGACCTGACCGAGCAGGCCCTGGCCGACGTCGAGGAGCTGTACCGGCTCACCAGCTCACTGTCGTACCTGCCCAGCTCCCCCACGCTGTTCAACTCCGGCACCCGGCACCCCCAGATGTCGTCCTGCTACCTGCTGGACTCCCCGCTGGACGAGCTGGACTCGATCTACGACCGCTACCACCAGGTCGCACGGCTGTCGAAGCACGCGGGCGGCATCGGCCTCTCGTACTCGCGCATCCGCGCCCGTGGTTCGCTCATCCGCGGCACCAACGGTCACTCCAACGGCATCGTGCCATTCCTGCGCACCCTTGACGCCTCCGTCGCCGCCGTCAACCAGGGCGGCCGCCGCAAGGGCGCCGCCTGCGTCTACCTGGAGACCTGGCACGCGGACATCGAGGAGTTCCTGGAGCTGCGGGACAACACCGGCGAGGAGGCCCGCCGCACGCACAACCTCAACCTCGCGCACTGGATTCCGGACGAGTTCATGCGCCGCGTCGAGGCGGACGCCGACTGGTCGCTGTTCTCCCCCGTCGACACGCCCGAGCTGGTGGACCTGTGGGGCGACGAGTTCGACGCCGCCTACCGCGCCGCCGAGGCCGACGGCCGCGCCATCAAGACCATCCCGGCGCGGACGCTGTACGCGCGGATGATGCGTACCCTCGCGCAGACCGGCAACGGCTGGATGACCTTCAAGGACGCCGCCAACCGCACCGCGAACCAGACCGCCGAGCCCGGCAAGGTCGTCCACTCCTCGAACCTGTGCACCGAGATCCTTGAGGTCACCGACGACGGCGAGACCGCCGTCTGCAACCTCGGCTCGGTCAACCTGGCGGCGCACCTCGGCGACGACGGCGCGATGGACTGGGAGCGGCTTGACGCGACGGTCCGTACCGCCGTCACCTTCCTCGACCGCGTCGTGGACATCAACTTCTACCCGACCGAGCAGGCGGGCACCTCCAACGCCCGCTGGCGCCCGGTCGGCCTGGGCCTGATGGGCCTCCAGGACGTCTTCTTCCGGCTGCGGCTCCCCTTCGACTCGCCCGAGGCGAAGGCGCTGTCCACGCGGATCTCCGAGCGCATCATGCTCGCCGCGTACGAGGCGTCCGCCACCCTCGCCGAACGGCACGGCCCCCACCCGGCCTGGTCGGCGACCCGCACCGCGCGCGGCGTGCTGCACCCGGACCACTACCCGAGCGCCGAGCCGCGGTGGGCCGAGCGCTGGGACGCGCTGCGCGCCCGCATCGCGAAGACCGGCATGCGCAACTCCCTCCTGCTGGCCATCGCTCCGACGGCGACCATCGCCTCCATCGCCGGTGTGTACGAGTGCATCGAGCCGCAGGTCTCCAACCTCTTCAAGCGCGAGACGCTGAGCGGTGAATTCCTCCAGGTCAACGCGTACCTGGTGGAGGAGCTGAAGAAGCTCGGCGTGTGGGACGCGCAGACCCGTGAGGCGCTGCGCGAGGCCAACGGCTCGATCCAGGACTTCACCTGGGTGCCGAAGGAGGTCCGCGACCTGTACCGGACCGCCTGGGAGATCCCCCAGCGCGCCCTGATCGACATGGCCGCCGACCGCACCCCGTACCTCGACCAGAGCCAGTCGCTCAACCTCTTCCTGGCGTCGCCCACCATCGGCAAGCTCAGCTCGATGTACGCGTACGCCTGGAAGCGCGGCATCAAGACGACGTACTACCTGCGCTCACGCCCGGCGACGCGCATCGCCCAGTCGGCACGGGGCACGGAGGCCGCCGCTCCCGTTCCCGTACCGGCGCAGATGGCGCCCGATGACGACGCCATCGCCTGCTCCCTTGAAAACCCCGAATCCTGCGAGGCATGCCAGTGACGGCCCCGACCCAGTCCAAGAACCTTCTCGACCCGGGCTTCGAACTGACGCTGCGCCCCATGCGGTACCCGGAGTTCTACGACCGCTACCGCGACGCGATCAAGAACACGTGGACCGTGGAGGAGGTCGATCTCCACTCCGACGTGACCGACCTGGCCAAGCTCTCCGCCGGTGAGCAGCACATGATCGGCCGACTGGTCGCGTTCTTCGCGACGGGCGACTCGATCGTCGCGAACAACCTGGTCCTCACCCTCTACAAGCACATCAACTCGCCCGAGGCGCGGCTGTACCTGTCGCGGCAGCTCTTCGAGGAGGCCGTGCACGTCCAGTTCTATCTGACGCTGCTCGACACCTACCTCCCCGACCCGGAGGACCGGGTGGCGGCCTTCGACGCGGTGGAGAACATTCCCTCCATCCGTGAGAAGGCGCAGTTCTGCTTCAAGTGGATCAACGAGGTCGAGAAGCTGGACTCACTCCAGACGCGTTCCGACCGGCGCCGCTTCCTGCTCAACCTGATCTGCTTCGCCGCCTGCATCGAGGGCCTGTTCTTCTACGGCGCCTTCGCCTACGTGTACTGGTTCCGCTCGCGCGGCCTGCTGCACGGCCTGGCGACCGGCACCAACTGGGTCTTCCGCGACGAGTCCATGCACATGGAGTTCGCGTTCTCGGTGGTCGACACGGTCCGCCAGGAGGAGCCCGACCTCTTCGACGACGAGATGGCCCGCGAGGTCACCGCGATGCTGGAGGAAGCCGTCGAGGCCGAGCTCCAGTTCGCCCGCGACCTGTGCGGCGAGGGCCTGCCCGGCATGAACACCGAGTCCATGCGCGAGTACCTCCAGTGCGTCGCCGACCAGCGCCTGCGCCGCCTGGGCATGCCGGCCAGGTACGGCTCGGAGAACCCGTTCTCCTTCATGGAACTCCAGAACGTCCAGGAACTGACGAACTTCTTCGAGCGCCGCGCCTCCGCGTACCAGGTGGCGGTCGAGGGCTCGGTGTCGTTCGACGACGAGTTCTAGGCCGTCCCTGGTTCTCGTCTTCGCTGGCTGGGCGGTCGGCCCCGGTGGTTACCGGGGGCGGCCGCCCAGCTTTGTGGGCGGTGGTGGGAAACCGGTCACCCTCCAGCCTTGATCGCCTTGAGGAAGACGCGCAGGGCCGCCCGGGGCACGACGACGACGGCGTCAGGGGCGGCACTCTCCCGGATACGGATTAGTCCGTCGGGACCAGCGGCCACCTCTACGCAGTCGTCTTGCCCGCTTCCGCTGAAGCTTGACTTCCGCCACCTGGAACCTGGCATACAGATTCCTCCAAGGAGCGTCCTAAGGTTCAGCTTTCGGCCTTGATACGCCGCAGAAGAGACCCGAGAGCGGTACGGGGCACGACAACGACGGCGTCCGGCGCGTCACTCTCACGTATGTGAATCAGGCCGTCGCAGCCGAGCGCCACCTCGACGCATTCGCCGCCGCCACTGCTTCCGCTGAAGCTTGACTTCCGCCACCGGAGCTCTGACATCACGTCCCTTTCACAAGGCGTACAGCAGGTGCTGAATGAGTCCAAGGGAATCCTTCCGCACATGGAACTCGGGTTCGTCTCCGAGGTCAATCGGCTCCAAGGCCACCTTGCTCAGGAGGTCGAAAGCCTCCGAGAACTGGGCGAGCTGAGACTGGTCGCTGGCGAACGGCGACGAGACGGGGTGCTCCACGTAGACCGTGTTCAGCTCGCGTACGACGGCCTCGAAGAGGACGAAGGGCGTGCCGAAGTGAGCCGGGTAGGCGTGTGCCTCGAACGGCAGGATCTGAATACGTACATGCGGTAGACGCGCCATCTCAGCAAGGTGTTCGATCTGTCGCCGCATGACCTCGACACCCACGAACTGCATGTGAAGTGCGGCCTCATGGATGACCGCGTGGAAGGCCGGTGGGGATTCTCCCGTCAGAATGTGCTGTCGCCTCTGCCGGAACTCGACGTACGTGTCCACCGTCTCGGGCGCCGCCTCCCGCTCTCCGCTGCTGAACAGAGCCCGCATGTACTCCGGCGTCTGGAGCAGACCGGGCACGTGAACCCATTGGAAGGACTTGTAGCCCACGACGGAGCTCTCCAACTCCGCCAAATCAAGAGCCTCAACAGGAATGACCTTCCGGTACTCCGACCACCACCCCTTGCCCGTGGACGCCCCCATGGCCACCAGAGCATCGACCAAAGCTTCATCCTTGCAACCACATCCGGCAGCCAAGGCGCGTAGCTTGGCCTCGGGAATGGCCGTTCGAGCCGCTTCGACGTGGCCCAGGTGCGGCGGGCCGAGTCCGGCGAAGCCAGCAGCCTCATAGAGCGTGAAGCCGCGCGATTCGCGTAGCTTCCGCAGCTCAATTCCCAAACGTCGTTGCCGTTGCGTCGCGTTGGTCCGTAGCCCCATGTCGTCCTCCTCGCGGTTCGGCAGCAGTCTGCCTGCCGCTGGCGCACCGAATCCACCCGTGGGGAGTAATTCCTCCGATCGAGTTGCATATTCGCAACTCGACTCCCTACCGTCGAAACGAACCGCCCAACCCGGCGACGCAAGCCGGAAGCGCACCGCAGCCATGCCCAGTTGACCGAGCGTCAGCGAACTCGCGGCAGAGCCACCGCATTCCGCAGGGAAGGGCCCCCGGTGACCGAAGGAGTCACGTCATGTGTCCCATCACCGCGACAGCGGAGGCGAATCCGCGCCCGGACTTCTCCCTCGTCTTCCCACCCGGTCCCGGGTGGGTCCATACAGCCCGCGAAGCCGTACGGACCGCGCTGGCGTCAGCCGACCGGAGCGAACTGCTCGACGCCGCCTTGCTGTTGACCTCGGAGGCGGTCACGAACGCGGTCAACGCTTGCCGAAAGAGCGGCTGTTCGTCTCCTGTCACCCTCTACGCCGAGTGGAGCGCGAAGGGCTCGCTTCGCGTTCTCGTCTGTGACGACGCGCCCGGCGCTCCGGTGCGGCACGCCTTCGGCGCCGACGACGAGCACGGCCGTGGCCTGTTTCTGATCGGGGCGTGGGCCGCCGAGTGGGGCGTGTGCCGCCATGGGCCGGGACCGGGGAAGGCCATCTGGTTCCAGCTCGGAGCGGAGCGGCTGGCGGGGCCCTGATCAGAGACGGCGAACGGGCCGCCCCCTGACCGGCGAGGTCAGAGCGCGGCCCGCGAAAGCCGTCGGCGAGACGTCAGGCGTTGGGCACCGTTTCGTAGCGGGGGGTGCCCTCCTCCATCTGGCGCAGGGCGTCCTTGCGGTCCCGCTTGGAGAGGCGGTCGATGTAGAGGTAGCCGTAGAGGTGGTCGGTCTCGTGCTGGAGGCAGCGGGCGAAGTAGCCGGTGCCCCTGACCTTGATCGGGTTGCCCTGCGCGTCCTGGCCGTGTACTTCGGCGTAGTCGGTGCGGGGCAGCGCGGCGTACGCGGTGGGGACGGAGAGGCAGCCCTCGTTGGAGTCGTCCAGGTTGCGGCGGTCGGCGGGCAGGTCCACCAGGACCGGGTTGCAGACCACGCCGACGTGCCGTACGCCCTCGTCGTCCAGGCAGTCGTACACGAAGACCTTCAGGTCCACGCCGATCTGGTTGGCGGCCAGGCCCACGCCCTCGGCCGCCCGCTGGCTGGCGAACATGTCGTCGATGAGCGCGCCGAGCTTGTCGTCGAACTCCGTCACGTTCCGGCACTCCTTGTGGAGTACCGGGTTGCCCACGACGGTGATCGGGCGAGCGGTGCCGCGCTCGCGGTGGGCCAGCTCGCGCTCCTCGCAGTCCTGCGTGTCGATGACGAACCCGTCCTCGGTCAGGGGGGACCCGTCGTTCACCTGCTGGTCGGTCTCTTGCTGCGCCATGGTCCGCCGTACGCCTTCCTGAAAACCCTGCTTCGTCGCCCTACAGGGTACGGGTATCGGCGCTCCGCCCGGTCCGCGCTGCCGCATCCTCCGTCCGGCCATGATCAGTGGGCGGCGCCGGGGGCGTATCCCGGCGGCTGCCCGCCGGGGGCGGGTCAGCAGACTTCTTCGAGGTCCCGCCATTCGCGGGTGTCGGGGCTGTCCGCCACCCACCCGTCGAGCAGGCCGCGCACCAGACCGGCGGGGGCGGCGATGCCGCACTCGCGCTCGGGGACCCACAACGATCCGGAACCCGCCGTCCGGTGGCCCAGCGGCCCGGGGTGGCCCGGCTCGCTGTGGTCGTGCGGGTCCAGGTGCTCGCCGTCGCCCTCGTCGCTCGGCATCCGGCTCTCGGAGCAGGAGCGGCACAGCAGCCGCACCGAGGACGACCAGTCCTCGGCGGCGAAGCCCGCGTCGGCGGCCAGCCGCTCCAGCGCGTCCCGGTCGGCCTCGCGGGCCGCCTCGATCAGCACGACCCAGGTCGGGACGGGGGACGGGGCCCACAGCTCGATCTCGTCGAACACCGGGTACGAGGGCCCTGCGGCCGTGGTCCGCTCGCCGTGCGGGACGCCGTCGTGCAGCACGACCTCGCCCCAGCGCCGCCCGGAGGACGGCAGCGGAATGCTCAGGACCTCGATCCGGGCCGGATCGAGGCGGCGGCCCCACACGACCTCGGCCTCGCCCTCGGGCGACAGCCGGACCGCCGCGCTGCCGAGGTCCATGTCCACGGGGGCGCTGGGCGTCCCCGCGGCCGCCACCTGGTCGCCGCGTGACTTCAGGCCGTATGCCTGCCAGGCCCGGCGGGCCAGCGGCCAGTCCTGCAGGGCGGTCGCGGCGATGCCGACGTTCCACCAGTCGGGGGCCCCGGAGTCCCGGTCGAGCAGGGCGACGGCGCGCAGCCCTGCGGCCCGCGCCTGCTCCCAGTCGTGCCGGAACTTGTGCAGAAGAGCCAGGTTGAACCAGGACTCGGACAGCCACGGCTCCAGGTCGGCGGCACGGGTCAGCAGCGCGCCCGCGTCCTCATACCGGCCATCGCCGATGAGCGTGAACGCACGGTCGGTGGCCTGCCGCCACGAGGCGGATGGCCTGTGCCGTACCTTGCCGAAGATCCTCACGATTCCCGCCTGCCGATTGCTGCGTCGTACCGGCGCCATTGCCCTCGCGGGCGGCGTCGCCCTCCCTGACGACAACCTGCCACACATTCACGGACATCTCAGCCCGGCCCCTGAGATTCAGTCGGGGAACGGTGCTCACTACACCTCCTTGCCGCTAGCCAGGTCCCCGACACTCCCTCTCTTCGCATCCAACCATGCCCATTCTCGGCCCCGCTCATTACCCATGGGTTCAGGCAGACGGCTGCCAGGCACGTACCCGCTGAACACCCCGCGACGCCGGTACGGGCGGCTCCACCCGGCGCGGGACGCGGCCCCGGGCGCCCCACTCAGCCCGGCTCAGGGGCGGCCACCAGCGCGTTAGCCCCGGCCATGCCGCCGCAGCACGCGGGCCAGGGCCGCCACGACCGCCGGATCGTAGTCATGCGCCACCCCCAGCCGCAGCTGTTCCAAGGCGCGCAGCGGCCCGCCGGGGCCCTCATCGCCGTCGGCGCCGTCACCCGTCAGATCCGTATACGCGTTGACCGCGCGGATGATGCGGGCGCTGAGCGGCTGTTCCCGGTACGGGGCGGCCTGGCGTTCGACAACGACGGCGACCTCGGTGGGAGCCCCGGTCTGCCGCACGACGGCGCCGCCGAGCAGTGCGATCCGTTGCGCCTCCTCGGCGGGCAGCGGCTCGGTGGCCCCGGCCGGAACGGGATCGACGAGGGACAACTGTCCGATGTCGTGCATGAGCGCCGCGCACTCCAGGACCGTGAGCGTCCGGCCCGACAGGCCGAGTTCCCTGCCGACGGCGCCGCTGAGCCGCGCGACCCGGCGCGCATGGCCGGGCGGGGTGTACCCGGCGATCTCCGGGGCGCGGGCGAGGGAGGCGATGGTCTGCCGGTAGGTGGCCCGGACGGCCATGTACCGGCGGAAGGAGAACTGGGTGAGCAGCAGCGGTACGCACAAGACCGGCAGCGTCCACAGCCCGGCGGCGGCGACGGAGAGCACCATGACCGCCCCGGTGGCGCAGACCGCCGAGCCGATGCCGAGCAGCGCCCTCAACTCCTCGCGCAGCGAAGGACCGTACGGCCAGCCGTTCCCGGCCGCCAGCACGGCGGCGAGCATCGCGTCACACAGTGCGGTGAGCAGCAGGAGCAGCAGTAAGTACAGGACGTAGGCCGGGCCTTCGTCGTCCAGGTGCGCCAAGGGGCCCGTGCTGTGGAGTGGTTGGCAGCACAGGGTCGCGAAAGCCACGGTGAGCACCCGGCGCGCGAGGCGGTCGAGGCCGGGCGGATGGCCGAGCGCGACCGGCAGCACGAGCCCGGCGAGCGACGCCGCCAGCACGATGGCCACGCTCTGCGCCACACCGGGCGCCGCATGCTCCCCGGCGACCTCGGTGAGCAGCGCGTACGCGAGAGACCCGGCGGTGGCGAGCGCGGCGTGTTCGCGGTCTCGGTCGGGGGTCAGAACGGGGGTCGGGTCGGGGGTCAGGTCGCGGACGAGTGCGTCCTGCGTTCCGGGCGCTCCCGGCATGCCGGACGCGCCGGGCGCACGGGCCGCCGGGAGGAGCGCGGTCTCGGCGCGCCCGCCGGGTCCGGCGCCTGTCCCGCGCGCGGGGGCGCCCCAGCGGGCGGCCTCGCCCACGGTGATCAGCACGGCGAACGCGAGGGCCACCCGTGGCGCGGTGATGCCGTGCCACAGCGTCCACCCGAGCGCGTACGCGGCGAGCGTCCCGACCGCCCCGTATACGGCCACGGCGGCGGAGTGCCGCCGTCCCCTCTCCCCCACACCACCCCTGCGGCTCCTCAGCCCCTCGGTCAGGCAGCCACCGTCCCCCGGGCCCGCCGGGGCGGCGGCGTCGTCAGCCATGCTCCCCGGCCGGTGGGCAGCTCCGCGCCGGGGACCAGCCGGGCCCCGGCGCGGGTCGGCGGGGCGTGGCACAGGGGAACGCCCCCTCACCGAGCAGTCCGGGAACATCCGGAGCGTCGCCTGACGCGTCGGCTCCGCCGTAGGCACCGCCACCGTAGGCACTGCCGCTGTAAGCACCGCCGCCGTTGTCAGCACTGTCGTTGTCAGCACCGCCGTCGTACGCGGTTCCGTCGTACGCGGCTCCGTACGCGGCTGCGTGCGTGCCGCTGCCCGTGTCCCCGAGGGCGGCACCGCCGACATCCCCGAACCCGGCGCCGGCCGGGTCCCCGCTCCCGGCATCGCCGACGTCCCGAGGCGCGGCATCGCCTGCGTCTCCGCGCGTGGCAGCGCCCGTGTCGGCGCGCCTGGCAACGCCGACATCCGCACGCCCGGCACCGTCCGTACCGCCGTACGGAGTGTCCCCTGGCCCCGTCCCGTTCGCCGGGTGCGGCGTGGGATCGCCCCGGCCACGGTCCACGGCCGGGTCGCCGCCGCGCGCCCCGCCAGGGGTGTCGTCCCCGGTGCCGGTCGCTGGACCGGCTGGCCCGGGGGCGTCGGCCAGCCCGCGCGCCCCCGCTCCGGCGTCCCGCGCGGACCACCCCGGTGACGCGCCGGGTGCCAACTGGCCCGCCTCTCGCCCAGCGGCTTCGCTTCCTGCGGTGTCACGCCCTACGGGGACAGGCTCGGCGGGCACACGCTCGGCGGGCACACGCTCGGCGGGCACACGGTCGGCGGGCACACGGTCGGCGGGCGCTGACCCACCGGGCTCCGGAACAGCTGACTCCGGAACGGCGGGCCCAGGGTCCGTTGGGTCCGCCAAGGTGAGGTCCGGGATGGCGGTGTCCGGGATGGCGGTGTCCGGGATGGCGGTGTCCGGGATGGCGGTGTCCGGGTCGGCGGTGGCGGTGGACTGCCAGCCGTGCCGGGTCAGCGCGCGGGCCAGGGCCCGCACCATCCGGGCGTCGAACTGCGACCCCGCGCAGCGTTTCAGCTCGTCCACGGCAGCGGGCACCGGGCGCGCACGCCGGTACGTGCGGGTCGACGTCATCGCGTCGAAGGCGTCGGCGACCGCGACGACCCGGGCCGACTCGGGGATCTCGCGCCCAGCGAGGCCGTACGGGTAGCCGCTGCCGTCGAGGCGCTCGTGATGGTGGAGGATCGCCGCGCGCGCCTCGTCCAGGAAGCCGATGCCGCGCACCATCTCGTGCCCGTACTCGGGGTGGAGTTCGATGACGCGCCGCTCCTGCGGGGTCAGCGGACCGTTCTTGCGGAGCAGCCGGGTGGGAACGCCGAGCTTGCCCACGTCGTGCAGAAGACCGGCGAAGCGCAGCGCCTCCAGCCGGTCACCGTCCATCCCCAGCTCGCGGGCGATCAGCGCCGAGGCCCGCCCGACGCGCTCGCTGTGCCCGCGCGTGTACCGGTCCTTAAGGTCGACCGCCTGCACCAGGGAGCGGATGGTGGCCTGGTGGGCGGCGCGTTCCCGGTGGTACTGGGCGAAGACCCAGCAGGAGACGCAGATCGGCAGCAGTACGAGCAGCCCGGCCGGCGGCCCGTACGAGCTGCGCCACAGCACCGCCATCATCAGCCCCGCCAGTCCGTGCACCAGGTGCGGGGCGCAGGAACGGGGCAGCGGGCCGCGCCAGACGGTGCGCGGCGAGCGGCCTTCGGCCGTGATCAGCACTCCGCAGTCGAGGGCGACGACGGTCAGGCAGAGGACGAGCGCGGCGCTGGTCGCTGGAAGCAGCGCGTAGGGAGCGCTGGGCGAGGCGACCGCCGCCGGGCCGCCCATGGCGGTGAAGACGGCTCCCGCCGCGTACGAGGCGAGGGAGAGCTGCGCGGCGTGCCACACGCGCCGGGCGGCGACCGGCCGCTGCTCGACGCGGCCGATGAGCGCGCCGGGCACGGCGACGAGCGCGGCGGCGGCGGGTGGCAACAAGAAAGCCCCGGCGAGGAGCACGGGGCTGCACCATTCGGGGGGCGGACCGCCCACGGGGGCGCGGTCGGCGCCCTGGGCCGCGCGTTGACTCAGCTCCTGGCACGCCGCGTAGACGACCGCGAGCAGCGCGACAGCCGGCCAGAGCGTGCCGTCAGGGGTGCCGGGGCCCGAGTCAGGGCCGGAACCGAGCCCGGCGTCCGGACCGGCGGCGAAGGCGGGGGCGGCGCACAGGGCTGCGACCAGTACGGCGCACACGATGTAGACCCGTGCCCCGCGTGGGAGTGCCCCCATGGCGCCCTCCTCCCCGTCCGTACAGGCTTCGCCGTCAAGATGGGGAGAATAGGACGGCCGGGAGGCAAAAACGTCCGCCCCAGTGGAATCGGCCGTCCGAAGGCCATATATGCACACCTTCGGGTGATGACGGGAAGACATACCCGCGGTGAATCGCACATGACGCGAAGACGCCGCAGGCGCCTGAGAGCCGGGGCTTCAGGCGCCGTGCGAGACGGTGACGCGGGGTGTCTGCGCTGGGGGCGCGGGGTGTCGGCGCGCGTGTTCCGGGGGCATCCGGCGGTACGGCGTTCCCCGTCACGCCGGTTGCCCGAGAGCCGAGCCGCGCCGGGCACGAGCTACGGCTGCCGGGCTCATGCGGCCTGTGGCCGACCAGGCCGTGCGGCCTACGCCAGGCTGGCGCGTCGGCCGCGGCTCACAGGCACACCGGCCGGGTCACGCGGGCGCTCAGTCGCGGGCTGCGGTCTTCGCGCCGGACTCCGTCGCGTCGGCGGCGGCCCGGGCTCCGGCCGGAGCGGAGCCCGTGGCGGCCGAGCCGCCGGTGTCCGCGTCGCATCCGGCCGATCCGGCCTTACCGCCGCCCGTGGGTCCCGTCTCCAGCACCGGCTGCTCGGGGACGGTCTCCCCGGCGCGGATCAGCTCGATCCGGCCCATGACCTTCGACCGAAGGTCGGCGGGGACGTCGTCGTGCCCGCAGCAGCGCTTGACGAGCTTCTTCACGGCCTGTTCCAAGCCGTATTTCTCCAGGCACGGCGAGCACTCGTCGATATGCACCTCGAACTTGGCGCAGTCGCCGTCGGGCATTTCGTGATCGAGGAACTCGTACAGATGGTCGAGGACCTCTGAGCAGTCCGTCTCGTGCGGGTCACCGCAGCTCATGAGCCCGAGCCTTTCCGATCGTGCGACTCTTCCCCTGACTTCGCGGGGGAGACCCCACTCGGCACAGCGCCCGCGCCTGCCGGCACCAGCCCGCGCCCACGGGCGTAGTCCTCCAGCAGGCCCCGCAGTTGGCGACGCCCACGGTGCAGTCGAGACATCACCGTACCGATGGGTGTACCCATGATGTCCGCGATCTCCTTGTAGGCAAAGCCCTCGACGTCCGCGAGATAGACCGCGATACGGAATTCCTCGGGGATCGCCTGGAGCGCGGCCTTCACATCCGAATCCGGCAGGTGATCGAGCGCCTGCGACTCGGCGGAACGCAGCCCGGTCGACATATGCGACTCGGCCCGCGCGAGCTGCCAGTCCTCGATCTCCTCAGCCGCGCTGCGCTGAGGCTCCCGCTGCTTCTTGCGGTAGGAGTTGATAAAGGTGTTGGTCAGGATGCGGTACAGCCACGCCTTGAGGTTGGTGCCCTCGCGGAACTGGTGGAAAGAGGCGTACGCCTTCGCGTACATCTCCTGCACCAGATCTTCCGCGTCCGCCGGGTTGCGCGTCATGCGCAGCGCGGCCGAATACATCTGGTCGAGGAAAGTCAGGGCATCCCGCTCAAAGCGTGCGTTCCGCTCCGCGGCGGTCTCGTTTTCGACACGGCTCGCAGGGTCGGCGGCGTCCTGCTGCCGCACGTCAGCCGAGCCGTTCATCGTGCCGTCGGTCCCCGCGTCGGTCCCAGTGACCGGACCCACCTCCTCCAACACTGTGGCGAGCCCGGATGCGGACCCGCTTGAATCGGAGAATAGACGACGATCCGGTCCGCCCGCCGCTCCAGCCAGCGTGGACTGGTCGACCCGCAGCTGCGACCACGCCAGGTCGGCTGCCTGCGGGCGGGACGGGCAAGCAAGCGAACCCATGCGGGGAACTCCCTCTCCTCGTGCTGATGCCGCTACGTATAAGGACTTACGACTCGGACAACAGCGGTCTCCCGTTGCGCATTCCCGCGCTCAGTGACCGATGAGATCCAGCCATCCCGCGACCGCGTCGGTGAGCACGGCGAGCGACTCGTCCTGCGTCAGCGCGGCCTTCTTCGGCACAGCGAAGCCGTGATCGGCGTCCGGGACCTCTACGACATCCGTGCCGTCGGGAAACTCCTCCGGACGGCCGAAGGGGTCCTTGCCGCCCTGGACGACGAGCGTGGGCAGACCCGCGCCCGTCAGCTCGGCCACCCGGGACTTCTCCGGCTTGCCGGGCGGGTGCAGCGGGAAGGACAAGGCGAGCACGGCGCGGGCCCCCAGTTCGCCACCGGTGCGGCAGGCCACCCGCGCGCCCGCGCTCCGGCCCCCGGCGACCACCGGCAGCCCTGGCCCCTCCAGTACCGGCCACACCGCCCGCCACCCTGCGTCCAGCGTCTTCGGCGCGGGCGCGAGCTTCTTGCCGGCCACCCGCCACGGCTGCTCCACCAGGGCGACGGTGACCCCGCGGGGCGGCAGGGCGGCGGCCAGCGCCCGCAGATCGCGCGCCTCGATGCCGCCCCCGGCCCCGTGGCTCAGCGCCAGCGTCAGCCGCGCCGACGGCGCACGGTGCCACGTGACGCGGGCGTCTCCCGCGGGGGTCGGGACGGTCTCGCTCCGGGGCGGGGGCTGGAATCCGGTTCCTGGCTTCTTCTCACTCACGTCACTCACGCGTTCTCACTCACGTCACTCACGGGCCCATCCTGACGCGTGGGACGCCTCGCGCGGGGCACCTCCGTCGCGTGGCACGGCAGGGGTCGCAACGGCAGGGGTCACATCCGCCACGGGTGCCAGCCGGGACGCCCGGCCCCGCCCCTACCCCCCTGCCACCGTGCTCCATCGCCTCGGCCCGCGCGATCAAAGGCCGCGGCCTTTCAGAACAGCGTCTCCTCCTCCGGCGCGGGCAGCGGTTCCAGCAGCTCCGGTCCGTTGTTGCGCACGTTGCTGACCTCCGTCGTGACCGGGTAGGCGCGCACCAGGCCGCCGGGCGGCGGCGCGAGCAGCGCGCGCAGGGACTCCGTGTCCGTGCGGGCGGGGTCCAGCCAGGCGTCCCAGCGGTCGCTGGTGAGCATCAGCGGCATCCGGGGGTGGATCTCGGCCAGGGACCGCGGCCCCCTACTGTCGCCGTCGCCGCCGTCGCCCCCGTCGTCCTGGCCCGGCAGCGGCGTCGTCTCGGCCTCCGTCGTGAGCACCGTGCACGTCGCCCACCACGCCCGCGGGTGGTCATCGGGCAGCGTGCGGTCCCGCCAGAACTCGTAGAGACCGGCCATCGCCATGACCGAGCCGTCCACCGGGGTGACGAAGTACGGCTGCTTTCGCGGACGCTTCTTGCGTCCCTGCTCCTCCAGCCGGCGCTCAGCGGCGGCGGTGACCCACTCGTAGTAGCCGTCGGCCGGTATCAGGCAGCGCCGCGCCTCGAAGGAGCGCCGGAAGGAGGGCTTCTCGTGCACCGTCTCGGCGCGCGCGTTGATCATCTTCACGCCGACGTCGGGCGACTTCGCCCAGGAGGGCACGAGCCCCCAGCGCAGCGCCCGCAGCTGGCGCACCGGGGCGCGGTCGACGGCCTGCTTCAGTGGCCGTTCGAGGACGGCGTACACGTCCTTCGTCGGCGCCACGTTCCAGTCCGGGGCCAGCGCCTCCGTCGGCTCCCACTTCGCCACGTCGAAGAGGCCGACCAGATCCTCCGGCTTCCGGCTCGCCGCGTACCGTCCGCACATCTCGCTACAACCCCTCTGACCGCTCCCGTCGCCCCACCATGCTGCCTCAGCGGGCGCCCCGTCCGTACCGAGAATGTGAGCTTCCTCTTCCAGCCCCGGCCGGGGCACCGGCCCGAGCGCCGGCCCGGACCTCGCTTCAGGCCCCGGCCCAGGCCCAGCTCGGCCCCTGGCTCCAGTCCCCGGTTCCGGCGTTCCCGCCCGCACCCCCGCCACCCCGTTTTTCATACCGGTCACCCATTGGTGCCACACTGCCTCAGCACCTGCCGGAGTCGATGACGGCCACAGGCGCCGACCGGAACCAAGGAGTCGCCCGCACATGGACAGCACGAGCGCCACCGAGCTGTGGGACCGCGTCTTCGGTACGCAGCCGGACCCTTCCCTCTGGCTGGTGGCCATCACGGGCCTGGTCGCGCTCGCGACCGTGACCTCCCGCGCGACCTGGCATCTCGCCCGTAACGCGATCACCATCGCCCATGAGGGCGGCCATGGGATCGTCGCGCTGGTCAGCGGGCGCCGCCTGGACGGCATCCGGCTGCACTCGGACACCTCGGGCCTGACCGTCTCCCGGGGCAAGCCCACCGGCATCGGCATGATCCTCACCGCCGCCGCCGGATACACCGCGCCCTCGCTGCTGGGCCTCGGCGGCGCGTGGCTGCTGGCCGCCGGGCACATCACGGCGCTGCTGTGGGGCGCGACCGCGCTGCTCATCGCGATGCTGGTGATGATCCGCAACGCGTACGGGGCGCTGACCGTGGTGGTCACGGGCGCGATCTTCCTGCTCGTGTCCTGGC
Source organism: Streptomyces sp. A01 (assembly GCF_059026195.1). Classification (NCBI taxonomy): domain Bacteria; kingdom Bacillati; phylum Actinomycetota; class Actinomycetes; order Kitasatosporales; family Streptomycetaceae; genus Streptomyces; species Streptomyces sp. A01. The sequence goes on along the minus strand of NZ_JBWLKN010000009.1, from coordinate 173,099 downwards.
TGACGGAGCCGGAGGTGCAGGCGGCGTTCGCGTACGGGGTGATCTGGTTCCTGCTGCTCGGCGGCGTCCGCCCGCCGTTCGAGCTCCAGCGCAAGCGCCGCTACGGCCACGCCCACGACTCCGACCCCGACCAGCTGGCCCGGCTGACGAACGTACCGGCCGTGATGTGGATGTTCCTCTTCCACGCCGTTTCACTGTGCTCGTTGGTCGGCGGCGGCCGCTGGCTTCTCGGCCTGTGAACGACTCTGGCCCCAGTCCCCGCTATCAGTGCCGTGTTACGTGAGGGTTTCACCGTTTTTGATCAGGAATGCTCTTCCGGGGGAGCCACTAAAGTAAGGCGCATGACCGGCACTGAGACTTTCCCGGGCGACCAGCTCGCCCTCTGGCCCGCTCCGCTCGCGCACGGAGCGGTCTCTGCGACCGTCACCGTGCCCGGTTCCAAGTCCGTCACCAACCGCGGCCTCGTCCTCGCCGCGCTCGCCGCCGAGCCCGGCTGGCTGCGGCGGCCGCTGCGCTCCCGCGACACCCTGCTGATGGCCGACGCGCTGCGCGCCATGGGCGTCGGCATCGAGGAGACCATCCCTTCGAACTCCGCCACCGCCGGCGCCCCCGGCTCCCCCGGCCAGCCCGACCTCGCGGAGGGCGGCGGTGAGGCATGGCGGGTGATCCCCGCCCGGCTGCACGGCCCGGCGACCATCGATGTCGGCAACGCGGGCACCGTCATGCGCTTCCTCCCGCCGGTCGCGGCGCTGGCCGACGGCCCGGTCCACTTCGACGGCGACCCCCGTTCGTACGAGCGCCCACTGCACGGCGTGATCGACGCGCTGCGCGCCCTCGGCGCCCGGATCGACGACGACAGCCGGGGCGCGCTGCCCCTGACCGTGAACGGCGGCGGCGCGCTGGACGGCGGCCCGGTGCGGATCGACGCCTCCTCGTCCTCCCAGTTCGTCAGCGCCCTGCTGCTGTCCGGGGCACGCTTCAACCAGGGCGTCGAGGTGCGGCATGTCGGATCGAAGCTGCCCTCCCTTCCGCACATCCGGATGACCGTGGACATGCTGCGCAGCGTGGGTGCCGCCGTGGACACCCCGGAGGCCGGTGGCGAGCGTGACGTGTGGCGGGTGGCGCCGAGCGCGCTGCTCGGCCGGGACCTGGTCGTCGAGCCCGACCTGTCCAACGCCGCCCCGTTCCTCGCCGCCGCCCTCGTCACCGGAGGCCGGGTGACCATCCCCGACTGGCCCGAGCACACCACGCAGCCAGGCGACGCGCTCCGCGACATCTTCACCGCGATGGGCGGGTCCTGCGAGTTCATCACGACCTCAGAAGGCAGCAGCCTGACCTTCACGGGCACGGGGCGGATCACCGGCATCGACGTCGACCTGCACGAGGTGGGCGAGCTGACCCCGGTGATCGCCGCGGTCGCCGCGCTGGCCGACTCCGAGTCCGTGCTGCGCGGCATCGCCCATCTGCGGCTGCACGAGACCGACCGGCTCGCCGCACTCGCCAGAGAGCTCAACGCCCTCGGCGGTGATGTCACGGAGACCGAGGACGGCCTGCGCGTCCGCCCGCGCGCGCTGCACGGTGGCGTCTTCCACACCTACGAGGACCACCGGCTGGCCACGGCGGCCGCCGTGCTCGGCCTCACCGTGGACGGCGTCCAGGTGGAGAACGTCGGCACCACCGCCAAGACACTCCCCGACTTCCCCGGCTTGTGGACAGGGATGCTCGGCTCTGTGGCCGGGGCCGCCCCGATGCCGAGAGCCTGACGACGAGACATGCGCCGCTACGGAAAACACCCCGACGAGGACGACGTACGCGTCCGCCCCGGCCGCAAGGGCAGCCGCCCGCGCACCAACATCCGCCCCAAGCACGAGGACGCGCAGAGCGGCTTCGTGCTCACCGTGGACAGGGGCCGGATCACCTGCCTTGTCGACGGCCGGACCATCCATGCGATGAAGGCCCGCGAGCTGGGCCGCAAGGGCGTCGTCGTCGGCGACAACGTGGCCGTCGTCGGCGACCTCACGGGCGAGAAGGACACCCTCGCCCGCATCGTCCGCGTCGAGCCCCGCTCGTCCGTGCTGCGCAGGACGGCCGATGACGACGACCCCTTCGAGCGGGTGGTGGTCGCCAACGCCGACCAGCTGGCGATCGTCACCGCGCTCGCCGACCCCGAGCCCCGCCCCCGGCTCATCGACCGCTGCCTGGTGGCCGCCTTCGACGCCGGGCTCGAACCGATCCTGGTGCTGACCAAGTCCGACCTCGCCCCCGCGAAGGCGGTGCTGGCGACGTACGAACACCTCGATGTGCCCCATGTGGTGACCAACCGTGAGGAACTGGCCGACGGCGCCGCCGCCGAGCGCGTCAGGGAGTACCTGACGGGCCATGTCACCGCCTTCGTCGGGCACTCGGGAGTCGGCAAGACGACCCTGGTCAACGCCCTGGTGCCGGAGCGCCAGCGGGCCGTCGGGCTCGTCAACGCGGTCACGGGGCGCGGCCGCCACACCACCACCTCGGCGCTCGCCCTCGCGCTCCCCGGGGCCACCGGCTGGGTCATCGACACCCCGGGCGTGCGGTCCTTCGGGCTGCACCATGTGGACCCCTCGCGCGTCATCCACGCCTTCCCCGACCTGGAGGCGGGCACCGAGAGCTGTCCGCGCGGGTGCGGTCACGACGAGGAGGAGTGCGCGCTCGACCAGTGGGTCGCCGACGGTCACGCCGACCCCGATCGGCTCTATTCACTGCGCAGACTGCTGGCCACACGGGAGCGCCGGGAGGGAGACTAGGCCGGGTTGGCAGGGCCACTCCCGGAGAACGTTTGGGCGCTGATGCCGACGGTAAAGGCATAAGCGCACGCAGACCGAACGCGGGAGGCAAATTCGATGGCCTGGCTGCTCGTCGTGGTCGCCGGTTGCCTGGAGACCGGTTTCGCCGTCTGCCTCAAGCTCTCCCACGGTTTCACCCGGCTCTGGCCGACCGTCGCCTTCTGCGTGTTCGCCCTCGGCAGCTTCGGCCTGCTGACCCTCGCGCTGAAGAAGCTCGACGTGGGTCCGGCGTACGCGGTGTGGACGGGCATCGGCGCCGCGGGGACCGCCCTGTACGGCATGATCTTCCTGGGCGACCTGGTCTCCACCCTCAAGATCGTCTCGATCACGCTGGTCATCGTCGGTGTGATCGGCCTCCAGCTGTCCGGCAGCGCGCACTGACGCCGGGCGGGCTCTGAGCGCACCCGGCGGAGCCGGTGGCCGCCAGGGGACCGGCCTCAGCGGGCCTGGACCCGCGACACGGTCGGCAGGGGCGGCAGCACCCCGCGCACCAGGGAGGCCACCTCCTCGGAGCCGCCCGGCGCGACGACGTACGACACGGCGATCCGCGCCGCCGCCTCACACGCCTGGCTCAACTCGGCCGCGCTCTCCGGCGGCCAGTCGCGCCGCAGCACCGCCAGCGTCCGGGCGCTGACCTGCCGCAGCAGCTCGATGGGCGACGGCACGAGCTCGGTGCCTTCCGCAGCCGTCGCCGCCCTGTCCGCCGTGACCTCCGGGCTCTTCGGCTCATCACCCCCGGCGGTCGCGTCCGCGTCGGCGCCGCTGGTACCGCCGACGGCCGGATGCCACGCCGCGTGGCTCTCGCCCATGCCGCCAGGAGCCGGCCGCTGGGCCGGCACCACTCGCGCCCGCCCGGGAGCCGGCAGCCGGTCGCCCCAGCAGCCCGTGAGCGCCGCCCGTACCAGCGCGTTGCCCCGAGCCGCCTGTACGGTCCACACGGCGGTGGCGGCCAGCCGGTCGCCCGGCCCCGCCACCTCGTCGATGGCGACCAGGGCGCGTTCCACACCGCGCAGATAGGCGTCAGCCTCACGGCGTACCAGAGCGCGGGCGAGGCCGTCCTTGCTGCCGAACTCGTTGTAGAGCGTCTGACGGCTGACGCCGGCGGCAGCCGCCACGTCCACCATGCGCACTCCCGGCCATGGACGGCGGTCCAGGGCCGTGAACGCCGCATCCAGCAAAGCTTCACGCGCTGTAGGCATCAGTGCCTCCCAGGCCCCGGTCAGCTCGCATGGCTGCCGTGTGCACAGAATTGACTCGCCGACAGACGCTGTCAATAGCCCCAGCAGGCACCGAATCGCCCAGCTCCCCCCGGTAGTGTGCCAACATGCCCGACTACCACGATGACCTGCGGCTCGCACAGGTACTGGCGGACGCCGCCGACTCCACCACGATGGAGCGGTTCAAGGCGCTCGACCTGAAGGTCGAGACCAAACCCGACATGACCCCCGTCAGCGAGGCCGACAAGGCGGCCGAAGAACTGATCCGCAGTTCGCTCCGGCGCGCACGACCACGGGACGCGGTGCTGGGCGAGGAGTTCGGCAGCGAGGGTTCGGGGCCGCGCCGCTGGATCATCGACCCGATCGACGGCACCAAGAACTACGTGCGCGGGGTGCCGGTGTGGGCCACACTCATCGCGCTCATGGAGCGCGGCGAGGGCGGCGACCGGCCCGTCGTCGGCATGGTCTCCGCCCCGGCGCTGGGGCGCCGCTGGTGGGCGGCCGAGGGGCTGGGCGCGTACACGGGGCGCAACCTGTCCTCGGCCAGCCGCATTTCGGCGTCCCGCGTGAACACGCTGTCGGACGCCTCCTTCGCGTACTCCTCGCTGAGCGGCTGGGAGGAGCGCGGCAAGCTGAACGGCTTCCTCGACCTGTCGCGCGCCTGCTGGCGTACGCGTGGCTACGGCGACTTCTGGCCGTACATGATGGTCGCCGAGGGTTCGGTGGACATCTGCGCGGAGCCGGAGCTGTCGCTGTGGGACATGGCCGCCAACGCGGTCATCGTGCAGGAGGCCGGTGGCCGGTTCACCGGGCTTGACGGGGTACCAGGACCGCACAGCGGGGACGCCGCCGCGTCGAACGGACTGCTCCACGACGAGCTGCTGAGCTACCTCCAGTAGCGGCGCCGACGCCGCAGGGCGCGCGGCAGCGGAAGACCGCGCGCACGGGAGCAGAAGTCAGCGCGCGCGGAACGCCAACCCGAAGTGCCGACCGCACGCGCCCCCTTGTTGCGGCCACGGGCTCGTGTGAACATGAGAATCCGCCCGCTTGTGCGCTTGTGAATTCATTCTCTAGGCGCCTCTCCAGCGCGGGGGCTTCCCGCAGCGGGTTCACACAGGAGGTGGCTTGAGCCCATGCCCACGCTCGTCCGCGACGCCATGAGCACGGTGGTCCTCACCATCGGCCCCGCCCACACACTCCGCCAGGCCTCCCAGTTGATGGCCGCCCGTCGGGTCGGCGCGGCAGTCGTCCTCGACACCGACACCAGCGGACTCGGCATTCTCACCGAACGCGACATCCTCATCTCCGTGGGGGCGGGCCAGGACCCGGACAGCGAGACCGCCAACGCCCACACCACCACCGATGTCGTCTTCGCCGCCCCCGAGTGGACGCTCGACGAGGCGGCCCAGGCCATGACCCATGGCGGATTCCGGCATCTCATCGTGCTCGACGGCGGCGAGCCGGTCGGGCTCGTCTCCGTACGCGACATCATCCGCTACTGGTCCCACGCCAAGGAGAGGGACAAGAAGGCCGCCGAGGAGACAGCCAACGTACTCACGGTCTGACCGGACGTCATCCCGCGTGCACCACGCACCACGACGATCACCACCGGCCCGGGACAAGCGAAGAGGCCGGAGCCCCATGGCGTCCGGCCTCTTCGTGTATACGGCAAGCGGCGGTGGAATTCCCTCACGCCGTACGGTCGTCCCCACCTCGGTGGCGACCGGCCGGCGTGCGGGATCAGCCGCGCAGGGCCTGGACCGCGGCCTCCAGCCGCTTGCCGTAGTCAGCGTCCGCCTTGCGGAAGTTCGCGATGGCGCGTTCGGCGATGTCGTCGCGCGACACCTTGGAGATGAAGCCCGCCAGGTTCTCGATCAGGCGGTCCTTCTCGTCCTCGGACATCATCCGGTAGAGATTGCCCGCCTGGACGAAGTCGTCGTCCTCGGCGTGCGTCGCCGCGGCCTCGTTGCCGGTGAAACCGGTGACCGGGTTCGGCTGCCACAGCGGCCTGCCGGTCTGCGCCGGGCCACCGAAGCTGTTCGGCTCGTAGTTCTTCGCGGCGCCGTGCCGTCCGTCGTACGCGGCACCGTCGCGGCCGTAGTTCCGCGCCTCGGTGGCGTGCGGGCGGTTGACCGGCAGGTGGTCGCCGTTGATGCCGACCCGGTAGCGGTGGGCGTCACCGTAGGCGAACAGCCGGCCCTGGAGCATCTTGTCCGGGGACGGGCCGATGCCGGGCACGAAGTGCGCGGGCGAGAAGAGCGACTGCTCGACCTCGGCGAAGATGTTCTGCGGGTTGCGGTTGAGCTCCAGCTTGCCGATCTCGATCGGCGGGTAGTCCGCGTGCGGCCAGACCTTGGTCAGGTCGAACGGGTTGAAGCGGTAGGTCGCCGCTTCCGCCACGGGCATGATCTGCACCTGCACGGTCCAGCTCGGGAAGTCACCGCTCTCGATGGACTCCCGCAGGTCGCGCTGGTGGCTGTCCGGGTCCTCGCCCGCCAGCTTCGCGGCCTCGGCCGCCGTCAGGTTCTTGATGCCCTGGTCGGTCTTGAAGTGGTACTTGACCCAGAAGGCCTCGCCCGCCTCGTTGTTCCACTGGAAGGTGTGCGAGCCGTAGCCGTTCATGTGGCGCAGGGTGGCCGGTATGCCACGGTCACCGAACAGCCAGGTCACCTGGTGCGTGGACTCGGGCGACAGACCCCAGAAGTCCCAGACGTTGTCCGCCTCCTGCGAGCCGGTGTACGGGTCGCGCTTCTGGGTGTGGATGAAGTCGGGGAACTTGATGGCGTCCTTGATGAAGAACACCGGGGTGTTGTTACCGACGAGGTCGTAGTTGCCCTCTTCGGTGTAGAACTTCAGCGCGAAGCCGCGCGGGTCACGCACCGCGTCCGCCGAGCCGAGGTTGCCCGCCACCGTCGAGAAGCGCAGGAACGTCTCGGTCTGCTTGCCGACCTCGGACAGGAACTTCGCCCGCGTGTACTTGGTCACGTCGGCGGTCACCGTGAAGGTGCCGTACGCGCCCGCGCCCCGGGCGTGGACGATCCGCTCCGGGATGCGCTCACGGTTGAAGTGCGCCAGCTTCTCCAGCAGCGACTGGTCCTGCAGCAGTACCGGACCGCCGACGCCCGCCGTCTCGCTGTTCTGGTTATCCGCGACCGGAGCCCCTGCCTCCGTGGTCAGCGGCCCTGCGGACTGAGCCGTCTCGCTCTGAACGGTCACGTGCGCCTCCTGGAATTCGTCCTGTCCCTTGGCCTGAGCCGATCTCGATCCTACATTAGACAATGTCTAAGTCAAGATGGAATGGAGAGACATACAGCGTCTGGCAATAGACAAGGCACTGCTAGGCTTGTTCCTATCTGACTGATAGGTGAATGGCATGAGTGACCTGCTGGAACGACTCCGGGGACGCGGCTGGCGGCTGACCGCCCAGCGACGCGTCGTAGCCGAGGTCCTCGACGGGGACCATGTGCACTACACCGCTGACGAGGTGCACGCGCTCGCGACGGACCGGCTGCCGGAGATCTCCCGGGCGACCGTCTACAACACCCTCGGCGAGCTGGTCTCGCTCGGCGAGGTCATCGAGGTGAGCACCGACGGCCGCGCCAAGCGGTATGACCCGAACGCCCACCACGCCCACCACCACCTGGTGTGCACCCGTTGCGGCACCATCCGCGACGTCCACCCCTCCGGCGACCCGCTCGCGGACCTGCCCAGCGACGGGCGCTTCGGCTTCGCGGTCCACACCGTGGAGGTCACCTACCGGGGCGTCTGCCCGGGCTGCGCCACCGACTGACGGCTGCGCCGCGAGCTGCCCGGTCGGCAGCTGGCGGCCGTCGGCCGGGGAGCGGGCCGCGGCACGGCCGCCGCGCCGTACGGGCGAAGCGAGCGGACAGCAAGGCAGGCAGCTGGCGGCGGTACCGACGTCGGCGAGTACACCCGCAGAGCCGGACCTTGTACGCAGAACCGGACCTTCTACGCGGCGCCACCATCGAACCGACACGGCGTCGGCATGGCGTCGGAGAGAACGCCAGACATGACGAAGGCCCGGACCTGATCAGGTCCGGGCCTTCGTTCTCGTAGCGGGGACAGGATTTGAACCTGCGACCTCTGGGTTATGAGCCCAGCGAGCTACCGAGCTGCTCCACCCCGCGTCGTTGTGTACTTACTGTAACCCCAAGGCGACGACCAGGGCAAATCGATAGCCGCTGCTCTCCGCGGCGCTGTTACGCGGAGAGCTCCTGCTGGAGCGCGTCGCGCAGCCGGGCCGCCCGTTCGGCGACCTCGGCGGGGCCGAGGTCGACCGCGCGCGCACACCACTTCTGCCCCTCGGTGAGAGCCCCGCGGCGGGCCGCGAGCAGCGCGAGCCGCAGCGCGGCGCGGCCGTGACCGGCCCCGGCGGCGCGGGTCCACCACAGCGCGGCCTCCGGCTCGCTTCCCTCGCGGGCGAGGAGCAGGCCGAGGTTGAAGGCGCCGTTGCGGCTGCCCGCCTTGGCCGCCGTGCGGTACCAGTGCGCGGCCTCGACGACGTCCCCGCGCGAGGAGGCGATCATGCCCATGCGCACCTGCGCGCGCCGGTGGCCCTGCCGGGCCGCCCGCTCGTACCACTCCCCGCACTCCGGGCGCACGGCCTCGCCGCCCTCGGCGGCGCCGTCGCCATCGGCCGCCTCGGCGCCCGGCCGGTCGAGCAGCGCGCCAAGCCGGAACTCGGCCTCGGCGTTGCCACCGGCGGCGGCGCAGCGCAGATGACGCTCCGCCTCCCCCTCGTCCCCTTCGCGCAGCAGGACGATCGCGACCTGGAGGGCCGCCTCGGTGTGCCCGGCGGTCGCCGCTCGTACGTACCACTCGTACGCCGCGTGCTCCGCGCCACGACCGGCGTGCAGGATGCCGAGGTTGAACGCGGCATCGACGCTGCCCGCCTCGGCGGCCTTGGAGAACCACGGCTCGGCTCCCGCGTCGTCTCCGCGCTGGAGCAGCAGCACGGCCAGCGCGTTGGCCGCCTCGCGGTGTCCGGCGTAGGCCGCCCGGCGGTACCACTGCTCGGCCTGCGCCGTGCGGTCCTGGGTGGCGCACAACAGGCCGAGATTGTAGGCGCCGTTGATGTCACCGGCTTCGAGCGCCGCGCGGTACCACCGCTCGGCGGTCTGGGTCTCGCCGCGGTCCGCGTGGAGCGCGCCCAGCGCGTTGGCGGCGTTGCCGTCGCCGCCCTGCGCCGCCCGGTGCCACCAGACGGCCGCGCTGTCGGAGTCGCCCGCGTCGCGCAGCAGGAAGCCCAGCGCGCAAGCGGCGCGCGGCTCACCGTCCTCGGCGGACATCAGATACCAGCGGCCGGCTTCCTTGATCTCGCCGCGCTCCTCAAGCAGCGTGCCCAAGTGCAGCGCGGCGCGCCGGTGTCCGCGCGCGGCGGACTGGCGGAACCACTGCTCGGCCTCGCGCGGCTCGCCGTCGGCGCGCGACGCCGCGCCCCGGCCGTCCGGGTGGTGCTGCTCCCGCTCGCGCTTGGCCAGGATCTGCGCCAGCCGGTAAGCGGCTTCGCGGTGCCCCTGCTCCGCGGCGGCGCGGAACCAGCGCTCGGCGCCGACGTCGCTGCGGTGCTCAAGGAGGTCGGCGAGGGCGTAAGCGCCCAGTGCGTGGCCCGACTCGGCGGACTGGCGCAGCCAGTATTCGGCGGCGGGCTCGTCGCCCCGCTCGCGGTGGTGGCGGCCCAGCGCGTGCGCGGCGGCCGCCGAACCGGCGACGGCGGCGATGCGCCACCAGCCCGCCGCCTCATCCGCGTACCCCCGCTGATGGAGGAGGACGCCCAGATTGTTGGCGGCGGCGCGGTCACCGGCGACACTGGCGGCCCGCAACTGCTGTTCGGCGCCGTCGAGATCACCACGGCGCAGCAGCAGCGAGCCGAGGATGCTCATCGACGCGGTGTCACCGGCCTCCGCCGCTCGACGGTGTGCCGTCTCAAACTCGACATCGGCGCTGTCCGCGGCCAGTGTCGGCATGCTGTCGTCGCGCCCGTCGTCGGGCGCCGGCACAAGCCGGTCTGTCTCCAACAACCTTGCCCTGTCCCCCATACGTTCCATCGTCGCACCACCCACAACCGGCGTACACCTGGTATACCGCAGTGAGCGAGGTCACTTCAGCGTTTTGTCGACTTCCCGACACAACGACTTGTGAAACGGCAGGGGCAGCAGATCTCTCAGGGTTGTGCGGTGCTCCGCGCGCGCCCCATGGTGGGGCAACGTGCCCCACACACAACAAGGCCCGGATCTTTGAAGATCCGGGCCTTGTCTGCGAGTAGCGGGGACAGGATTTGAACCTGCGACCTCTGGGTTATGAGCCCAGCGAGCTACCGAGCTGCTCCACCCCGCGCCGTTGTGTTGTTAACCTACCACGGCGCGGAGGGGGTCAGCTCACCCTTGCTGTCGCTCCGGCTGCTCCTCCGGCTTGTCCGCGGGCTGCTGCCCGGATCTGTCGGACGCCTGATCGGCCGGCTTGTCGGAGGACTTGTCGCCCTCGTCAGAGGGCTTGCCGTCCGGCTTGTCGGCCTTCTTCTCCGCGGCCGTCTCCGCCTTGGCGGCACGCTCCAGCGCGTCCTTCAGGTCCTCCTGCGCCTCGCCGAAGGCCTGCCAGTCCTGCGGGTCCTCCTGGAGCGCCTTCTCGCCCGCGTCGATCGCGGTCTGGGCGTCCTTCAGGGCCTCGCGCACCGTGGGATCGTCCACGGGTGGCTCATCCGGATCGGGCTTCCCCGGTTTGTCCTTCTCGGGGGGCTCGTCCGATCCGCTGGGCGCCTTCTTGCCGAAGACCACATCCAGTGCTTCTCCGAGAGTGTTCTCGAAGGCGGTCTTGTCGCCGAAGGTGACGAGGACCTTCTTCAGCAAGGGGTAGTTGGTCCCGGCGCCCCGCACGTAGACCGGCTCGACGTAGAGCAGGCCCTTCTCCAGCGGGACCGTGAGCAGGTTTCCGTAGACGACCTCCGAATCGCCTCTCTTCAAGATGTTGATCTTGTCGGCGATCTCGGTATCGGAGTTGAACTTGGACTGCACCTGCTGTGGCCCGGAGACCGTGGTCTCCGAGGGCAGCTTCAGGATTCTTATGGCGCCGTAGCCGTCGCTGTTGGCATCGGCGTCGACCGACATGAAGGCGCCCAGGTTCTCGCGCTTGTTCGGCGTGAAGGTCGTGGTCAGCGAGAACTTCTGCGTGTCCTGATCCGGCATCTTCAGGCTGAGGTAGTACGGCGGGACCGGGTTTCCCCTGTTGGTGGGGTCGTCCGGGGTCTGCCACACCTCACTGCCGCTGTAGAACTGCTCGGGGTTCGTGACGTGGTACCGCGTCAGCAGCTCACGCTGCACCTTGAAGAGGTCCTGCGGATACCGCAGGTGCTCCATCAGGCTGTCGCTGATCTCGCTCCGGTCCTTGACCGTGCCGGGGAACGCCTTGCGCCAGGTCTTGAGTACCGGGTCCTTGGTGTCCCACTCGTACAGGTCGACGGAGCCGTCATACGCGTCCACCGTCGCCTTGACGGAGTTGCGGATGTAGTTGACCTTGTTCTCCTGCGCGACCACCTCACGCTGGCCGTCGGTCAGCGAGTCGGCCGTCGTATCGCCCAGTGTCGTACGGGACGCGTACGGATACCCGTTCGTCGTCGTGTAGGTGTCCACGATCCACTTGATGCGGCCGTCGATCACCGCCGGGTAGGCGTCGCCGTCGATGGTCAGCCAGGGCGCGACCGCCTCGACGCGCTCCTTCGGGGTGCGGTTGTAGAGAATCCGCGAACCCTCACCGATGGCGCCCGAGTACATGATCTGCGGCTCGTTGAACGAGACCGCGTACGCCGCCCGGTTGATGGGATTCGAGAGGTTCACACCGCTCTTGCCCTTGTAGGTGTAGCTCTTCTCACCACTGTCGTCGGAGTAGTCCAGCTCCTTCTGCGGCCCACCCACGATCGAGTACTGCTTGGTCTTCTCGCCGTAGTAGATCCGCTGCTCGTACTCCGGCATCTCGCCCTGAGACGGAAGGTTGCGCTCAGTGAACTCCGGGGCACCGGTCTTCGTCGTGGAAGTGCCCTTGGCGGCGACGGCGCCATAGCCGTGCGTGTACTTGAAGTGGTCGTTGATCCAGTTCCGCTCGGGAATGCCCTCGATGTTCAGTTCGCGCAGACCGATGACGGTGTCCTGGTCGGCACCGTTCTTGGTCTTGTAGCGGTCGACGTCCAAAGTGGCCGGGAACTGGTAGTAACCACGGACCTGCTGAAGCTGCTGAACCGTCGGCGAGACCACGTTCGGGTCGAGCAGACGCAGACTGGCGGTGGCGTCGGCGGCGCCCCGCAGTGTGTTGTCGCTGGCCTTGCTGACGCCCTTGTAGTCCGTCACCTTGGAGTTGTCGATGCCGTACGCCTTGCGCGTGGCCTCGATGTTCTTCTTGATGTACGGGGCTTCCTTGGCCTGCTCGTTCGGCTGGACCTGGAACTTCTGCACGATGGCCGGGTAGAGCCCGCCGATCAGGATCGCCGAGAGGACCATCAGCCCGAAGCCGATCACCGGCAGCTGCCAGGTCCGCCGCCACAGCGTCGCGAAGAACAGCAGCGCGCAGATGACCGCGATGCAGAACAGGATGGTCTTCGCGGGCAGGTACGCGTTGGCGTCCACGTACTTCAGACCGGTCCAGTTACCGGTCTCCTTCAGGTCGCTCGACTTCACCGCAAGGCCGTACCGGTCCAGCCAGTAGGCGACCGCCTTCAGCGCCACGAAGATGCCGAGCAGCACCGACAGATGCCCGGTAGCCGCCGCCGTCGCCCGCCCGCCGGGGCTGGTGATACGCAGCCCGCCGTACAGGTAGTGCACGAGCGTCGCCGCGATCAGCGAGATCACCGTGGCCGCGAAGCCGAAGCTGAGCAGGAAGCGGTACCAGGGGAGGTCGAACGCGTAGAACGACACGTCCTTGTGGAACTGCGGGTCCTTCTGGCCGAACGACACCCCGTTGACCCACAGCAGCCAGGTGCGCCACTGGCCGGAGGCGGAGGCACCGGAGATCAGCCCGACCAGGGCCGTGACCCCGAGCAGCAGCCACTTCTTGTACGGGGCGATGCCCATCCGGTACCGGTCGAGGCTCTGCTGCTCCAGTGACATCGCGCTGAGCGGCGGCCGCAGCCGGTGCGCCAGCCAGATGTTCACTCCGACGGCCGTAGCCATCAGCAGGCCGAAGACGAAGAACAGCCCGATCTTCGTCCACAGGGTGGTCTTGAAGACCGAGGAGTAGTGGACCGAGCGATACCAGAGCCAGTCCGTCCAGAACCCCGCGAACATGACGAAGAGCATGGCCAGGACGGCCAGTACCCCCAGCGTCATCAGCAGGGTCCGGACGCGCCGGGACGGTCGGCCCACTCTGATCCGTGGCCCAGTCGGGCCTCCGCCGCGGTCCGGCATCTGGAAAGCCAAGGTGCGCACCTCGAAGTTCGGTGTCGTGAGAGCTCTATGTCGTGGTCCCGAGATAGTAGGACCCACTGTTGCAACTTACTCAGGCTTTACTCAGTTCCCGTTTTGGGGTCGGTTCAAGGCACGATATTGACCATGTCCAACCTTCCCCCCGATTCCACGCCCGCCACTCCCATGGCCGCGAGCCCGCTGACCCGCGCCGTACTCGAACTCGACGAGTACGCCGCCGGGCTCGGCTGGGACCAGCCCGCGCGCCTCTTCGCTCTGGTCGACACCGCGCGGCTGCGCGCCCAGGAGCCCGCGCTGGCCACCCAGCTCGGCCTCGACAACGAAAGCCCCACCGCCACGCTGACCCCCATCGAGCAGGACGAACTGCCCGCGGGGACCGCCCTCGACGACTTCCTCGGCACCATCGCCTGGCCGGACGCGGTCGTCGGCTGCGCCATGACCGTGGAGCGGCTGATGCTGCCCGCCTCCGCCGAGGGCTCCGTACCCGAGGGCCTGGACGATGAGCAGCTCGCCGCGTGGGTCGCCAAGCACCCGGCGCGCCAGGAGGTGCGGATGACGGTCGCCGTACTGCGGGACGGTGCCCGCGAGTCGGCGCTGCGGCTGCGGGAGAAGGACTCCCCCACCGAGGTGCTGACCGGCGCAGACCTGGTGCCCGGCCTCGCCGAGGCGCTGGCGGCGACGTTCGCCGACTGACTGCCCTCGGGGCGGCCGGCGGCCGGGTTGCCCGGCGGACTCGCCAGAGGTGCGCGAGGCTCAGCTAGCCGCGCACTTCGGCAGGTCGGCCGTCTTCCCCTCACGGATGTCCTTGAGGGCGCTCACGGCGTCCTTGAGGGTGTCCACCTTCACCAGCGTGAGCCCGTCGGGGATGTCCCTGGACGCCGTGGCGCAATTGTCCTTGGGCGTCAGGAAGTACTTCGCGCCGCTGGCACGCGCGCCCACCGTCTTCATCGAGATGCCGCCGATGGGGTCGACCTTGCCGGTCTCGTCGATGGTCCCGGTCCCGGCGACGAACTCGCCGCCCGTCAGGTCACCCGGCGTCAGCTTGTCGATGATCCCGAGCGAGAACATCAGCCCGGCGCTGGGCCCGCCCACATCCGCCAGCTTGATGTTGATGTCGAACGGGAAGGTGTAGTCGACGGCGGCCTCGATGCCGACCATGGCCCGCTTCTCGCCCGGCGCCTTCACCGTCTTGACCGTGACGTCCTTGGTGCCCTTCGGCTCCTTGCGCGCCTTCTCGGCGGCCATCACCCGGTCCGCGGGGATGATGGTGAAGACGGCCTTCTCACCGGGCTTGTGCGCCGTGACCAGCTTGACGACGTCGGCGGGGTAACGCACCGCCTTGCCGTCCACCGCCTTGATCGCGTCACCGGCGTGCAGCGTGCCCTCGGCCGGGCCCCCCTTGGACACCGAGCCCACCACGATGTGCGACCCGACCTTGATCTTCAGCTGCCTCAGGGCGGCGACCTTGGCGCTCTCCTGGGACTGGCTGAATTCCTCGGCGTTCTCCTGGTCGACCTCGTCCGCGGACGGATTGTCCGGATAGAGGGTCTTGTACGGCACCACCGCGTTGTCGTGCGAGAGCCAGCCGTAGACCGCCTCGACCAGGTTCATCTTGTACTCGGGGTTGGTCACCTTGACCGTGACCATGTTCAGGTGGCCACTCGTCGGATACGTCTTACGGCCGGAGATCTGCAGCACCGGCTCGCCACGACGATCACCGAGGGTGTTCTCCGTCGGGCCCGGGGACATCTCCGCGTACGGCACGGGTATCAGCACTCCCGCGCAGAGCAACGCGATCAGCGTCAGGACGGAAGCGAGCAGCGTCGCGGTGCGGCGTGGCATGGAACGACAGTACGGGACAGGTCTGTGAGTTCACCTCTGGGGCCGTCCGTCCGGATGGCCCGCCGCGCTCCGTCCCGATCGCGAATACCGAACAGGAGCGTACGGCCGTACGAGGGAGCTAAGCCGGACCGGAACCGGAATCCGAACGCCGCATTGCTTCGCGGAACCGCTCGTACCCGGCAACCTCCGCGACATCCCCGGCCCTGCGGTCACGCGCGGCCCAGCTGGTGTACGCCACCGCTCCGCCAGCGGCGACAAGCGGAATGACCAGCCACACGAGCACACCCACAGTGGTCTCCCAACCCCTTGCGCGAACGCAACTGACAGATGAGCAGATTAATCGTCTGCCAGGTCAACGCTCGCGGCAGGGTGCCGGTTACGCAACCGGGCGCCCTCCTGGAGGCCCATTACAAGCCCTTACCGAGACTTCGCCCGGGGGACCACCAGCCTTCCACCGCAAGCCCTTACTTGATACCTACCCTCCCCCAAACTCCGTCCGGGGGTGCCCCCAGCCTTCCAACACCAGCACCTACTTGATACCAACCCTCCCCCAAACTCCGTCCGGGGGTGCCCCCAGCCTTCCAACACCAGCACCTACTTGATACCAACCCACTCCTCGGTGCCGTTGGTGAAGGTTTGGTGTTTCCAGATCGGGACCTCGCTCTTGAGATCGTCGATCAGGCGGCGGCAGGCGGCGAACGCCTCGGCGCGGTGGGGGCAGGAGACCGCCACTACCACGGCCAGGTCTCCGACCGCGAGGGCTCCCACCCGGTGGACGGCGGCCAGGGCCCGCACCGGGAAGTCGGCGGCGACCTTCTCGGCGACCCGGCGCAGCTCCGCCCCCGCGCTGGGGTGAGCGGAGTATCCCAGCGCGGTGACGGCGGCGTCGGCCGCTCCGTCGTGGTCGCGCACGGTGCCGACGAACAGCGCCGTACCGCCCGCGGCGTCGTGCCCGACCGCCGCGAACACCTCGTCCACGGACAGCGGGGTCTCCCGGATGCCCAGCAGGCGGATCGGGTCGGCCGCTCCGTGCTCGCCCGGCTGATCGTCGTACGTACGTGCCATGCGGTCCATCGTGCCCCACCCGCCTCACATGCGGAAACAACCGATCCACCGGTCGCGCCGCGCCCGGTATGGAGAGTTCTACAGCCCGGAGATCCCCGCCCGCCCCCGGGATCTCCGGTCCGGGGGTTCTCCCGTCCAGGGTCTCCGGGGGCTGGTGGCGACCGGCTGGGGGTCCCCCCGGACGGAGTCTGGGGGAGGTGGCCGACTACAGCCTCCTGCGCGCCTTCCTGGCCCTGCGGACCAGCGCGGCCGTGCCGACCAGCGCCACGGTGGCTCCCGCCGCGCCGAGTGTCGTGGCGTCCTTGCGGCCCAGTCTGCGCCCGGCGACCGTGCGCCTGCCGGCGACCTCTTCCAGCAGCTCGGCGAGGACCTCCTCGTTCGTCCACTGCGGCCGCCACCCCGCGTCGTGCAGGCGGCTGCCGCTGACCACCCAGGGGTGCATCGTGTACGCCAGGTCCCCTGCCGGGGAGGGCGTGAGACCGAGCCGGTGCAGCCGGGAAGCGGCGCCGAGGGCCACTGCGGACGGCAGCTCCATGCGCCGGATGCCGGTCAGCTCCTCGACCTCCTCCTGCTCCAGCCAGCCGTCGCAACCCACCGCCAGCTCGCCCTCCGCCTTTTCGAGCACGGCGTACTCCAGGGCGCTGACCAGGTCTTCCACATGGCAGAACTGCCAGGTCGGGCGCGATCCCGCGACGACGAGCAAGCGGGGCGACTCGAAGTAGCGGGTGAGGGCCGTGTCGGTGCCGCCGACGAGTACGGCGGGGCGTACGACCGTGACGTTCAAGCCGGGGTGCGCGCGCGGCGCCCGCCGCGCCAGCTCCTCGATCTCCAGCAGGTCGCCGACGCCCGTGGCCTCGGCGGTCGCGCGCAGCTCCGCGTCCTCGGCGAGTGGCACATCGTTGTCGGGGTGCGCCCCGTAGACCATCGCCGAGGTGCACAGCACGGCACGCCGCACCCCGGCAGCGGCCGCGGCGGTCAGCACGGTCTGGGTACCCCGTACGTTGTACGCCGTTCTGGCCTCCTCGTCGGTCTCCAGGTCGAGATTGGTTGCCAGGTGCACGACGACGTCGGCACCGCGTAGTTTCTCGGCGATGACGGGATCGCGCACGTCCAGGACGTGCCATTGCGCCTCGGTGACGTCACCGCGGCGGTCGTCGATGGCCAGGACCTGCTTGATCTCGTCGGACTCGGTGAGCCGCTGCGTGAGCAGGGCACCGACGCCGGAAGCGGCGCCGGTGACCGCCACGACGGGTCGTCGGTTGGGCGCGGCTGGCTCCTCCCAGGCCGATGACTCTGGGGGAGGATCGTTTCGCGCTGCGCGAACGGTCGGATCTGGGGAACTCACCGGGCGGCTCCAGCGGTTGTCTTCTGTACGTAAGAGAACTGACGCGTACGTACCAGGCGCTGTCCATCCTGCCGCAGGCATCCCGTCGGCGAAGCACCGAGCCCGGATAGCGGCGGGGGTGTCTACGCTGGGTGGTGTTGTCGGGCAGTCGCCGTCGGCCTCAGCCGGCGGCCCTACGAGCCGAGGAAACCCGTGAGTGACAACCCATTTGGATTTGGCCTTCCGCCGGAGGAGCCGGAGGACGGCGACGACGGTAAGAAGAAGGGCAACCAGGGCGGTGACCCGGGCCCCGCAAACCCCTTCGGTTTCGGCGGAGGCGCTGGCGGAGACAATCCGTTCGCCGCGATGTTCGGTTCGCTGAACCCGAACGACCTGGGCGCTGCGTTCCAGCAGCTCGGCCAGATGCTCTCGTACGAGGGCGGCCCGGTGAACTGGGACATGGCCAAGGACATCGCACGTCAGACCGTCGCGCAGGGCCCGGGGGCTGCCCCTGCCGGATTCGGTATGGGTGCCCCCGCCAAGAGCGAGGGCGCGAGTGAGGGCGCCAAGGACCCGAGCATCGGCCCGAGCGAGCGGGCGGCGGTCGAAGAGGCCGTGCGGCTGGCCGACCTGTGGCTGGACGGCGTCACCGCGCTGCCGTCCGGCGCGAGCACCGCCGTGGCGTGGAGCCGCGCCGAGTGGGTCGAGGCGACGCTGCCGGTGTGGAAGGACCTGGTGGACCCGGTCGCCGAGCAGGTCGGGGCGGCCATGGGCAGTGTGCTGCCCGAGGAGATGCAGGCCATGGCCGGGCCGCTGCTCGGCATGATGCGCTCCATGGGCGGCGCGATGTTCGGTACGCAGATCGGTCAGGCGCTGGGCGTCCTCGCCGGTGAGGTGGTCGGTTCCACAGACATCGGACTTCCGCTCGGCCCGGCGGGCAAGGCCGCCCTGCTGCCCGCGAACATGGCGGCGTTCGGCTCGGGGCTCGGCGTCCCGCAGGAGGAGGTACGGCTGTATCTGGCCCTGCGTGAGGCCGCCCACCAGCGGCTCTTCGCGCACGTGCCGTGGCTGCGCTCGCACCTGTTCGGCGCCGTCGAGGGGTACGCGCGCGGCATCAAGGTCGATACCGCCAAGCTGGAGGACGCGGTCGGCCAGCTCGACCCGACGCATCCCGAGCAGCTTCAGGAAGCACTCCAGCAGGGCATGTTCCAGCCGGAGGACACCCCGGAGCAGAAGGCGGCGCTGGCCCGCCTTGAGACCGCGCTCGCGCTCGTCGAGGGCTGGGTCGACGCGGTGGTGCACGCGGCCGCCGCACCGCATCTGCCCTCCGCCGACGCACTGCGTGAGACGCTGCGCCGCCGCCGCGCGACCGGTGGTCCCGCCGAGCAGACCTTCGCCACGCTGATCGGCCTTGAGCTGCGGCCCAGGCGGCTGCGGGACGCGGCCCGGCTGTGGGCCTCGCTCACCGACGCGCGGGGCTCCGACGGCCGCGACGCGCTGTGGGAGCACCCGGACATGCTGCCGACCGCCGGGGACCTCGACGACCCGGACGGCTTCGTCCACCGCGAGCAGCTGGACTTCTCCGAGCTGGACAAGATGCTCGGCGAGGCGGCCAGCGGCGGCAAGCGCCCCGACCTCAGCAAGGACGGCGGCGCCGAAGACTCCTCGGCAGACGGCGAAGCCGAGGGTGACGCCAAGGACGACAGCAAGGACGACGGCAAGGACGACGGCGAAGACGACGGCAAGAACGGCGGCAGCAGCGGCGAGAACCGGGGATGACGCTGCCGCTGCACGCCGCCGCGACGGCGGCTCTCACGGTGTGGCCCGCGCCCGACTCCGGCCAGGAACAGCTCCGCCTGGCGTACGGGGAGCACCTGGCCGCGCGCCCGGATGGCGTGTGGAAGGCGTGCCCGGACGCGCATCTGACGGCCAGCGCGCTGGTGATCGACCCGCAGGGCGGGCGGGTGCTGCTGACGCTGCACCGCAAGTTGCGGATGTGGCTCCAGATGGGCGGGCACTGCGAGCCGCAGGACGCGAGCCTCGCAGAAGCGGCGCTGCGGGAGGCCACCGAGGAGTCGGGCGTCGCGGGGCTGACGCTGCTGCCGGCCGGGCCGGTGCGGCTCGACCGGCACCGTACGCCGTGCGCCTGGCATCTGGACGTGCAGTACGCGGCGGTGGCGCCCGCCGGTGCGACCGCCGCGATCAGCGACGAGTCCCTGGACCTGCGCTGGTTCCGCTACGACGAGGTGCCGGGTGTGGCGGACGAGTCCGTCGTACGGCTGATGAACAGCACCCGCGCGCTGCTCTGACGGCAGCGCTGATGGCCGGGCGGCGGACCGCGCGTCCGCGGCCGCCGCCCGGGAGCCCGGCCCGCATCCGGCCTGCGGGGCCGCATCCGGCCTACGAGGTCGGGGCGGCCGGGTCCGGGGCGCGGGCCTTCGCGCGCGCCCCGGACCCGCTGTCAGCGGTTGGACCAGATGTTGCCCTGGTTCTGCCCATGGGCACCCTGCTGGCCCATGCCGAACTGGGCCGCGGCGCCCTGCCCGATCGTCGCCTGCTGCGGCGGCAGCAGCTCGCTGGGCTGCACGAGGGCGTAGCCCTGGCCGAGGAAGCTCAGCTCCCAGCCCTCCCCCGTGTTGCCCCTGCGTCGCCAGACGCCCGAGCTGTGTGTCTGCGCCTGCATCTGGACGCGCAGCGAGCTGGACCACGCCACGATCGCGTCGGCGTCGGCGTTGACGTACTTATCCGGCATGACCTGGAGCATCAGCGGCTGGCCCGAGGTCATCAGCGCGACCTTGCCCCGGCCGGAGATGTTGAGGTTGTACTTGCCGGAACCGGAGATTTCGAACTGGCTGTCCACGGCGATGGTCTCCCAGTGCAGACCGGAGTCCAGCGCGAGGACGTACGCGGCGTCGACCGTCAGGCCCTCCTGGTCGACGTCCACCACGTGCACGTACTGCGCCAGGTTGGCGAAGTAGACGGTCCCCTGTCCTGAGCAGCGCATCAGGTCGAGGCCCTCGCCGGTGTTGGCACGCGCGCGGCGCTGCCCCTGGGTCTGGAACTCGCCGTCGAACTCGATCAGCCCCTGGTAGGCGACCATCGCGCCCTTCCGGGCGAGGACGTCGTCGTGGCCGGTGAGCGAGACCCGCAGCAGCTGCGGGTTCTGCATCGCGTAGCGGTCCTGGGTCTGGGCTTCGGTGTGGCCGAAGAGCGGGCTCTGCATGTCTACTCGTTCCCCCTCAGCCCCGGGCCCGGAGCCGGTCGGTGCTGTCCTCGCTGGGCTGGACGACGACGAAGCCCTGGCCGGAGAAGCCGAGCTGGTACGCCTCGCCGCTGCCCCTGCCGATCATGGAGGACGCCTTGAAGCTGCGCTTCCCCTTCATCTTCAGGTTCGTCGACCACGCCACGAGGGCGTCCGGGTCGACGTATGTCTCGTCGGCGCCGCTCCCGCAGTCCACGACGAGCGGCGTGCCCCGGGAGGTCAGCGCCACCCAGCCGGTGCCGGAGAGACCGACGTTGAACAGGCCCTGCCCCGCGAACTTCGCCATGCCCTTGACGCGCTGGACGCCCCACTGGAGGTGGGCGTCGAACGCGAGCAGGTTGGTGCCGTTGACCGAGAGCGAGTCGCCGTTGAGGTTGACGCAGACGACGTCGGCGCCGTAGTCGGCGAGGTACAGCAGTCCGTCGCCACTGCACTTCATGAGCGGAGCGCCCTCGCCGGTGAGCCACTGCGAGGCCATCTGGCGGACGGCGGGCGGGTTCGGCTCGTACTGGACGAAGCCTTCGTACGCCACCATCGAACCGGTGCGGGCGAACAGGTCCTGGCCGCTCTGCATGGCGACCTTGAGCATGCTGCTGCCGTGGTTGTCCATCCGGGCGGTGACCGGAGCCGGGGCGAAGCCCGAGATCATTTGCTGGTCCATGACGGGCTCCCTCAGACCTCGTAGGGCTGGACGACGATGAAGTTGCCGGGCGCACCGCGGAACTGGAGGTTCACGGTCTCCCCGCTGTGGCCGGGAAAGGCGTTGCGGCGCAGCCGCACCTGGCTGGAGACGATCACCTGGGAGGCGGCCGACCAGGCGACGATGGCGTTGCTGTCCACGAACGTCGTCGGCGTGACAGGCAGCACCACGGGGGTGCCCTGCGTCTTGACGATGACGGTGCCGGTGCCCTGGAACTGCATGGTGAACAGGGCGCCGCCGGGGATGCCGTGGCCTTCCACACGGCGGATCTCGTGCTGCAGGGACTCGTCGAAGGCGAGGACGCTGTCGGCCGAGACGCAGATCGCGTCGCCTTGCAGCTCGATCGGATGGACCTCGGCGGCGTTCTCGGCGAGGAAGACCTGGCCCTGACCCGAGCAGCGCATCAGCTGCATTTCCTGGCCGGTCGCGTTGCCCGCTATCCGGCCCCGGAACCCGGCGCCCTTGTAGCTGAAGTCGACCTTGCCCTGGTAGAGCACCATCGTGCCCTGCCGGGCGAGGACGGGCTGACCTCCGACGGCGAGGTCGACGCGGATCAGCCTGGCGTTCTGCGGCGTCCAGCGCTGGCCGGTCGGCGCCTCGCGGAACTTGGCGAGCGCGGCCTGCACGCCTGGCACGGTGGCCCCGCCGTGCTGAGCGGCCTGCGGCTGGCCCGGCTGCTGGCCGGGGTAGCCCTGTGGCTGGCCGGGCTGGATCGGCTGCCCGTACGGGCTGGGCACGGGCTGGCCGGGGTAGCCCTGCACCCCTGGCTGACCGGGCTGTCCCGGGAACTGACCCGGCTGGCCCTGCGGCTGGCCGTACGGCGCCTGCGGCGGGGCCGGTGCCTGCTGCCCGGGGGCGAACTGGCCGGGCTGGCCACCGTAGGGCGGGGGCGCTTGCTGACCGGGCACCTGGCCCGGCTGGCCGGGGGGCGGCACCGCGCCGCCGGGCGGCACGATCGGCGCGGCGATGGTCGGGGCGGCGTGCATCTGCGGCTGCGCGGGCGCGGGTGCCTGCGGCGCGACGGGCTGCGGGCTGGGCGCCGCGGGTTGCGGAACCTGCGGCTGCGGCGCCGCGGCGGGCGCTGCGAAAGCGGGCGCGGGCGCCGGAGCCGGGGCGGCCTGGCCGCCGGCGGGCGGCGCGAACCCCGGAGCGGCACCCTGCGCGGGCGCGGGCGCCGGCTCCTCCTCGGCGACCTCGCCGCCGAAGTTCTTCAGCAGCGCGTCGAGCCCGCCGTCGAAGCCCTGGCCGACGGCGGCGAACCGCCACACGTCCTTGAGGTAGAAGTCACCGAGCATCACGGCGCGTTCCGTGCTGAACTCCGCGCCGGTGAACGAGTACCGCGCGACTTCCTCACCGCCCGCCACAATCCGGATATACCCGGGGCTGACCTGGGACATCTGACCCGCGCCGTCGATGGTCGCGGTGAACGACAGCTTCTGGATGTGCTGCGGAACGCTGTCGAGCGTCACCCGGAACGACTCGGTGTCCCCGGCCTGCGCGCCGAGCTGCTGGATGGCGTCCTCGGGCGACTTGGGCTGGTTGAAGAAGATGAAGTAGCGGTCGTCGGACAGCTTTTCGCTGGCATCGAGGCCGAAACAGCTGATGTCGAAGGACAGCCCGGGTCCGGCGATCTGCACGCCGACGTACAGGTCCCTCCCTGCCGTCAGATCACTGATCTTGGCCTTGTGGCCGCGCTGGAATTCCCTGGCCATACGTAACGACCGTCCCCCATCCCGAACCGGTTAGTGCGTTGCGCGCCAGGCTAACCGCTGGCGCCGACAATGCGGGATACCGGGGCGTCCGCTCCTGTGCACGAACGCCGGGCGCTGCGCGCAGCCACGGAGCGGGTCCTCTGAGTGAGATCTCGCCGTCACTCAGCGACGGCTATTCGGTTCTGGCCTCGGGGAGGTGCGGCAGCCGGTCGGCGGCGACGACGCCCTCAAGGTAACCGCGCGCCCGCTCCGTCCTGGGGTACGACTCAAGCAGCTGCCAGAACCGCGGCCCGTGCCCCGGCACCAGAAGATGCGCCAGCTCGTGCAGGAGCACGTAGTCCACGACGTACTCGGGCATGCCCTGCAACCGGTGCGAGAGCCGAATGCTGCCCTCGGCCGGGGTGCAGGAGCCCCAGCGGGTGTTCTGGTTGGTGACCCAGCGGACCGTGTTCGGCCTGGCCCTGCCCTCCAGATACTGCCCGGAGAGGAACCCCGCGCGGGCGGCCAGCTCCGCGTCGCCCAGCATCCGCTTGCTCTCCTGCGCGGCGAGCTTGTCGAGCATCACGCCCACCCAGCGTTTTTCCTCCGCCTCGGACATCCGCGCGGGCAGCAGCACGATGGTGCGGTCACCCTCGCGATAGGCGGAGACCGTTCTGCGGCGGCGGCTGCTCCGGCGGATCTCGACGGCGCTCGTCGCCGCCTCCCGGCGCGGCGGGCTCGGCGCGTGCGGTGTTCTGGCGACGCTCGTGAGGGGGGTCTCCCCGGAGGCACTTTCCCAGCTGCCGCTGGACGGACCCCCACCCGGGTGGAGACCGGGGGACATACGAGAGGAAGGGTCGGCGGGCACGCCCCGACGTTACCCGCTAGCAGTGCGTGAAGTCCCGCCCCTCGCGGGGATGGCGGCCGAACCACCAGCGGCACCGCGCAGCTTGTATGACTATCGCCCGCGCCTGTGGATAACTTTCGGCGGCCGTGCGGAGAACCGCCCATGCTGAGGTCTGTCGAGAACCAACCGGGAACCAGTCGAGGACCGGTCGTGAACGGCGGAGCGCGATGGGGACGGCGGTGGGGACGGGCGTTCTGTCCGGGAACGGCCGCTCACGAATGACCGGGAGCCGCCGGAATGAGCAAGAAACAGGGGGAATGACATGGATCGGACGGGGACGCCGCATCCCCTGCTCAAGCCCGCGCTCCGGCGGGCTTGGCGCAGCCGGGACACCGTGCAGTACGGGGTCACCTCGGCGCACGCGGTCATGGTCGGGCCGCTGGACACCGCGACGACCAGTTTCATGAGCCTGCTCGACGGCACACGCGGGTTGCCGTTGCTGCGCGAGGAGGCCCGGGCCATGGGCCTGCCCGACGGCCGGGCCGATGCCGTGGTGGACCGTCTGACCCGGGCCGGGCTGATCGACGACCCGCTGATCGGCGGCGAGGCGGGCGGCACCGGGCCGGAGAGCGGAACCGATCTGGAGCGGTTGCGGCCCGACCTGGCGGCGCTCTCGGTGCTGCATCCGGAGCCGGGTGCCGCACTGCGGCTGCTGGAGAAGCGGCGGTCCGCCCGGGTGCGGGTGAGCGGTGCCGGGCGGGTGGGCTCGGCCGTGGCGGCGCTGCTCTCCGCGTCGGGGGTGGGGCAGGTGGACGTGATGGACGGTGGTCGCGTCGAGGCGTGGGACGTGATGCCCGGCGGGCTGGCGCCGGAGCAGGTGGGCGAGCGCAGGGACGCGGCCGCCCGCCGGGCCGTGCGGAAGGCCTCATCAGCCACCGCGTGCGACGCCCCGGCTGGTCGGCGGGGTCTGGGTCTTGTGGTGCTCGCGCCACGGGACGGGGTCGACGCGTACGCTCCTGACCCGACCGCCGCCGAGCAGTTGATGGCCTCAGGGATTCCCCATCTGTATGCGGGAGTCCTTGAAGGCACCGGGGTGGTGGGCCCGCTGGTGCTGCCGGGTGTGACCTGCTGTGCCGGCTGTCTCGCGGCGTGGCGGGTGGAGCATGAGGCCGGCTGGCCGAGGATGCTGGCCCAGTGGCGGTCCGGTCGGCGCTCACCGGCTCCCGCCTGTGACGCGGCCTTGGCGACGGTGGTCGCGGGGCTGACCGCCACGCAGGTTCTGGCCTTCCTGGACGGGGGAAGGCCCCCCGCTGTGGGGGCCCGGCTGGAGTTCGCACTGCCAGGTCTAGCCTGGGAACCGCGGCGCACCGCGCCGCATCCGGAATGTATGTGTGGAGCGGTGGATTCTTCGGTTGCCGGATATTCATCGGCTGGCGAGACACCGCACGCGACAATGACCGGGTAAGCCGGCGTCCGCTGGGTGGGCGACGGGGGCCTGGGGGTCTTCCCCGGGATGACTCAGCTGGAGTTGGAGGGGCGCATGTCTGATCTACCCCGCAAGGCGGTCACCCGCACCGCCAAATTGGCCGCACTGCCGCTGGGTTTCGCCGGACGAGCCACTTGGGGCCTGGGGAAGCGCATCGGCGGACGGCCGGCGGAGATCGTTGCCCGGGAGCTGCAACAGCGCACGGCCGAGCAGTTGTTCAAGGTGCTCGGCGAGCTCAAGGGCGGCGCCATGAAGCTCGGCCAGGCCATGTCGGTCTTCGAGTCCGCGCTCCCCGAGGAGATCGCCAAGCCCTACCGGGCCGCGCTGACCAAGCTCCAGGAGGCGGCTCCGCCTATGCCGACCCGGTCGGTGCACGCGGCGCTGGCGGACCGGCTCGGGGAGGACTGGCGCGACCTGTTCCAGGAGTTCGACGACAAGCCCGCCGCGGCGGCCTCCATAGGCCAGGTGCACCGTGCCGTCTGGCATGACGGCCGCGACGTGGCCGTGAAGGTGCAGTATCCGGGCGCGGGTGAGGCACTGCTTTCCGACCTCACCCAACTGGGCCGCCTCTCTCGGTTGCTGGGTCCGCTGGTGCCCGGCATCGAGATCAAGCCGCTCATCACCGAGCTGCGCGACCGGGTGTCCGAGGAGCTGGACTACGAACTGGAAGCGCGGGCCCAGGCGGCGTACGCGGAGGAGTTCGACGGCGACCCGGATTTCGTCATCCCCGGCGTGGTGCACCAGTCGGACCAGGTGCTGATCACCGAGTGGATGGACGGCATACCGCTCGCGGAGGTGATCGCGGACGGCACGCCGGAGCAGCGCGACCGGGCGGGGCAGCTGCTGACCCTCTTCCTGTTCTCGGGTGTCGCCCGCACCGGGCTGCTGCACGCCGACCCGCACCCCGGCAACTTCCGGCTGCTCACCGACCACGCCAAGGACGGCCCGCCCGAGGCGTGGAAGCTGGGCGTGCTGGACTTCGGCACGGTGGACCGGCTGCCGGACGGCCTCCCGAGCCACATCGGCGTCACTCTGCGCATGCTGCTGGACGGCGAGGGAGACGAGGTGCAGGAGCAGCTGCGCGCGGAGGGGTTCATCAAGCCCGACCTCCACCTCGACTCGGAGGCGCTGATGGACTACCTGCTACCGATCATCGAACCGGCGCAGGAAGAGGAGTTCACCTTCTCCCGCGAGTGGATACGCGGCCAGGCGGCCACGCTGGCCGACCGCCGTTCGCCCGCTTACGACCTGGGCAGGCAGCTCAACCTGCCGCCCTCGTATCTGCTCATTCACCGGGTGAGCATGAGCACGATCGGCGTCCTGTCACAGCTCGGCGCGACCGTCCGGATGCGGGAAGAGATCCAGACGTGGGTGCCGGGGTTCGCGACGGACGAGGAGGCGAGCGAGGCGGAGGCCGAGGCGAGCGCGCGGAGCCAGGCGGAAGAGGACCAGGCAGAGGAGTCCTCCGCCTGACGGCAGCGGCTCCGGGCGAAGGGCGGGGCCGGGTGGCGGTCGACGCGGTTCCGGCGTCAGCCGGGGCTTACCACCAGGCCCTTACCACCAGGCGGAGTCGAGGCGGCCCTCGATCGCCCGGATGTTCTCGCGCGCGCAGTCATCACAGAAGTAGCGACGACGGCCGTTCTCGACGGAACAGGTCCAGGTGGGGGGCGTGCCGTCGGCGACAGCGCCGCAGCGGGCGCAGGCGACGGACTGGGCTTCCGACCGTTTCGGGTCACGCGTCTTCTGGTCCACCCACCGACGATAGCCCCGCAAACGACACGAAGGGCGAGTAACGCGCCCCAGGATGACGCGCCCCGGAAACGCCTAAGGGCCGGTCCTTTCGGACCCGCCCCCAGGTTGGTTGTGCGCTGCTCGCTTGTTCTCGGTTAATGCTCAGCCGCCGGAAGCCACCGCTTGGCGGCCGCTCCTGCGGGAGCGGCACGCCGCGGCGGCCCCACGGCACCGTCCGTCACGGGCCGACGACTGTTCATCGGCACTTCAGTGCATGACCGCCATCGCCAGAGCACGGCGAGCGCGCAGGGAGGCGCGCTCGGCCCGGCGCTGCATGCGGCGGGCGGTGACCAGCCGGACGGCCCTGCGTTCGGATTCGGCTTCGCGCATGCGTTGTTGCATATGCGCGCGAGCCATGGCTTCTGGGATGAGTTGCATTTCGCGGGTCCTGTTCTGGCGCGACTTGGTCGCACCGGTGGTGTTACGTGCGGGGTTGACGAGGGTGGGCTCGTCGGCGGATGGCTGCATCGTCGGGTCCTGCTTCGTGGGGTCGTGCGTCGCTGGGCGGTCGATTGTTCCGGGGGTGCTCATGCCACAACCGGGTTCTTGCGCGGGCGGCCACGCGGCCGCTTGCGGGCCACGACGACTCCCTGCACGAAGAGTTCGCCGCCCCAGACGCCCCAGGGCTCCCGACGGTCCTTCGCACCGGCGAGGCATGCCTCACGGAGCGGGCAGGTCTGGCACAGCGACTTCGCGTACTCGACGTCGGCCGGTGACTCCGCGAAGAAGACCTCCGGGTCGTACGAGCGGCACGGGACGGCTACGCCGAGGTTTTCGATGGCGTCATCCAGCTCGGTGAGAGCGGTGAACGGGGCCGGAGTCAAGGAGTCCTCCGAAGGGTCAGGCGGGGGGATCAGGTCGGTCGCTACGGACGGGGCGTGTGCCTTGAGTTGCACGGTGCTGTGTTCCTCGTCTGTGTCGGCTCGGCTTGTGGCCGGGCTCTTGGTCCCCCTGGCGCGACCAGGAGGGCAAAACAAAAGGGCCGCGGTTCCCGGTGTGGGTTCCGCGGCCCTGGAAGGTGCCGACCTGATCGCGCTGATCAGGTTGGATCGCTCCAGGGTTCGAGCCCGCGGGAGGCCCACATGGGGTGCTTCGTCTGGTGATTACCGGCGCCATCGGCTGCCGCGAAGGCATAGGCCTCGGCCTGTGCCTGTGCTGCTACCGCAGGTGCCTGGACGGATCGCTCACTGCCGAATTCCCGAATGGGAAGGGTCGCCAGGGGTTCCGGGCGCACGGCGGCAGTGAGACCGCCGCCGCCGGGCAGGCTGCCTTCGGACACACCGGTGGCATGCGGCGAGGAGCCGAGCGGGCAGGTGGCGACGACCGGAAGAGCGGTCATTTTGGTGTTCTCCATGAAGCTGATCACTGGTCTCGCCTCCTCTCGGCGTCTCGGGGAGGGACTGATCGGTAACGACCAGTCCCGCTGCTAGCTCAGTACAACACGAATCCATCGGATCTCGGAAGGCCCGTTGTCTCCGTGCTCGGAAGGCTATGGGTATGCCCTCGGCGCGCGCAAACTATTTTTCTGGCGAGTTCTCCGCGGGCTCTACGGAGCCCCCCGGTTCCTCGCCCGCGCACAGAGCGAGCACGTCAGAGCCGAACTTGCCAAGTTTGCGCGCTCCCACCCCGGAGATCGCCGACAGCGCCCCCGCGGAGTCCGGCACGGCCTCGGCGATGGCGAGCAGCGTCTTGTCCGTGAAGACGCAGTACGCGGGCTGGCCCAGCTGCTTGGCTTGGTCCGCCCGCCATGCGTGCAGCCGCTCGTACAGCGCCTCGTCGAGCTCGGACGGGCAGCCCTCGCAGCGCATCAGCTTCATCTCGCCCGCGTCCGTCAGCGTTCTGCCGCACACCCGGCAACGCACCGGCCCCCGGGGCCGCCGCCGGGCGGGGGCGGCACGCTCCACGCCTCCCGTGCCGCCCGTCGAGGCGGCACGGGAGCCAGCGGCCTGGGCGCCGGGCCGCAAGCCGTTCAGGAAGCGGCTGGGGCGGCGGTTGGGGCGGCCGCCGGGCGAGCGGGACAGCGCCCAGGACAGCGTCAGATGGCGGCGGGCCCGGGTGACGCCGACGTAGAGCAGCCGCCGTTCCTCCTCGACCTGCTCATCCGTCTTGGCGTAGGTGATCGGCATCATGCCCTCGGTGAGGCCGACCAGGAAGACGGCGTCCCACTCCAGGCCCTTGGCCGCGTGCAGCGAGGCCAAGGTCACACCCTCGACGGTCGGGGCGTGCTGCGCCGCCGCCCGCTCGTCCAGCTCGCCGACCAGATCGCTGAGGGTCGCCTGCGGCCTGGCCCGGAC
Source organism: Streptomyces sp. A01 (assembly GCF_059026195.1). Classification (NCBI taxonomy): domain Bacteria; kingdom Bacillati; phylum Actinomycetota; class Actinomycetes; order Kitasatosporales; family Streptomycetaceae; genus Streptomyces; species Streptomyces sp. A01. The sequence goes on along the minus strand of NZ_JBWLKN010000009.1, from coordinate 143,333 downwards.
AAAGTCCTCGGCGAGCCTGACGAGCGCGGCCAGGGACTCCCAGCGGTCCCGCACGGCGCCCGAGCCCGTCGGCGGCTCCACCGTCCAGCCACGGGTACCGAGCACCGCCCGCACCTGGGAGGGGATGTCCGCGTCCCCCAGCACGGGGTCGGCGCCCCCCGCGCGGGCGGCCCCGCGCAGCAGCAGCCCGGCCTCGCGCACCTCGGGCCGCTCGAAGAACCGCTCGGCGCCGCGCAGCTGATACGGCACACCCTGGTCGGCGAGGGCCTGCTCGTACACCTCGGACTGGGCGTTGATGCGGTAGAGCACGGCCACCTCGCTGGCCGGGACGCCCGCGTCGAGCAGGGCCCGGATGCGCCGCGCGGTGCCCTCGGCCTCGGCCGGTTCGTCCGCGTACTCCGTGTAGCTCGGCTCGGGGCCCGGGTCGCGCTGGGACACCAGCTCAAGCCGGTGCTCGGCGGCCCGGCCCTTGGCCGTGGCGAGCAGGCCGTTGGCCAGGTGCACGACCTGCGGCGTCGAGCGGTAGTCCCTGACGAGCTTGACGACCGTCGCCCCGGGGTGCCGGGCGCGGAAGTTCAGCAGGTGGTCAGGGGTCGCGCCGGTGAAGGAGTAGATGGTCTGGCTGGCGTCGCCGACCACGCACAGGCTCTCCCGGTCGCCGAGCCACAGCTCCAGCAGCCGCTGCTGGAGCGGGCTGACATCCTGGTACTCGTCGACAACGAAGTGCTGGTACTGACCGCGCACCTGATCGGCGATGTCGGACCGGTCCTGGAGGACGCCGACCGTGAGCAGCAGCACATCCTCGAAGTCGATCATCCCGCGGTCGCGCTTGAGCTGTTCGTACATGGCGTAGATCCGGCCGGTCTCGGCGGGATCGCGGGGGGCCTCGCGGCTGGACTTGGCGAGGGCCGCCGGATAGTCCTCCGGCACGGTCTGGGTGACCTTGGACCACTCGATCTCGCTGGTGACATCGCGCAGCTCGTTCCGGTCGAGCCGGACGCGGCAGCGCGCGGCGGCCTCGGCGACGATCTGGACCTTGCGCTCGACGAGCCGGGGCATGTCGCCGCCCACCGCTTTGGGCCAGAAGTAGTGGAGCTGGCGCAGGGCCGCCGAGTGGAACGTACGGGCCTGCACTCCGCCCGCGCCGAGCTGCCGCAGCCGCCCGCGCATCTCCCCCGCCGCGCGGTTGGTGAACGTCACGGCGAGGACGCTGCCGGGCTGGAGAATGCCCGCACGCACCCCGTAGGCGATCCGGTGGGTGATCGCCCGCGTCTTGCCCGTCCCCGCTCCGGCCAGCACGCACAGCGGGCCGTGCAGGGCCGTGGCGACCTCGCGCTGCTCGGGGTCGAGGCCGTCGAGCACCGCGTCGGCGGAGTCCGGGACGCTCGGGAAGAGCGAGGTGGGGTTCCCGGCGCCGGAAGCAAGAGGAGTGTCGCGTGCTGTCACTCCACCATGCTGTCAGGTGTGCGGGGACATACGTCCCGGTCGTCCACAGCCAGACGTCTCCGGTCATACAAATACGTGTCCGCCTGGCGGGCACGTGCGCAGGGAAGTGGCGGAAGCGACCGGGAACGACCAGGCGGGCCCCGTGTGCGGTGGGGAATGGCCGGGGGAGGGCGCGCGTTGTACGACTGCAATCACGCCAAGCAGAAGGAGCGCGAGGACCGATGTCGGGCACTGTGACGATGTACAGCACCACCTGGTGCGGCTACTGCCGCCGCCTGAAGGGCCAGATGGAGCGCGAGGGAATCGCGTACACCGAGATCAACATCGAACAGGACCCGGAGTCGGCGAAGTTCGTGGAGAAGGTCAACAACGGCAATCAGCTGGTGCCGACTGTGCTGTTCCCCGACGGCTCGGCACTGCCCAACCCGTCGCTGGCGCAGGTCAAGGAGAAGCTGAGCGTCTGAGCCGACGGGCCGCCCCGGCGTCGCGCCGCCGCTGAGGCGGGCGTCGCTGAGGCGGGCGTCGCTGAGGCGGGCGTCGCTGAGGCGGGCGTCGCTCGCCGGGTCGGACAAGCGATCCGCGTTCTCCGGGGCGGAGGAGCGATCCTCCGTTCCCCGGCGGGAATCCTCCCGGCCGGTTCCTGCGGCCGGTTCCTTCCGCCCGTTCTTGACGACTGCTCTTGACGACCGTTCTTGACGCGTGAAGCCGCCCCTGGGCCTGCCGTCCAGGGGCGGCTTCACGCGACGCGCCGGGCGGGCGCGAGGTGTCAGCGGGGCAGTGGCTTGCCGTACCACAGCTCGATCAGGCGGCCCGCGATCGAGATTCCGTACGGCGGCAGCATCTCCCCCGACTCGTACGCGGCCCGCAGTTCGTCCCGCGAGAACCAGCGCGCCTCGCTGATCTCCTCGCCGTCCACCTGGATGTCGGAGGTCGTGGCCCGTGCCATGAAGCCGAGCATCAGGCTCGAAGGGAAGGGCCACGGCTGGCTGCCGACGTACTCGACCTCGCCGACCGTCACTCCCACCTCCTCAGCGACCTCGCGCACCACGGTCTGCTCGATCGACTCGCCGGGTTCGACGAAGCCCGCCAGCGTCGAGAAGCGGCCCTCCGGCCAGTGCACCTGGCGGCCGAGCAGCGCCCGGTCCTGGTCGTCGGTCACCAGCATGATCACGGCGGGGTCGGTGCGCGGGTAGTGCTCGGCGCCGCACGCCTGGCAGCGCCGGATGTGCCCGGCCGCCGCGATCACGGTCCGCTCGCCGCAGCGCGAGCAGAAGCGGTGCAGCCGCTGCCAGTTCTCCAGCGCCACCGCGTGCACGAGCAGCGCGGTGTCACGCTCCGACAGCAGCGCGCCCGCCTCCCGCAGCCCAGCCGGGCGCGCCGACTGGTCGATGCGACCGGGCAGGGCGTCCTTCTGGAGCGCGAAGTAGCTGACGCCGTTCTCGTCGGTGCCGAGGAAGTAGCGGTGGGTCTCGGTGACGGGGGCCTCGAAGGCCGGGGTCATGACCAGTTCCGTACGGCCGTCGGGGGTGTCGTCGACCAGGGCCTGACCGCCGGAGACCACGAAGACGCGCGTCGTCGGGTGGCTCCACGCCGCGGCGAGCCACGCCTCATCCAGACGGTGGTGTGCGGCGCGGTCGATGCCGCTCGTGGCGGTGAGCGGAATGGAGTGGCCGGTGGGTCGTTCGGTCCAGGTGGTCACGTTACTTCCAACTCCCCCTACGTGAACGGATCATGACTCTGCTCTCTTCCCGGGACACCGACAGGGCCGGAAGCCGCGGACCTCGTGCTGCCGCGAGGGGCGTGGTGCCGCGAGGGGCGCTGGTCCCCGGGCGCTGTGCGTGGGTCCCCGGCCGCTGTGCGGTGGCGGCCCGGCGAGGCCGCGCCGCGCCGCGGAGTCCGGCCGTGGTTACCACGGGCTTCGGGAGGCCGTGCCGTGGCCTGCGGGGCGTACGCGCTCACTGGTGCCGTTGCTCACCAGCCTGCCAGTTCTCCGCGAGGTCGCCCCACAGATAGGCGGCGGTCTCCACGCCCTTCATCAGCAGGTCGAGTTCGACCTTCTCGTTCGGGGCGTGCCAGCCGTCGGACGGCACGGAGATGCCGAGGAACAGCACCGGTGCGTCCAGCACGTCCCGCAGGTCGGCGGCCGGTCCTGAGCCGCCCTCGCGCGTGAAGCGGATGGGGCGGCCGAAGGCGCGGCCCATGGACCGCACGACCGACTGGAGCGCCGGGTGGTCAAGCGGCGTCAGGCAAGGCCGGGTCGCCCCCCAGTACGTGATCTCGTGCCGGATACCGGCGGGGAGGCGCATGGCCACCCACTCGCGCACCGCCTGCTGGACCTTCTCCGCGTCCTGCCCCTCGACCAGCCGGAAGGACAGCTTCAGCTGCGCTGAGGAGGGGACGATGGTCTTGCCGCCGGGGCCCTGGTAACCGCCGCTGATGCCGTTGACCTCGGCCGTGGGACGGGCCCAGACGCGTTCCAGGGTGGTGTATCCGGCCTCGCCGAGCGCTGCGTGGGAGTGCGCCGTACGAAGCCACGCCGACTCGTCGAACGGCAGCTCGGCGAACAGCTCACGCTCGCGGTCGGTGAGCTCCACGACACCGTCGTAGAAACCGGGGATCGCGACGCGGTGGTCGGCGTCGTGCAGGGCGGCGGCGAGCCGAGCGGCCTCCATGGCCGGGTTCGGCACGGCCCCGCCGAACGAACCTGAGTGAATGTCCTGGTCAGGCCCGTACAGGTCGATCTGGCAGTCGGTGAGGCCCCGCATGCCCGTGCAGACGGTCGGGACCTCCCTGGACCACATGCCCGTGTCGGAGACGATCACCGCGTCACAGGCCAGCCGGTCGGCGCGGGCCTGGATCAGCGCGGGGAAGTGCGGGGAGCCGGACTCCTCCTCGCCTTCGATGAGCAGCTTGAGGTTGACGGCGGGAGCGGTACGGCCGGTGGCGGCGAGGTGCGCGCGGACCCCCAGCGTGTGGAAGAGCACCTGGCCCTTGTCGTCGGCGGCGCCTCGCGCGTACAGCTTGCCGTCGCGCGTCTCCGGCTCGAACGGCTCGCTGTGCCAGCCGTCCTCGCGGGCGGCGGGCTGCACATCGTGGTGGCCGTAGACCAGCACTGTGGGAGCCTCGGGGTCGCCGGACGGCCACTCGGCGAAGACCGCGGGGGCGCCCGGTGTGTCCCACACCTCGACGCTCGGGAAGCCGGTCGCCGCGAGCTTCTCCAGCAGCCACTCGGCGCTGCGCCGGACATCGGCGGCGCGGCCGGGATCAGCCGAAACCGAGGGGATGCGCAACCAGGCGACGAGGTCGTCGAGGAACGCGGCACGGTGGCCTTCGACATAGGCGCGGACAGCGTCGTCCGAGGTGGTGCTCATGCCGACGAGCCTATCCGGCCACTCAGGACGGCCTCGCCATGGATCTCACCGGGCGGTCCCCCCGCGGGCACGGCGGCGGTGGGGCCGATCGGCACCGCGCCAGGCGTTACCGCCGGTATCGCCGCAGGCGTGAGAGTGGGGCCCGGAGCGGGCATGAGAGCGGACTCACTCGTTCTCTCCATGCTCTCTCCACCCGCCCCCCTTGCCCGGCACCGCCACCTCTCCCGGCTCTCCCGGTCCTCCCGGTTGTCCCTTCTCTTCCGGCTCTCCCAGCAGGACTCGTTCGATCCCGGCCCGGTCCGGCAGCGGCTCGGGGCGGACGACCTCCCCGCTGCGGACATAGAGGAACGCCGCCGACACGGCCGAGAGCGGCACACCGCGCTGTTCGGCCCAGGCGAGGCGGTAGACGGCCAGCTGAAGCGGATCGGCGTCCTGCGCACGGTTCGTCTTCCAGTCGATGATCTCGTACGTATCGCCCTCGCGACCGCCCGCGCCGCGCTGCCGGTAGACCGCGTCGATCCGGCCCCGCACCACTCGCCCGGCGAGCGTGAGCTGGAACGGCGTCTCCACGCGGTACGGAGTCCGGTGTGCGTAAGGTGTGCGGCTGAACGCCTCCTTCAGCGCCTCCAGGTCCCAGCCGTCGCCGTCCCCGCCGCCCCGGCCGCCATCCAGTGGCCCGGGCTCGTCGTCCTCGGCGCCCGGCAGCTCATCCGGGCCGAGCATCGGAAGCGGCAGCGCCTCGAACCGCGACTCGACCCAGGCGTGGAAGCGCGTGCCACGGCGCGCGGCGGGGCGCGGCGGACGCGGCATCGGCCGGGCCAGCTCACGGGCGAAGCCGTCCGGATCGGCGGCGAGCTTGAGCAGCTGTGACGCGCTGAGCGCGGGCGGCACGAGCACCTCGCGCACGCTGGCGCGGGCCCGCCGCAGCTCTCCGGCGAGGGCGTCGAAGTCCCGGTCCCAGGAGCCGGCAAGCCGCGCCTCTTCGGGCAGCAGACGGGAGTCGGCGTGCCCGTCCTCCGGCAGCGGCGGGGCGTCGCCCTGGGCTGGGGCCGGCCGCATGACCTCGGCGCCGGAGCCGGCGGTGGCGTGCCGTTCACCGTGCGGATCAGCATGCGGGTCGGCGTAAGGGCTGGTGAGGGGATCGGCGGCGTACGAATCGCCTGGGACGCCGCCGGACAGCACGTCACCGGACGGCGCGTCACCGAGCAGCGCGTCCCCGGACGACGCGTCCCCGGACAGGACACCGTCGGACGGGATGCTCTCGGGCGGGATGTCTCCGAACGGGATGTCGTCGGACGGGTCTTCCGGGGGCGGCCACTCCGGGTCGTACGCGTCCTCGGGCACGCCCTCCCACAGGTCTTCCGGGTCTTCCGGGGCCTGGGCCGGATCATCCCGGGCCAGGTCTTCCGGGGCCTCCGGCCAGAGGTCGTACGAGCCCTCCTCGGGCGGCTCGGGTGTCACGTCGGGCAGCCGTGAAGGACCGCCCTCGTGCGGGGCCGAGGCGCCGCGTCCGCGCGCGGGGTCAGCCGGATGCGGGACGCCGGGGACCGAGACCGCGGGGTCCGGGACGGCGGAGTGCGAGGAGGCGGCACGCGCGGGGGCGGACGCGGAGGGGTGCTCCGCGTCGTGGGTCGCCGGGCCCTCCGCCCCTCCGCGGGCGTCCCCGCTGAGGGCGCCGCTACCGGCGTCCTCCCCGCCGGAGGCGTTACCGCTGCGGGCATCGTCAAGGCGCGCTAGGTGCGCCAGGACCGCGTCGGCGGCCCGGCGGCGGAGGGCGAGCGCGGTGGGATCGAGGGCCAGCGGCCACGCGCGGTCGCCCGGCCGCCGGGCTCCATGCGGCCCTTGGTCCTCTTCCGCGGCCGGCTCGCGCAGCGCGGGATTCTCTTCGTCCGCCGCGGGCTCCTGCGCCCAGACCTCGATCTCGCCGTCGCCCGCCTCGCAGTGCTCCCGCAGCGCCTCCAGGAAGGCCGATGGGCCGCGCGGCTTCTTCTGCGTCGGGCCCCACCAGTGTCCCGAGCCGAGCAGCAGCGAGCGGGGGCGGGTGAACGTCACGTACCCCAGACGGAGCTCCTCCGTCCGCTGGTGTTCCTTCATCGCCGCCTTGAACGCCGTAAGGCCCTTGGCGTCCCACGCCGTCACGTCGGGGAGGGTGTCGGAGTCGCCCCGCAACGCGTGCGGCAGCACCCTTGCGGTCGCCGTCCACGACTCGCGGGACTGCTCACTCGGGAACGTCTTCGCGACCAGCCCGGGCACGGCGACCACGTCCCATTCCAGGCCCTTGGACTTGTGCGCGGTGAGCACCTTGACGGTGTTCTCCCCGCCGGGAAGAGCGTTGTCCAGTCCCTTCTCGTACTGGGCGGCCGTCCGCAGGAACCCGAGGAAGGCCAGCAGCGTCGGCTCACCGCCCAGCGCGGCCGCGCCGCCCTGGCGGGTGGCGAATCCGGCGGCGATGTCGAGGAAGTTGCCCAGGGTCTCGCGGCGCCGGGCAGCCAGCGCGTGCGGCGACGCCGACAGCTCGACTTCCAGGCCGGTCACAGCGAGCACCCGGTGCAGCACGTCCATGAGCGGGTCGCCCAGCGAGCGGCGCAGCTCACGCAGCTCGGTCGCGAGCCGTGCGAACCGGACGCGCGCCCGCGCCGAGAACGGCAGCCCGTCGCCGCCGTCACCACGCGCCGTGGCCGCACCGTCCGCCGTGCCGTGTCCGGCTCCATACGGCGAGGAAGCAGAGCCCAGCACGAAGGTGTCGAGGGCGTCGGCGAGGGATATCGCCTCGGCGGGGTCGACGCCTTCGACCGCCTCGGCGAGACGGCGGTCCGCGTCCTGCTCCGCGCTGTCGTTCTCCCGCCGGACCAGTGCCCGGGCGCGGCGGCCGAGCAGCGCGAGGTCGCGAGCGCCGATGCGCCAGCGGGGGCCGGTCAGCAACCGTACGAGGGCGGCGTTGGCCGTGGGGTCCTGAAGGACCTCGCAGACGGCGACGAGATCGGCGACCTCGGGCAGGTGCAGCAGCCCCGACAGGCCCACCACCTCGACCGGGACGTCGCGCTCGACCAAGGCGCCCTGGATCTCGGCGAAGTCCACGGCCGTGCGGCACAGCACCGCGATCTCGCCGGGGGGCGTGCCCGTACGCACCAGGTGGGCGATGGAGTCGGCGAGCCAGCGCATCTCGTCGGCGTGGGTGGGGAGCAGGGCGCAGCGCACCACGCCGTCGCGCTCGGCGCCGGGGGCCGGGCGCAGCGCTTCCACACCCGCGTGCCGCGCGCGCAGGGGCGCGGCGAGGCTGTTGGCGAGGGCGAGGAGACGGCCGCCGCTGCGCCGGTTCTCGCTCAGGGAGAACCGCTCGGCCGGAGCGCCGGGAAGCGCCCGGTGCCCATCCTGCGGGGGCGCCGGAAGGCCCTCGGGGGGCTGCGGCCGACCGGCGGGCGGGAGCTGCGGGCCGTCGTCGTCAGCAGGCCGGGGACCCGCGCCGTCGGACTGCTGGGACGGCGCGGACCGCGGGAACGGGAACCGCGGAGACGGCGCGGACTGACCGGAGGAACCGGACTGGCCGGCCTCGCTGGGCTGACCGGGCTGACCGGGCTGACCGGGCTGACCGGGCTGGCTGGACTGGCTGGACTGGCTGGACTGGCTGGACTGCGGGAAGTGTGCGGGGAAGTCGTCCAGGTTGGCCACGGAGGCACCGCGCCAGCCGTAGATCGCCTGGCAGGGGTCGCCGACGGCGGTCACCGCGTGCCCCGTGCCCTCGCCGTGCCACGCCGGTGCGCCCACGCCCGCCTCCGCGCCCGAGGCGGCGTCCGAGGCGGCGTCCGAGGCGGCGTCCACAGCGGCGTCCACAGCGGCGTCGCCCGCGCCGAAGAGACTGGACAGCAGCAGCCGCTGGGCGACGGACGTGTCCTGGTACTCATCGAGCAGGACGACGGCGAACTCGTCGCGCAGGGCCCGGCCGACCTCCCGGTGGGTGCGGGCCAGCGTCGCCGACAGCGCGATCTGGTCGCCGAAGTCGAGCAGGTCCAGGCGGCGCTTCTCGGCCCGGTAGTGCCCGACGAGATCGAGCAGTTCGAGCCGGGCGCGCGCCGCCTCCGGCACCTTGCGCAGGTCGTCGTTGCTGAGCTTCACCGCTTCCAGGTCCTTGAGCAGCGCGGTGTCGTGAGCGCGCAGCTGGTCGACGGAGACCAGGTGCTCGGCCAGCTCGCCGTCGAGCGCGAGCAGATCGGTGACCAGGTCGGCGAAGGGCCTGGTGAGCGCCGGATACGGGCCGGGGGCTGTGCGCAGCACGCGCGCGGCGAGCTGGAAGCGGGTCGCGTCGGCGAGCAACCGCGCGCTCCGCTCGACGCCGATGCGCAGCCCGTGGTCTTTGAGCAGCTGGCCCGCGAAGGCGTGGTAGGTGGAGATCCTGGGCTCCCCCGGAACCGCCCCGTCCGTGGACCCCGGCTCCGGGAGGGCGCCGCGCGGATCGCCGTCGGGATCGCCGATCCCCGCCTTGAGCAGTGCCTTGCGCACCCGCTCGGCCAGCTCACCGGCCGCCTTGTTGGTGAAGGTCAGACCCAGCACCTGCTCGGGCGCCACCTGTCCGGTGCCGACCAGCCACACGACGCGCGCGGCCATCACCGTCGTCTTGCCGGAACCGGCTCCGGCCACGATGACCTGCGGGGCGAGAGGCGCGGTGACGCACGCCATCTGCTCCGGGGTGAAGGGGATTCCCAGGAGCTCCTTGAGCTGCTCGGGGTCGGTGATACGTGCTGACACCCCAGTGAGGCTAATGCCGCCCACTGACATCTCTCACCAAGCAGCGCATAACCCCGCGCCCCACCCGCCCCGGCCCGGGCCCACGCCGGGCTTGTCCCGCCCGAAGACGTCACCAAGCTCACTCGACGACGTGGCGGCCCTCCGGCCGAGCTCCGCAGGAGGAGCGGAAGGCGCAGCGAGTGCAGTGCTCACCCGTGCGCGGGGCGAAGCGCTCATCGAGCACGCGGCCCGCCGCCGTGGCGAGCAGATCGCCTACCCATTCCCGCCCCGCGCCCGGCCCGTCCTGCGGCTCCGTGCCCTCTCCCGCCGCCTCGGCCCCCGGCGCGCCGAGGATCGGCTCCTGAGCCTGGACCTTGGGCGTGGTCTCCCCGCCCGCCTTGCGGGCGGCGCCCTGGCGCAGCTGGACCAGCTCCGCGCCACCCGGCTCGGGGCGGCGGCCGCCGAACAGGTCGTCCACCGCCCCCTCCCGTACGGCCAGCTGGTACACCGCGAGCTGGGGGTGCCTGGCGACGGCGTCCCGGGTGACCGTCTGCTTGCCGGTCTTGAAGTCGACGACGTACGCGCGCCCCTCGCTGTCCGTCTCGACGCGGTCCATGGAGCCGCGAACGCGCACCTTGTACGCGTCCACGTCGAGCGTCACGTCGAAGGGGTGCTCGCTGCCGACGGCGGTACGGCCGCGCTCCATCACATGCCAGCGCAGGAAGCGCTCCAGTGCGGCGCGCGCGTTCTCCTTCTCCTGGCGTGATTTCCACGGCGCGTCGAAGGCGAGCGCGTCCCAGACGGAGTCCAGCCGTTCCATGAGGACGTCGAGGTCGGCGGGGGTGCGGCCGGAGGCCACCTCGTCGGCGAGTACGTGGACGACGTTGCCGAAGCCCTGGGCGGCCGTGGAGGGCGGCTCCGCCTTCACCTCGCGGCCCAGGAACCACTGCAACGAGCAGGTGTTCACGAGCTGGTCGAGGGCGCTCCCCGACAGCGCGACCGGCGCGTCCCGGTCGCGCAGCGGGGTCTCGCTGTGCGTCTGCTGGTCCAGGCCCCACCAGCGGTACGGGTGCGCCGCGGGCACCATCGGCTGCCCCTCGTCGTCGCGCAGGGCCGCGAGCCGGGCGAGCCGCATGGCGGCGGCGTCCCGCAGCGCCTCGGAGGCGTCGGGATCGACGGTCGTGGCGCGGAGTTCGGAGACGAGCGCGGCGACGGACAGCGGTCGGCGCGGCCGATGGGTGACGTCCACCGGTTCGACGCCCAGCTCGCTGAGAAAGCGGGAGGGCTGGTCACCGTCGTCGGCTGGCGCCTTCACGGCGGTGACTACCAGCCGTTGCCCGGCCCGCGTCACCGCCACGTAGAACAGCCGCCGCTCCTCGGCGAGCAGCGCGCCCGGAGTGAGCGGTTCCGCGATCCCGTCCCGGCCGATCCGGTCGGCTTCGAGCAGCGAACCCCGGCGCCGGAGGTCGGGCCAGAGCCCTTCCTGCACACCGGCGACGACGACCAGCCGCCACTGGAGTCCCTTGGCCCGGTGGGCGGTCAGCAGGCGTACGGCGTCGGGCCGGGCCGCCCGGCGGGCGAGCGTGTCGGCGGCGATGTCCTGGGCGTCGAGTTCTTCGAGGAAGTTGAGCACGCCCCGGCCGCCCGTGCGCTCCTCCGCGCGTGCCGCGCTCTCGAACAACGCGCACACCGCGTCCAGGTCCCGGTCGGCGTTGCGCCCGGCGGCCCCGCCGCGCCGCACCGCGCGTTCCAGCCGCTGCGGCCACGTCGTGCCGTCCCACAGTCCCCACAGCGCCTCTTCCGCCGTGCCACCACCGGCGAGCAGCTCGCGCGCCTTGCGCAGCAGCATGCCGAGCTGCTGCGCGCCCCGCGCGTACGCCGGGTCGTGCGCGACGAGCCGCTGCGGCTCGGCGAGCGCTTCGGCGATGAGCACGTCGGAGGGCCTGGGCACGGTGCGCCCGGCGGCCCGCTCCTCGTCGCGCAGGGCCCGGCCGAGCCGCCGGAGGTCAGCCGCGTCCATGCCGCCGAGCGGCGAGGTCAGCAGGGAAAGGGCCGACTCGACAGAGAGACCACTGCCGACCAGAACGCCACCGTCTCCACCGTCCCCATCAGCCCTGTCGTCCCCATCAGCCCCGTCGTCCCCCTCGGCGTGGGAACGCCCGCTCCCCTCCGGCTCACCGCCCGGCGGGCCCGTTCGCTGGTGCGGTACGGACGCTTCGCCCGCGACGGACGCGATGGACGGCTCGTCCCCAACGGACGCGACGGACGGGGCGGATGCGGCGGACGGAGCAGGAGCGGCGGACGGAGCAGGGGCGGCGGACGGAGCAGGGGCGGCGGGCGCGCCGGGCCCATCTGGTGCGGGCGCCGAGCCCGCCGAAGGCGGCGCGTCCTCCTGCTCCGAACCCGGCCTTGCCTCCCGCTCCGAACGCGGCGCTCCCCGCCCCGAACGCGGCGTTTCCTCCCGCCCCGGGAGCACCGCCAGCGCCGCCGTCGCGGCGGCGCGCAGGGCGGTCAGGAGCGGGGCGACAGCAGGCTCGTGGCGCAGCGGAATGTCGTCGCCGTCCACCTCCACGGGGACGCCCGCCGTGGTGAGCGCGCGCCGTACGCCCGGCAGCGAACGCGATCCGGCGCGCACCAGTACCGCCATCTCGCTCCACGGAACGCCCTCCTCCAGATGCGCGCGGCGGAGGATGTCGGCGACGTTCTCCAGCTCCGTGCCGACCGTGGGGTAGGTGTACGCCTCGACCCGGCCGCCCTCTTCCACGGCTGCCAGCTCGCGGTGGGCCCGTACCGCCGCGGCGGGCAGCCGGGTGAGCGGCATCCGCCGGGTGAGCATGCGCGTGGCGGCGAGCAGCGTGGCGCCCGACCGGCGGCAGGCGGTGAGCACCATGACGTCGGCGGGGCTCCCGTCGGCCTTGGGGAAGGCGGACGGGAAGTCGAGGATGCCGCCCACGTCCGCGCCACGGAACGCGTAGATCGACTGGTCGGGGTCGCCGAAGGCGACGAGCGTCTTGCCGCCCCGCCCCCGGTCGGAGCCGGGCCGTGCCGTGCTGTGCCCGGCGGCCGCCCCGCCGCCCCGGGGCCCGGCACCACGGCCGGGCCGCGCGTTGCCCGCCAGCGCGCGCAGCAGCCGCACCTGGGCCACATCGGTGTCCTGGTATTCGTCGACGAAGATCGCGTCGTACTGTCCCGCCAGCTCCGCGGCGACCTCAGGCCGCTCGGCGAGGAGCACAGCGCGGTGCACGAGTTCCGCGTAGTCCAGGACGCCCTGCGCGTCCAGCACGTCGAGGTACTCGGCGAGGAAGGCCGCCGCCGCTCCCCAGTCGGGCCGTCCGGTGCGGGCGGCGAAGGCGCCGAGGGCTTCGGGGTTCAGGCCCAGTTCACGGCTTCGGGCGAGGACCGCGCGTACCTCGTCGGCGAACCCCCGAGTGGTCAGGCACGCGCGCAGCTCGTCCGGCCAGCGCACCGAGGCCCGTCCCGCCCGCTCCAGCTCGGCCTGGCCCGCGAGCAGTTCGCGTACGACCACGTCCTGCTCGGGGCCGGAGAGCAGGCGCAGCGGGTCGACGAACAAGTCGGCGTCCTGGTGAGCGCGGACCAGCGCGTAGCAGAAGGAGTGGAAGGTCGTCGCCCAGGGCGCGGTGACTCCGCCTATGCGGACGGCCATCCGGTCGCGGAGTTCGACGGCCGCCTTGCGGCTGAAGGTGAGCACGAGGACGCGCTCCGGGTCCGCGCCCCGGCGGACGCGGTCGGCGACGGCTTCGACCAGGGTGGTCGATTTGCCGGTGCCAGGTCCGGCCAGCACGAGCAACGGACCGCCGGGATGGTCAACCACCGCGCGCTGCCGGGCGTCCAGCACAGGAGGGGTCACCGGCCCAGGCGGCGTACGTACCAGCCGATACGTACCGGAAGCGGCCACCCCCGAGACCGCGGCGGCGGACCCGGCGGGGAACGTGCGGTGCGACCCCGTGGGCCGTCCCGGCTTCGGCCCCGAGGACGCCTGCCGTGCTCGCGACGCCTGCCCGGATCGGGGGAGGGACGAGGAGGAGGAGCTCAAGTGGATCGCCGGTCCTGGTGGGAGTGCTGGGTGCCTTGCGGCCGTACGTGCCGGGTGGTGGCCGAGCGGTGAGGGCCGCCCCCGACGCTACGCCAGAGGCCGGGCGGGGCGCAGGGAGTCCCCTGTGTCCCCAGGTCGCCCCGCATGTCCCACTCGTACGAGTGAGGGATCGGCGAACTGGTGGACCATTCTCCCCGACCGGAGGCCGGGCCTCCGCACCCTGGCCGGTGCCCGCCGTCGGCGCCCCCGGCCCCGGTCGTGCGCCCGTCCGTGCACCCGTCCAGGCCGCGCGCACCGCGACGCCGCCATGTGACGCGTCAGTCAGCCGACGGGCCTTCGCCGTCCCAGCGGGCGCGGCGCATGTCGATGCGCGGCAGGTCCCCGCGACCACCCGCACGACCCACCGCACGGCCGCCCGTGCGACCGCCCCCACCACCGGCATGCCAAGGCGCCTCGTCCGGGGCGGGCTCGGGCGCGGGCCGCGCGCGGGCCGCTTCGCGCAAGGGCGTGCCTTCCGCGCGGTAGTGGGCGAGCGCCCGCTGCTCGTGGCCGGGCAGCAGTGCGCCGTCCGCGCGCACCACCCGCCACCACGGCGCGGCCCCGCCATAGAGCGCCATCACCCGGCCGACCTGACGCGGCCCGCCCACTCCGCGGCCGCCGCCGCCCGGCACGGGCGCCGCCTCGGGGTGCGTCTCCTGGGCCAGCCACTCGGCGACATCGCCGTAGGTCATCACCCGGCCGGGGGGAATCAGCTCGGCGACGGCGAGCACCCGTTCCGCGTACTCGGGAAGTTCGTCGGGCTGGGGTCGTTCCTCGCTCTCGCGGCTCATCCGCCCCATCCTGCCGCACGGCACCGACAGCGCTCCGCGACGATCACACACTGTGCGTATCGTCGCTACGCGGCGTACGATCCGTATCTCGCGTCCCCGAAGTACACCCTGATGCCGTACCCGACCGTCTGGTCATGCCACCATCTTCCGGGCGGTGACTGGTGATACGAGATCAAGAAGAGACGACGGAGACACAGGGTGCGCAACCCCCGGAGGGGGACAGCGCTTCCGCTGGGCTGCCCTGTTCCGATGACGCCGACCACGCCCGCCGGACCGACGGAACTGACAGGACCAACGGGACCAACGGGACCAACGGGACCAACGGGACAGAAGAAGCCGAGACAGCCGACAAAGCCGACGAGACGGGTAGTGCCGATGCGAAGGGTGACACTGACACCAGTGAAACCCGGGGTGCCCGGGACACCGGTCGCCCCGGCACCGGCTCCGCCGCCGACAACGCCGCCGCGATGAGCGACGGCGACGCCTCCCCGGCCGAGGACGCCACCACCCCGTCCACCGGCGACAACGCGCCACCGACGGCCGAGAGCGCGCCAGGCGAGCCACCGGCGACGACCGGTGACACTCCGTCGGCCACCACAGGCGCCACACCGTCATCGCCATCCTCAACGACCACCGGCGCCACCTCATCCTCGACCGGCGACGCCACGCCGCCGGGCACGAGCGCCGCCCCGGAGGCGGACAACGCCACGGCAGAGGCCGAGGCAGAGGCCGACGGCCGGGTCTCGGTGACCGACGGCACCATCTCCGTGACCGACACCACCGCCTCGGCGACCAATCAACTCGCCTCGACGGGCTCGCACCGCTGCGACGACACCGAGCTGTACGTGGACCAGGTATCCGGCGACGAACCGCTGCTGCCCGCGCGAGTGCACCGCCCGTCCGACCTGGTCAAGCTGCTGCTCGGGATGCTGGGCATCGCGGTCGTGCTGGCCATAGCCGCCTTCGCGCACGGCACCACGGCGGGGCTGGGCAAGGACATCGGCAAGGGCGCCGAGCAGGCGCCCGACATGCTGATCGAGTTCGCCGGGCTCGCCGCCAGCGTCGCCGTCCTCATCCTGCCTGTGGCCTTCGCCATGGAACGGCTGATCAAACGGGACGGGCTGCGGATCGCCGATGGCGTGCTCGCGGCCGTGCTGGCGCACGGCGTCTCCCTCGCCACGGATCTCTGGGTGGCCGGTGCCGCCCCCGAGTCCGTGCGCGAGGCGCTGACCCAGCAGTCACCCGGCGGTGCCTTCTCCGATCCGGTGCACGGCTATCTCGCCCCCGTCATCGCCTATATGACGGCCGTCGGCATGGCCCGCCGCCCGCGCTGGCGGGTGGCGATGTGGTGCGTCCTGCTGCTCGACGCCTTCGCCGTCCTCGTCGGCCGCTACACGACGCCGTTCTCCATCATCGTCACCGTCCTGATCGGCTGGACCGTCGCCTACGGAACGCTCTACGCCGTCGGCTCCCCCAACGTGCGGCCCACCGGTCAGCACCTGCTCGGCGGCCTGCGCCGGGTCGGCTTCAAGCCGGTCAGCGCGCTGCGCTGGGAAGAGGGCCAGGGCAGCGACCAGACCCCGCAGACCGACCGGGGCCGCCGCTACCTCGTCACGCTGGAAGAGGGCTCGCCGCTGGACGTCACCGTCGTCGACCGTGAGCAGCAGGCCCAGGGCTTCTTCTACCGCACCTGGCAGCGCCTCGCCCTGCGCGGAATCACCCAGCGCCGCAGCCTCCAGTCGTTGCGCCAGGCCCTCGAACAGGAGGCGCTGCTCGCGTACGCGGCCATCGCCGCCGGAGCCAACGCGCCCAAACTGATCGCGACCTCGGAGCTCGGCCCTGACGCCGTGATGCTCGTGTACGAGCACACCGGCGGGCGCACCCTGAACACCATCCCGGACGAGCGGATCACCGACGGGCTGCTTGAGGGGGCCTGGCATCAGGTCCGAGCGCTCCAGTCACGGCGCATCGCGCATCGCAGGCTGGAGGGCGACGCGATTCTGGTGGATCGTTCCGGCAAAGTCATCATCTCGGACCTGCGCGGCGGTGAGATCGCCGCGGGCGACCTGGTGCTGCGGATGGACATCGCGCAGCTGGTCACCACGCTCGCCCTGCGGGTCGGGGCCGAGCGTTCGGTGGCCGCCGCCGTCAGCGTCATCGGACCCGACGCGGTCGCGGACAGCCTGCCGCTGCTCCAGCCGCTCGCGCTGAACCGGTCCACCCGCTCCACGCTCAGGCACCTGGCGCGCGAGCGGGCCACCCGGGAGCGTGAGGCCGTGCTCGACGCGGCGCGCACCGAGAAGGAGGCCAGGGAGGCGGAGGCCGCCCAGGCCCGGCTGCGCACCGACGACAAACCCGTCGACCGCAAGACGAAGAAGGCGCTGAAGGCCGCACGGCAGGCGGAGGAGCAGGCCGAGAAGCGGGCGATCGACGAGGCACTGGAGGAGGCACGTGAAGAGGATCTGCTGTCCCAGATCCGTAAGCAGGTCCTGCTCATCCGGCCGCAGGCGCCCATAGAGCCCGTCCGGCTCGAACGCATCAAGCCGCGCACCCTGGTCAGCTTCTGCGCGGGCGCCTTCGCCGCGTACTTCCTGCTCTCCCAGTTCACCCACATCAAGCTGGGCCAGGTCGTCGACGAGGCCAACTGGGGCTGGGTGGCGATCGCCCTCTTCTTCTCCAGCCTGACCTATGTCTGCGCGGCGATCAGCCTGCTCGGCTTCGTTCCGGAGAAGGTGCCGTTCGGCCGCACCGTGCTGGCGCAGGTCGCCGCGTCGTTCGCCAAGCTCGTCGCCCCCGCGGCGGTCGGCGGTGTCGCCCTGAACACCCGCTTCCTGCAACGGGCGGGCGTACGGCCGGGCCAGGCCGTGGCGAGCGTCGGCGCCTCCCAGCTGTTCGGACTGGCGAGCCACGTCATCCTGCTGGCGACCTTCGGCTACATCACCGGCACCGAGCGCACCCCGACCCTCTCGCCGTCCCGTACGGTCATCGCCGGGCTGCTGACGGCGGCGGTCCTCGTCCTGGTCGTCACGGCGGTCCCCGTACTGCGGAAGTTCGTGTCCACGCGCGTACGGTCGCTGTTCGCCGGTGTCATCCCGCGCATGCTCGACCTGCTCCAGCGGCCGCAGAAGCTGTTCGCCGGGGTCGGCGGCATGCTGCTGCTGACGGCGGCGTTCATGATGTGCCTCGACTCCTCGATCCGGGCGTTCGACGGCGAGCTGAGCTACGCGAGCATCGCCGTCGTCTTCCTCGCGGGCAACGCCCTCGGCTCAGCGGCGCCCACCCCGGGCGGCGTGGGCGCGGTCGAGGCGGCGCTGATCGCGGGCCTGACCTTCGCCGGACTGCCGTACGACACGGCCGCGCCCGCCGTGCTGCTCTTCCGGCTGATGACCTTCTGGCTTCCGGTGCTGCCGGGCTGGCTGTCGTTCACCCACCTCACCCGCAAGGAAGCCCTGTAGGACGCGGAGCCGTGCGGGGCATGGAGCCCGCGGGGCACGGCGGGACATGCACACCCACGCGCGCCCGTGGCCCGCGTGCGCGGTGGTGACGTCCGGTGGCTCGGCACACCCACGGGCGCCCGCGCCCGCGAGGCGGCCACCCGCGCGCCTGACGGCCACCCGCCGCCCGCCCGGCCGACGCCCCATGGAAGGGGCCGCCGGCAGTCACCCGTACGGACCGCTGCACGGGCAGTCGGCCGTTCCCGCCCGGACGATGGCAGTCGATCCATCTCCCCGGGAGGACAGCCGTGCCCATATCCATCCGTACGGGAACGCTCCGCGCCGGGACCCTGCGCGGCGGCGCGCTGTTCACCGCCGCCCTGCTCGCCATGGCCACCACCACCGCTTGCGGCGACAGCGGCAGCGACGACTCGTCCTCGTCGTCCGACAGCTCGCCCCGGCAGAAGCTGGACTGGGCGCGCTGCCCCGCCCCGGACAAGAGCGAGGACGGCGCGGGCAAGGCCCCCGGTGCGGACTGGGAGTGCGCCACGATGCACGCGCCCCTCGACTACGCCAAGCCGAAGGGCAAGACCGTCGGCATCGCCCTCATCCGCGCCAAGGCCACCAGCCCGGACCGGAAGAGAGGTTCGCTCATCTACAACTTCGGCGGCCCCGGCGGCTCGGGCGTGACCACGCTCCCCGCGTTCGCCGACACGTACAACGACCTGCGCACCCGCTACGACCTGGTCAGCTTCGACCCGCGCGGAGTCGGCCGCAGCAGTGGCGTGCGGTGTCTGGACGACAAGGAACTCGACTCCTACTACGCCGCCGACAGCACCCCCGACGACGCGGCAGAGACAAAGGCCCTCAGCGGGCGGCTCAAGAAATACTCCTCAGCCTGCGAGGAGAACTCCGGCACCGTCCTCCCGCACGTCGGCACCGTCAACGCCGCCCGCGACATGGAGCTGATGCGCCAGGTACTCGGCGACGGCGAACTGCACTACTTCGGCGTCTCGTACGGCACCGAACTCGGCGGTGTCTACGCACACCTGTATCCCAAAAAGGTGGGCCGCGCGGTCTTCGACGCCGTGGTCGACCCGGAGCAGGACCCGCTGCGCGGCGCCATCGGCCAGGCGAAGGGCTTCCAGCGGGCACTGGACAACTACCTGCGCGCCTGCCGGTCGGACAACGAGGACTGCCCCACGGAGAAGCAGATCGGCGCGCTGCTGCGACGGCTCGACACCGACGCGCTGCCCGGCAGCGGAGACCGCTCCCTGACCCAGGCCCTTGCCAGCGGCGGTATCGCGCAGGCGCTGTACTCGGAGGACTTCTGGGACTACCTCACCCAGGGCCTTGAGGAAGCCGAGTCCGGCGACGGCAGGACGCTGCTCGCCCTCGGCGACTCCATGAACGGCCGGGGCGAGGACGGCCACTACAGCACCCTCCAGTCGTCGCTCACCGCCATCAGCTGCGCGGACTTCAAGCAGCGCTACACACCAGCCGACGTGAGGGCCGCCCTGCCCGACTTCCGCAAGGCGTCCCCGGTCTTCGGTGACTACATGGCGTGGGGCCTCCTCCAGTGCTCCGGCTGGCCGGTCGGCGGCGCGTGGAAGACCCCGGACGTGAGCGCGAAGGGCTCCGCGCCGATCCTGGTCGTCGGCAACACCGGCGATCCCGCCACGCCGTACGAAGGTGCCCGGCGGATGGCGCGCGAGCTGGGCGAGGGCGTCGGTGTCGAGCTGACGTACAAGGGCGAGGGCCACGGCGCGTACGGCAGCGGCAACGCGTGCGTGAAGCGAGCCGTCGACACGTATCTGCTGGGGGGCGCGGTCCCCACAGACGGAAAGGTCTGCGGGTAGCCGTCGGAGACGCTACGGCTGAGCCCCCGCCGAGCCCGCTGGGCCCCGTCGAGTCGCACTGAGTCCCGACGAGACCCGCTGGGCCCCGCCGCGCCG
Source organism: Streptomyces sp. A01 (assembly GCF_059026195.1). Lineage (NCBI taxonomy): Bacteria > Bacillati > Actinomycetota > Actinomycetes > Kitasatosporales > Streptomycetaceae > Streptomyces > Streptomyces sp. A01. The sequence goes on along the minus strand of NZ_JBWLKN010000009.1, from coordinate 123,521 downwards.
CCGGAGAGCGGGCGATCCATTGCCGCGTCCCTGACAACCCGCCCATCGCGATGTCAGTGCCTGCCGATACGCTCCGCGTCACAGTGAACGCCGGGAATCACGCGGCGAACACGCGGGGGGAGCACGGGGTGGCCGAGGACAGCGGGGCGAGCTCTGCGGACAGCGCGGCAGGCGAAGCAGCCTCCGGCGAGGCGCAGCCGGACACGTCGGCGGACGCTGGCGCGCGGGACGGCGCTGCCGCGCGGACGGACACCGAGACCGCCGCCGAAGCCGCAGCCGGGGCAGGAGTGTCGGATACGGCTGGCACGGGGGCCGGGCGGGCGCGGCGTCTCTCCCGCGCCGCGCGTGGAGCCGCCCGGGCGACGGGCCGTTCCGTCCGCGAACGTGCCCGGACCTGGCCCGGCCGTGCGCTGCTCGCCTGCATCACGGCGACCGCGCTGCTGGCCGGGTGGCTGGTGGTGAAGGCAGCCGAGGTGGGGCCGTACGCGAAGGAGAGTTACTGCTGGGGTGCCTGGCAGGAGGACAGCGGCCCGCCCCTGCTCGGCGACGGGGACCGCTCGGCGAAGGAGACCGCGCCCACCCCCGACAAGCCGCGCGGCAGCTGCACCGTCCGGCGGAACTGGAGCTATGACTCCTCGGACGGGACCGAGAACCGGTACGAACAGCAGGTCGACGTCCGGTACGGGCCGGTCCCCGAGTCCGCCACGGCGCGCCGGAAATGGCTCGCCGAGATGCTCGACGGCTACGGCATACCGCTGCCTGACGGCCTGCCCGGGGTGATCCAGGGCACGCACGCGATGCTCGCCCTGCCCAAGGAGTGCGACATCGACGGCCGTCCCGCCGCCGTGGTCATCACCGGCGAGGAGTACGACGAGACGGACGCCGACACCAGCAAGGCGGTCCCCGGCACGGGTGGCTCATGGGAGTTCGCGCAGTTGCTCCTCCAGGTCGCCAACCGGGGCATGGAGAAGGCGGGGTGCGCCCCGGCGAAGCCGCTGCGGCTCACCTCCCCGATGCCGGAGGGGCCGTTCGACTCGGACGACGCCTTCGCCGATCCCGGTGCGGGCGCCTGCTCCATCCCCGGGCTGAAGCCCTACCCCGAACGCGGCTCGGATGACTCTTACGTGACGCGAGTGTCCGGCGACGACTACCAGACGTGTGACAGCCAGAGCTCCGGCGAGACCACAGCCCAGTACTCCATGACCGCACGCCCCCGGCTGGTGGACCTGTTCGACGGTCTCACCGGTGACAAGGCGCCCGGCCGGGGCTGGCGCGGCACGGGGCGCGTCGACGCGAACGGCGCCGTCCTGCGGGCCGAATGCGACGGTCACCCGGTCGTCTTCGCCATGCGGGGCTCCGAACCGGAGGCCCCCGCCCAAGCCTTCCCGATATTCGTCAACGCGGTGTCGAAGCGGCTGGGATGCGCGCCGGTCGCTCCGCGCGGGGCGGGCCGATGACGGACCACTACACGAGGACGTCATGGGGGACGGCAGACGTGCACGACTCAGCGACGGCCCGGCCGCTCCGTGAAGGGATCGTCCACTACAGCGCGCTGCCGCCGAAGCGCCCGCACCGCGGCCGACGGCTGTGGCGGTGGCTGCGGAGCCGGACCGGACAGCTGGTGTCGGTGGCGGTCGCCGGGCTGCTCGTCGGCGCGACGCTCACGGCGTGGCAGACGGACGAGCTCGGCTTCGGCTCCGAGGCCCTGTGCTGGGACTCGCTCGGCGAGGACGACCTGTCGGGCATTTTCCGCTCCGACCTGTCGGTCAGCGCCGAGGAGATACGGCCCGCCCACGGATACGGCTCCACGGAGCCCCAGGGTTTCTGCCGGGTCGGGTTCTCCCGGGGTGGCAGCACGCATGTCCAGCTCACCGCCCGGCTGAACCAGCTCGACGGCCGCAACCGGGAGGACGAGGCGTGGCCCGCCGAGTTCCTGCTGCCGGAGATGTCCCCCCTGGGGGACGGCCTGGTGGGCATGGTCTCCGACCGCCGGGCCTGGGTGGCGCTGCCCCAGGTCTGCGGAGGTGACCACCGCGTCGACGGGCCCACCGTCGTGGATGTGGCGGCGGGCCCGCAGCTGTTCAATGGCGAGGGGTCCGCGGACGTCCAGCTCCGGCTGGCGCGGGCCACGGTCCGGCTGGCGAACGGCGCCATGCGCGCGCTCGACTGCGACGGCGTTTTCCCCCTGCCTGACAACAAGCCCGCGCTGCCCCGCTTCCAGTCCACCCAGCCGGACCGGCTGTGTGGCATCGACCGGCTGTCGGCCTCCCGCCGGGCGCGCAAGGAACTGCGCCCCGCCACGATGGTCGCGCGGGTGAAGGGCACCGCCCGGGTCTGCGGCGTGCTCATGGGGACCGGTGGTCCGGACCTGCGGCTGATCACCATCGAAGAACCACGGCTCGCCGAGGTCTACGCCCAGCTGATGTACACCGGAGGCCCCAGCGAGTACGTCAAGGACGGCAGGACCATGGTGCGCGAGGACTTCGCCGCGTACGAGACGACATGCCAGACCGGCAAGGTCCTCTTCGCCGTCGAGCAACGGACCAGCGATGCGCACGGCCTGCCCCGCCTGTTGCTGCCCCGCTTCGCCGCCGCCGAGGCGGAACGCCTGGGTTGCGGACCGGCGCGCGTGGCCCTTCCGAAGGAGGAGTCACGGACCGGCGATTAGGATCAAGCGCCATGTCACGTCACACACGGACCAAGGCTCTGGTCTCGGCGGCCCTCGTGGTCGCGATAGGTGCAGCAAGTGGTTGCGGCGGGGACGACAAGGACACGGAAAGCAAGGAGTCCGGTTCCGCGTCGCCGTCGGCTTCCTCCCCCGGCGTGCCCGTCGATCCCAGCCTGCCGAAGTCCCTCACCGGCCAGCAGGTGAGCTGGAAGAAGTGCTCGGCCCCCTCGGCCCTTCAGGGGCCCGGCGAGGCCCCCGGTGACGCGTGGGAGTGCGGCGTCCTCAAGACGCCGCTGGACTACGACAAGCCGGGCGGCGACACCCTCGACCTCGCCATGATCCGTAAGAAGGCGGAGAACGAGGACCAGCGGATCGGTTCGCTCGTCTTCAACTTCGGCGGTCCCGGCGGCTCGGGCGTCGCCACGCTGCCGGGCTTCGCCAAGGAGTACGACAAGCTGGGCGCGCGCTACGACCTGGTCAGCTTCGACCCGCGCGGGGTCGGCGCGAGCTCCGGCGTGACCTGCCTGGACGACAAGCAGCAGGACGAGGCGAACGCGCAGGACGGCACGCCCGACGACGCCGCCGAGCTGAAGGCGGCGCTCACCGAGTCCAAGGAGTACGCGGCAGCCTGCCAGGAGAACTCCGGCAAGGTGCTGCCGCACGTGGACACCACCAGCGCGGCCCGCGACCTGGACCTGATGCGGCAGGTTCTCGGCGACCGGAAGCTGCACTACTTCGGCATCTCCTACGGCACCGAACTGGGCGGTGTGTACGCCCACTTGTTCCCCAAGAACGTGGGGCACGCCGTGCTGGACGCCGTGGTCGACCCGACCGGCGACCCCGCTGACGGGGCGCTCGGCCAGGCGAAGGGTTTCCAGCTCGCGCTGAACAACTACCTGAAGGACTGCGCCACCAAGGGCCCCGCCTGCCCGGTCGGCACGGACCCCGAGCAGGGCAGTGAGCGGATCGCCGCGCTGCTGAAGAAGCTCGACAAGACGCCGCTGCCCACCGACAGCGGCCGCGAGCTGACCGGCGACCAGGCGGTCAACGGCATCGCGCAGGCCCTGTACGACAAGGAGATGTGGAAGTACCTGTCGCTGGGGCTCAACGAGGCGCAGAAGCTCGGCAAGGGCACCATGCTGCTGCTGCTTTCCGACTCCATGTCCGGCCGTGACCAGGACGGCCGCTACAGCAACATCCAGGCGGCCAACACGGCGATCTCCTGCGCCGACTCCAAGCAGCGGTACACCGTCAAGGACGTCAGGGCGAAGCTGCCGCAGTTCCGGGCGGCGTCCCCGGTCTTCGGTGACTTCCTCGCCTGGGGCCTGCTCGGCTGCGACAGCTGGCCGGTGCCGGGCCAGTGGGAGCACCCGGACGTCAGCGCCAAGGGGGCGGCGCCGATCGTCGTCATCGGCAACACCGGTGACCCGGCCACGCCGTACGCGGGCGCCCGGAAGATGGCGCGCCAGCTGGGCGAGGGCGTCGGCGTCGAGGTGACGTACAAGGGCGAGGGCCACGGCGCGTACAACAGCGGCAACAGCTGCATGGCGCGGGCCGTCGACGGCTACCTGCTTGACGACAAGGTCCCCGACGAGGGCACGACCTGCTCGTAGCGGCGCAGCGGCAGCGGGACCGCCGCAACCCGGCGGTCCCCGCCTTGTGCCGCCACGCGAAACGCGCTCAGCCGCCGTGCGGGCTTGTCCAAGCCCGCACGGCGGCTGAGGAGAAACGGGGGACACGCCAGGGCGATCAGCGCGACCGCGCGCCAACGGCGGCATCGCGTGCGCTGATGACCGGCCCGGGCCGCCGCGCGTCCAGGGGTATCCGGCGGATGACGCGCGCCCGGCATCGGGCAGCGCGTGGGGCCTTTCCAGGCTGCCAGGCCCAGGGGTCAGCCCTGGGCCCCGCCAGGGACACGGGGAACTGCGCGACCAGCCCCGACGCGCCCGCGGTCCGCGACGCGCGGAAAGGGCTCCCCCTCCCCAGCACGACCCGCCGGACACGGCCCTAGTAGATCGGCTTCTCCGGCTCGATCTGGTTGACCCAGCCGATCACGCCGCCGCCCACGTGCACGGCGTCGGAGAATCCGGCTGACTTCAGCACGGCGAGCACCTCCGCGGAACGGACACCCGTCTTGCAATGCAAGACGATTTTCTTGTCCTGCGGAAGGTCCTGGAGGGCACTGCCCATCAGGAACTCGTTCTTGGGGATCAGCCTGGCGCCGGGGATGGAGACGATCTCGTACTCGTTCGGCTCGCGGACGTCGATGATGTCGATGCCCTGGCCGTCGTCGATCCACTCCTTGAGCTGCTTGGGAGTGATCGTCGAACCGGCGGCGGCCTCCTGGGCCTCCTCCGAGACGACACCGCAGAACGCCTCGTAGTCGATCAGCTCGGTGACCGTGGCGTTCGGCCCGCAGACCGCGCAGTCCGGGTCCTTGCGGACCTTGACCTGGCGGTAGCTCATCTCCAGCGCGTCGTAGATCATCAGGCGGCCGACCAGCGGGTCGCCGATGCCGGTGAGCACCTTGATGGCCTCGGTGACCTGGATCGACCCGATGGACGCGCACAGCACGCCCAGCACGCCGCCCTCGGCGCAGGAGGGGACCATGCCGGGGGGCGGCGGCTCCGGGTACAGGCAGCGATAGCAGGGACCGTGCTCGCTCCAGAAGACCGAGGCCTGACCGTCGAAGCGGTAGATCGAACCCCAGACATACGGCTTGTTCAGCAGCACGCACGCGTCGTTGACCAGATAGCGGGTGGCGAAGTTGTCCGTGCCGTCCACGATCAGGTCGTACTGGGAGAAGATCTCCATGACGTTCTCCGCCTCAAGGCGGTCCTTATGGAGAATCACGTTCACATACGGGTTGATGCCGAGGACCGAGTCGCGGGCGGACTCCGCCTTCGAGCGGCCGATGTCGGCCTGGCTGTGGATGATCTGGCGCTGCAGGTTCGACTCGTCGACCTCGTCGAACTCCACGATGCCGAGCGTTCCGACACCGGCGGCCGCCAGGTACATCAGCGCGGGCGAGCCGAGACCGCCCGCGCCCACACAGAGCACCTTTGCGTTCTTCAGTCGCTTCTGCCCGTCCATCCCGACATCGGGGATGATCAGGTGACGCGAGTACCTGCGAACCTCGTCGACGGTGAGCTCGGCAGCCGGCTCGACCAGGGGTGGCAGCGACACGGGGACTCCGTAAGAGAGGGGAGCAGCGTTGTTCTCCTGGTAACACTGCCACGCCGCATCTCATTCCGAGACACCAGGTCCGATACGCGAGACGATGTCGTCCCAGTAGCCGGGCAGCGCCTCCCACGGGTCGCCCGGGCCATGCCCCGTACGGTCCGTGAAGTAGATCGTGCCCGCCCCCTGCCAGCGGGCGATGCGCAGCGCCTCGTCCAGGTGCGGGCGCGGCACCCCGTGCACCAGGTGGCAGAAACGCTCGGGCGGATACTCCGCCGTCCACTCCGCCACCTGCGACCAGCGGTAATCGGACCACTGGCCCGAGAAGGTCACCAGCTGATCGGCGTTCTCCACATACCCGGGATACGGGTGCATTCCGTGCATGAACACCAGATACGCCCCCTCGTGCAGAGCGCGCAGCGTGGTCGCGGCGCGCCGGATCTCGGGCAGGCCGGGGCGCTCCGTCGGGCAGCGGTCCAGATAGAAGCCGTCGACCCGGTACCACTCCAGGAAGCGGTGCGCGTCCGCGACGAGTTCGCCGAACGGGCGGGTACCGAAACGCACGTCCAGGTAGCCGAGCACCCGCACACCGGCCTGCCGCAGGCGGCCCGCCGCCTCAAGGCAGTGCGGGTCGGGGATCGCGCCCGGCCCGCGCGCCACGTTCAGTACCGCCCAGTGCAGCGGGGTCTCGGGGCGGGTCAACTCCGCCCACTCGGTGGGGGCGACCAGCGGATGCGCGTAGCCGGGAACGCCGAAGCCCAGCCGTCCCGCCGCCGACGCCGCTTGCCGGGTCCCCTGGGAGATCAGATGCGACATGCCGCCTCCATCCAGATGTCAGCGAGGGATTCCTCCAGACCGATGCGGGTCCGCCAGCCGAGCCGGTCGCGCGCCGTGCGCACGTCCGCCTGCTGCCAGCTGCCGCAGCCGTCCGGATAGGGGTACGGGCCTGAGCCCATGGTCTGCTCACTCGCGTGCTCGGCCCTGCCGTGGCCCGTGCCGTGCGGGCCGCCGGGCAGCGTGGGGTGCGGGATGCCGCGCAGCGGCTGACCGCCGCTGTCCACCTCGTGCAGCGCGCCGCCGAACCCGGCGACCCTGGCCAGCACGACGGCGGCGTCCCGCAGCCGCACCGCGCGCCCCGTGCCGATGTTCACCACGCCCTGCGCGGCCGACAACGATGCCGCGTGCACCGCTCGCGCCACATCACGCACGTCCACGAAGTCCCGCTGCGCGCCGAGGCCGGTGAACCTCACCTCGCTCTCCCCCGCTTGCATCGCGCGCCGCATCGCGTCGGCCAGGCGGCCGAGCGGTGATCCGGGCGGGGTGCCGGGGCCGACCGGTGAGAAGACACGCAGCACGATCGCGTCGAGCCCCGAACCGAGGACGAGCTCGGTCGCGGCCAGCTTGCTCACGCCGTACGGGCCACCGGGGCGCGGAATCGCGTCCTCAGCCGTCGAGGAACCTTGCTGCGAAGGCCCGTACTCGGCGGAACAGCCGAGCTGCACGAGTCGCGCGCCGCAGCCGCTGCGGCGCAACGACTCACAGACCGTGGCGACGGCCACGGTGTTGTGCCGGGTCAGCTCGCGGGCCCCACCACGGGTCGTGCCCGCACAGTTGATCACCACACCAGGGTGCACGGCGTCCAGGAAGCGGGTCAGCGCCCCGGGGCTGCCCGTGGACAGGTCGAAGCGGACGTCGGCGTCGTCGCCACGGCCGAGCGCGGTCAACTGCACCGCCGGGTCGGCGAGGAGGTGGTCGGCGACGTAGCGCCCGATGTAGCCACCGGAGCCGAGCAACAGAACACGCATCAGTGCCGCCCCCGTTCGCCGCGCCTGCCCATCGCGGCTGCCGCGAGAGCCGTACGGGCCGTGGGCAGCGAAGGAAGCCACGGCAGCGGTGACAGCGACGTGGCCGGCAGCGGCGGAGGCGGCAGCAGCAGGGGCGGCAGCGGCGGGGTGGACAGCGGCGGCGTCAGCGAACCGGTCGTTCGTGACGTCGCGAGCGGGATCGCCCCTCTGGCGGGTGGTGCGTAAAGGTGGTTGTTCATCGTTGTTGCTCCTTGTGACAGTTACGCCGCCGGGGGCCTCGTGCGGGCCCGGGGGATAACGACGGCGAGGGTGTAGCGGTGATGACTGAGCGTGAAGGGGACAAGCGGCGCGGGGCCTACGGCGTGACGGCGGTGCCCCGGGGCGGCCGGGCCCGCCGACCGGGCGGCGAGCCGCACTCGGCGCCGTGCCCGTGCGCCACCGGAGCGCAGCACCGACGACCGCCCACCGCCGTACGGGAGAACGCTGCTTCGTGCGCGAAGGCACGGGGCGAGGTGATGTCATGGGCGGCGGTACGCGACAACGCGCTGAGGGCGTACGCCAGCAGGAGCAGCGCACAACCGCCGCAGACCACCGCTGGTACGGCCACCAGGCCGTGAGCCTCGGCCAACCGCGCTACGGGGCGGCCGAGCCCGCCGCAGCCGGGCAGTCGCGAGACAAGTACCGTGCACGCAGCGGCCACTTCGGCCCCGCAGGCGACGGCGAGGCCACCCGAAGCCGCCCGGCGGAAGCCGTGCACGGCGAGCAGTCGGGAGAGGAAGAGCAGGCTCCCGAGTGCGGCCATGGCCACCGCGGCGCTGGGGCGAAGACCCACGGGATCAAGACCGCAAACACGCTGAGGGAGCCCGAGTTGGGCTGCGGCGAGGAGGCCACCGAGCCCGCAGAGGAACAGCGCGACCGTCGCCCCGAGCAGCGGCCGCACGTCCGCGGCGAACTCCGTACGCCCCCGGCTGACGAGCAGGCTCCGCCTGGCCCGCACGGTGAACCACCGGACGCACCAGGCGGCGAGCGGCACCGCGAAGGCGAGAGCGACGAGGCCGGGCACCACGTCGTGGCGCACACCGCTCACCAGGGGAACGCCGGAGGACGCGGCGCCGACGACCCCAGTGCCCTCCGGCGCACCCGGGTCGGCGCCGCGCCGGAACATCTCCGGCCCCTCGACCAGAAGTTCCGTGAGCAGCCAGGGCCCGAAGAGCGCGTAACCGACCAGCCAGCAGACCCACAACGGAGCCAGGTTCCTGCGCCGGCGCGGCGCCAGGCCCGCTCTGGCAGTGACGCGGGGGACCCTGCGGGAGCCGCGTCGCGTGCTCGCGCCCGCGGTGGCCGTGGTGCCACCGCTCGCGCGCGCTCCCCGGCCTGTGCTGCCACACGGTCCCGCGGTCTCGTTCAGGACGTTCCCGATCTTCGGGACGTTCCGGATCTTCGGGACAGGCTTCGTACCGGTGTCCGTCCCCGTCCCCGCCGCCGCGCGAGCCCGGGAACCGGGGGTGCGCAGCGGCCCGTACCGCAGGCACAGCCACAGCGCTACGCCCACCAGGACCGCGCCGACCGCGCCCACCGCGCACCGCCTGGCGTCGGCCCCCGCCGGCACACGCCCCAGTTCCACGGCCGTCGCCAGGCACAGCGCTCCCGGCAGCAGATGCAGCGCACCCGAAGCCGCCCGTGCCCCCCGCCGCCACCGTGAGCCACAGCCCGCGTGGTCCGCCGGGCGCACGCCGGGGACACGAGGCGCTGAGCCTCCCCGCCCTACAGGGCCGCCCCTGCCTACCGGGCGGCCCGTCGTCGTCCGCACCGCCCCGTCCGCCGCCGCCGCTCCGAACGTCGCGTTATCACGCGTGCGTGGCACCCGGGCGTACAGCTCCTCGGCGAGCGAGAAGACATCGCGGTGCCGGAAGCGGGCAGCGGTCCGGTCGGTCACGCCGTACGCCTCCAGCCCGGCGGCGATCTCCAACGGGTCCACCGCGCGTGCGCAGAGTTCGACGTGGTCTCGCATCAGCTTTCGCACAGGGTCGACGGGCCCCCGCCGCGCGCCCTTCCCCGGTCCCACCGCCGTCACAGGACCTCCGGCGCCGGGGCGAGGCTGACGCGGCGCCCCGGCATCGGCGGCCCGGTCGGCGGACCGGTCGACGGCCTCGGTTGCCGGTGCACGTGTGGAGCGCGGGTGCGCCGGATCGGGCTCGGGCGCGGGGGGCTTGGGCGCGGGGGGCTTGGGCGCCGGGGGCTTGGGCGCGGGGCGGTCGGCGGGCGCCGCAACTGGGGCTTGGCCTTCGGCCTCGGGGCTGGGTTTCCCCGGCACGCTGAAGTCAGCGGTCCCTTCCGGCGGGCGCGGGGAACCCGGGTGCGCCGGATCGCCATCGGGCGCGGGGGCAGCCTCGGGCGCGGGGCGGTCACCGGGCGCAGGGCCGCCCCTGGGCGCCCCGCACTCCTCGCGCGGCGCCTGCCGCGAGCGCGTGTCCCGGCTGGCAGGACTGACGGGCTCGCCCGGCTCCTGGCCACCGTCGGCCCTCAGAACCACCTGGTCACCGCGGTGACCGGTGTCGTCGGGGCGGGCGGTGCCAACGGGGCGAGAGTTGCCAGCGGCACGGGCGGCGGCGTCGGCCTCTGTGTCAGGCGTCTTCATGCGTCGCCCCCCTCCCCGCGTCTTGATCGGAATCCGGCCTGGACGGTCACCGATTCCCGGCTACAGGCGGGATCGTGTGCCGTAGGTGACGCGTGAGCGGTACGAGAACCACGAGCCGTCAGCGTTTCCTGTGCCGAGCCCGGTCGGGCCGCCTTCCCGGCCCCGACCCCGGCCGCCTTCCCGTTCCCCGCCCCGTTCCCCGCCCCGTTCCCGGCCCCGTTCCCGGCGGTCGCGCCTGGGGGCCCTGCCCAACTCGGGGTGCGGCGGGGTGCCCCGCGGGGAGCCGCGCGGCCCGTGAGCCACTGTCCGCCACGCGCCACCGTCCAGCGGCCGGGCACGCGGGATTCGGCTGGGTGCGCGAAGAGCAGCGGCCCACCGTCCAGATCCACCTCCTCTTCCGTGCGGCGCACCGGAGCGTGCGACATCAGTTCCAGATAGATGCCGCGGAAGGCGGCGATGTTCTGCTCGACGGTGAAGAGTTCGAGCGCGCGGGCGCGGGCCGCCGCGCCGAGCCGCTCGCGCCGTTCAGCGTCATGCAGCAAGGCGAGACATGCCGCGGCGAGTGCACGTGGATTGCGCGGTGGTACGACGAGACCGGTGCCGCCGATGACTTCGCAGACCGCGCCCACATCCGTGGACACGGTCGCCCGCGCGCAGAGCATGGCCTCGATGAGCCCGCCGGGGAAGGCCTCGGCCACGCTCGACAACACGACGACACTCCCCGCCGCGTAGGTCTCCTGGACACTCGGTGTGTCGGGACCACCCAGGACTTCGAAGGAGACCGGGTTCTCTCCGGCCGCGTGGACGCTCACCGCCTCGTCGGGGAAGAGCTGCGCCGCGAGCGCCCGGCAGTGCGCCGCGTACGGCCCCGCTCCCCGGCCCCGTTCCACGATGCGCAGCCGCGTCCCCGGTTCCTTCCGCCGTACCTCAGCGAACGCGTGCAGCAGCGAGACGACGTCCTTGGCGGGCTTCACGCGGCCCATCCACACCAGCGTCCGTCCGTCGTCGGCGCCTGGCGCCTCCCCCTCGCCCACGGCGGCGAAACGGGTGGCGTCCATGCCCGCGTAGACGGTCCGGATACGGTCACGGGACGCGCCGCAGTGTTCCTGCCAGCGGCGGGCATGTGTGTTGCCGGGCGTGATGAGCGCGGCCTGGGCGTACACCTCGGCGGCCAACTGCCGCTGGAACGAGGCGAGCAGGGCGCGTACGGGGGCGGACTGCGCGGTGCCGGCAAGGGAGTCCGCCGGAGCCGCCGGGCCGGTGCCGTACGCGCCGGAGTGAGTCAGGTAGTGCTCACGCAGCCGTACGCCGTACTCGGTGACGAGCAGCGGGGTCCCGAAGAAGCGCTTGGCCAGCAACCCGGGGAGCGCGGCAACACCGGCAGACGTCGCATGGCACAGGTCCACGCCCGCCAGTCCGCGCCCCGGCCCCAGCGCCTCGCGAGTGTCACTCGCGTAGTGAGCCGCCGGTCCGGAACAGAAGCGCCCCCGGTCCCGGCCCCGCCCGCGGCGTGAGCCCGCCGCACCGCCGTACCAGTCGAGCGAGAGCGGACGCAGCAGACGCTCCAGCTGGCGGGTGACGACGAGCAGGTCGATGACGCGTGCGTCGTGCGCGCCCCCCATCGCGCCGGGCGCGCGGCACGCGGCTTCGAGGATGCCCACGGCCAGCTCCGAGCGGAGGGCGGATGGCAGCCCCCCGCGCTCGCGGGCCAGATCGGCCAGGCCGTAGAGCCCGTCGGCGAAGGTGTGGGAGGAGACGCTGTGGGTGGGACTGTGAGGGGAGCTGTGGGTGGGACTGTGGGGGGAGGCGGTGTGCGTGGGCCCGCCGCCGTCCGAGCCTTCCGGGTCGTCCCGGTCGGCGTCGCGCCCGGCGTCATGCCCGGCGCCCCGCGCGGGGTCGGCAGACGGCGGCCCGGCGGCCGGCTGGGGCTGTCGCGACCGGCGTGGCGTAGGGAGCTGACCAGCGCCGCGCTCGCGCACGGCGTTGCTGAAACGGTCCGCCTGGGCCGTTGGCCAGTCTTCCCTCTGGTCACCCAACCGGTCTCCCGGCCTGACCTCTGGCCAGCCCTCCGGACGGTCTTCGGACGCGCCTTCCATCCGCTCGTCCGCCGCGCCTTCCGACCGGTCTGGCGGCGACGCGACACCGCGCCCGGCGAGGACACGCCCTCCCGGCGCCCGCTCAGCGCGCCTCTCGCGTTCCGTGCGCCGCGTCAGTTCACCGTCCCGCCCACGGCCCCTGTCTCGCCTGAGGTTCCGTTCCCGCTCGCGACCTAGCTCGTCGTCGGGGTCAGCCTCCGACGCACGGATCGAGGCGGCGCAGATCGCCTGGGCGAGCTGCCCGAAGTGCTCGGCGAAGCGGCGGCGTTCGCGCCGCCCGTAGGGCCGCTGCGCGCCGTACGTGACACCCGCCGGGGGCTCGCCCCAGAGTGGGGCGGTCCGTACGCGGCGTACCTGGTCAGGCAGCGGCAACCAGCCGGAAGCCTCCTGTCCGGCGCTGTGGCTCAGCGCGCAGACCTCGAACTCGTGCTGCGCGAGCCCGCGTACGAGCCGGTCGCACCACAGCCTCGCCGCACCGGTCGCATACGGGTATCCACCCTCGGTCAGCAGTCCCACGCGCACGTCCGCACCCCCGATCTCCCTGGTAGGCAGCCGCCGTGAGGCAGCGGAAGCACGCTATGTGCGTGAAGCGGTGGTGCGATGGACGGTTGTCCGTCGCACCACCGGAAGGGGTGAACGGCCGTGACTTTCCCGGGCTTCAGGCGTTACGCCGCACTATGCGGCGGCTTCCGCCCTTTCGAGCAGGGGCACCGCGGCCAGCAGTGACCGGGTATAGGGGTGCTGTGGATCGTCGTATACGGCGTCCGTGGTCCCCTCCTCCACGATCCGTCCGCCGCGCATGACCGCTACCCGGTCGCTGACCTGCCGGACCACGGCGAGGTCGTGCGCGATGAACACCAGCGCCAGCCCACGTTCCCGCTGCAACTCGCCCAGCAGCCGAACGATCTGCGCCTGGGTGGTGACGTCCAGCGCCGAGACGGGCTCATCGCAGACGATCAGCCGGGGCTCGGGGGCGAGCGCCCGCGCGACGCCGACGCGCTGGCGCTGGCCGCCACTGAACTCGTGCGGGTAGCGGTGGTACCAGTCCGGGTTCAGGCCCACACGTTCCAGCAGCTCACGCACGCGCGCACGCACGTGTGCGTCGCCCAGGCCGCCCGCCGCCCGCAGCGGGTCGGCGACCGACTCGCCGATACTGCGACGCGGGTTCAGGGAGGAGACCGGGTCCTGGAAGACCATCTGCAACTCACGCCGAAAAGGCCGGAGTTCGCGCTCGCGCAGTCCGCCGATGTCACGCCCCCGGTAGCGCAGCGCTCCACCGGACGGCTCCAGCAACCGGACGAGCATCCGGCCGAGCGTCGTCTTGCCGCTGCCCGACTCCCCGACCACGCCCAGCGTCTCACCTGGCCGCAGGGTCAAGGACACCTCGTCCACGGCGACGACAGAGCCTCGCCGTTTACCGAACTCCCTGCGCAGCCCCACCGCTTCGAGCAACGGAGCGTCCACGGCGCCGACATCCGCACCCACCCCCGGATTCCCGCCGTCTGCCGACTCCAGCACGCCACTCAACGGCCGACGAAGCGTGCCAGCAGAGGGAAGGGACGCGACTGGCAGCACCAACGCCCCCGGCGACACCGACTGCTCCGACTGCTCCGACTGCTCCGACTGCTCCGACTGCTCCGACTGCTCCGACTGCTCCGACTGCTCCGACGAGACTGACGGCACCGGCACCGGCACGGGCACCGGCACCGACGGCGACACGTTGACGCGCGGCACGGCCGCCAGCAAGGCGCGCGTGTACGGCTCGCGCGGCGCCCCGAGGACCGTACGCACCGGCCCGCGCTCCACTGCGCGACCGTCCCGCATGACCAGCAGCTCATCGACGCTGGACGCCGCCACTCCCAGATCGTGGGTGACGAGGATCAGGCCCATGCCCGTCTCGGCCCTCAGCTCCGCCAGCAGGTCGAGGATCTGGGCCTGCACCGTCACGTCGAGAGCGGTCGTCGGCTCGTCGGCGACGAGCAACTGGGGCTCGCAGGAAAGGGCCATCGCGATCAGTGCCCGCTGCCGCATGCCACCGCTGAACTCATGTGGCCGGGACCGCGACCGGCGTGCCGCGCCGGGGATGCCGACCCGGTCGAGTACCTCGACGGCGCGCGCCCGCGCGGCACGCCGGGACGCGCCCCGGTGGTGCACGCGGTACACCTCGGCGATCTGGTCGCCGATGGCAAGGTAGGGATCGAGGGAGGAGAGCGGGTCCTGGAACACCATGGCGGCGACCCCGCCCCGCAGTCGGCGCAGCTCCGCCTCGTCGGCGACGAGCACGTCCCGCCCCGCGACCCGCACCGTGCCAGTGACGCGTGCGCCGGTCCCCCGGTGCAGCCCGAGCAGGCCGAAAGCGACCGTGCTCTTGCCGGAGCCGGACTCTCCTACGATGCCCAGCGCCTCTCCGGCCCGCAGTGTGAACGAGAGCCCGTCCACGGCCCGCACCAGCCCGGCACCCGGCTCCGATCCGCCCCGGCTGCCACCCCCGCCCCTGCCCTCGTCACCGTCGCCGCCACCACCGCCGTCTCCCGCAGACGCCTCACTTCTCGCAGACGTCTCGCCTCTCGCAAATGCCTCGTCTCTCGCAGACGCCTCGCCTTCCTCGTACGCGCCGTCTCTCGCCTGCCCACCGTGAACACCACCGGCCACCGGAAAGCCCACAGTGAGGTCCACGACCTCCACCAGCGGCTCCGGTGGTTCCAGCGGCTCCAGCCCTTCCGACCGCTTGCTCATGTCAGGGTCACCCTTCGGTCAGTGACGGCGTAGAGGAGGTCGGCGACGATGTTGGCGATCACCACAGCGGTGCCGGTGACGAGCACCACGGCCACGACGACCGGCAGGTCGATGTCCCGGACCGCGTGGACGAGCAGCTGGCCGAGGCCGGGCAGGCCGAACAGCGTCTCGGTGAGCACGGCGTTGCCGAAGATCGTGCCCAGGTCCAGCGCGCTGAGCGCGATCACCGGCGGCAGCGCGCCGCGCAGCGCGTGCCGCCCGACGATGGCGCGCTCCCGCACCCCGTACGCGCGAAACGTGCGGATGTGGTCCTCAGCGAGCGTCTCCAGCAGCGAACTACGCGTCAGCCGCGCGTACTTGGCCGACTCGATCAGTGCGAGCGCGGTCCACGGCAGCAGCAGGTTCCACGCCCACTGCTCCGGGTTCTCCGTCAGCGGCACGTACGAGGGGAAGGGCAGCCAGCGCAGATACGAGCAGAACAGCATCAGCAGCAGCAGGCCGACGATGAACACCGGTGTCGCGGTCCCGGCGAGTGTGAACCAGGTCAGCACCCGTTCGGTGATCCCGCCCCGGCGCAGCGCCGAGACGAGCCCGGTGCCCACACCGAGCAGCAGCCACAGCACCATCGCTCCGAAGGCGAGGGACGCGGTGACCGGGAGCCGCTGGGTGATGAGATCGGTGACCTGCTGGTCGTTCTGGTACGAGAGGCCGAAGCAGGGCGCGTCGCAATGGAGAACGCCGGTGCCGGTGGAGTAGTCGTGTCCGGCGAAGAGGCCCTGGAGGAAGTGCCAGTACTGCACGTACAGCGGGTCGCCGAGCCGTAGTTGTTCGCGTACCTGCGCGATCTGGTCGGGGTTGCAGCGCGGCCCGCACGCGAGCTTGGCCGGGTCACCGGGCGCGACGTAGAACATCGCGTAGACGACGATGGACAGGGCGAGCAGCACCAGCAACGCGCCGCCCGCGCGCCGCAGGAGGTAGCCGGTCATGGGGTGCCGTCCTTCTTCTGCTCGTCACGCGGTCCCCGCCGTTCCTGCCAGTCCTGCCGGTCGCAGCGGTCCTGTCCGGACGCGAGCCCCGCGCGCTCGGCACGCCCCACACGCTCAGCACGCCCCGCGCGCCCTGTGCGCCCCGCACGCCGCGTGCCGACGCCCAGCCGGGACGCCTCGCGCGGGTCAAGTGCCGTGCGGAGCGCGTCGCCGAGCACGGTGAAGGCGAGCACGGTGAGGAACAGCAGGCCCGCCGGGAGCAGTACATACGTGGGGTCGGCGCGGAACCATGTGGTCGCGGTCGAGAGCATCTGCCCCCAGGACGGGGTGGGCGGCCGGATGCCGACGCCGAGGAAGGAGAGCCCGGCCTCGGCGACGATGTTGGTCGGCAGCAGGATCGCCGCGTAGGTGATCACGGGAGCGGCGAGCGAGGGCAGCAGTTCGCGGCGTGCGACACGGAAGGGCCCCGAACCGCCGAGCCGTGCGGCCGCGACGAAGTCGAGCTTCTTCAGCGTCAGCGTCTGCGCCCGGACGATCCGGGCCGTCCCACCCCAGCTGAGCAGTGCGATCACAAGCGTGAGCAGCAGTGGCCGGGGAAAACCGGCCGGCACGACGGCGGTCAGCGCGATGGCGAAGACCAGCATGGGCAGCGCCATGAACACATCGCTGACGTGGCTCAGCACACCGTCCAGGAAACGGTTGCCGAGCCCGGCCGCGATGCCCACCGCCAGCCCGATGAGCACCTGGAGCGCGGTGGCGCCGACGGCGACCGCGAGCGACACCCGGGCGCCGTAGACGAGCCGGATGAACAGGTCGCGTCCGGTGCCGGGTTCGACGCCGAGCCAGTGTTCGCCACTGACACCGCCGTACGAGCCGATGGGCACGCCGCCGCGCGCCGAGTCGATCAGGTCGTCGTGGTAGGTGTTCGGGTCCTGGCCGGTGAGCGTGGACAGCAGCGGTGCGGCGAGCGCGAGCACAGCCAGCAGTCCCAGCACGGTGCCGGCCACGGCGGCGGACCTGCGCCCGCGCAGCCGTCGCCACACCTGCCCGGGGCGGGCGGCGGGAGCCGGGACCACCGGGGTGGCCGCCGGGACCACCGCCGGGACCACCGCAGGGGTGGCCGCCGGGATGGCCGTTGACACGTCGGCGGTCACGAGATCACTCCGTGCGGCCTGGGTCGCCCCGCTCACCGGACCGCGACCTGCGAGACGTCGAGAACGCCGGTCCAGTGGCTGATCACGACGTTCTTGACGTCCCTGCCGTACAGCCGCTTGTAGACCGGGTGGAACAGCGGCACCGTCAGAGCCCGCTCGCCGATCTTCTTGTCGAGCGCGCCCCACCGCTTGGCGGCCGCTTCGAGATCGGTCAGCTTGTTGATCTCGTCGATCTCGGCGTTGACGGACGGGTCGTCGAGTTGCGCGGCGTTGTAGTTGGAGCCGTTCTTGACGATCTGGCGACCGTCGAAGATCGGCGCGAGGAACGGCCCACCGGACGGCCAGTCCGCGCCCCAGTGGGAGAGGAAGAGCCCGGGCTCGGACTTCAGGCTGTGGATCTTCTCCTTGTAGTCGTTGTCCTCAAGGCCCTGGAGCTTGACGGTGATCCCGGCCTTCTTCAGCCCCTCCTGGAGGGCGGTGGCGATGTCGGGGCTGGTCTCGAAGTCTCTGGCGGTGGAATGCGTGAGGGTGATTTTCAGCCCGTCCGGGTAGCCCGCTTCCTTGAGCAGCTTCCTGGCCTTGTCGGGGTTGCCGTCCTTGCCGGCGGGGAAATGGTCGTACGGCGTGTAGCCGAAGGACGTCTGCCGGGGCAGATAGGTGGTGGCGCGCTCGGCCAGCGACGAGCCGCCCGCCGCGTTGATGACGCTGGTGCGGTTCACGGCGTAACTGATCGCCTGCCGCACACTGGGGTCGTCGAAGGGCTTCACCTTCGGGTTGAACGCCAGGTAGTTGACGTAGCCGAAGTGCCCCGTGCCGACCCGGGACGCCAGCTCCTGGTCGCCGCTGACCTGGGCGAGTTCGGCCGGTCCGAGGTTCGTGTCGGTGGTGACCGCGGCCGCGTCGATGCCCGACCCTGTGGACAGCCGCTGGTTGATGACGGCCGGGTCGAGGCCGGACTTCACGTCGATGGTGTCCGGGTAGGCGTGCCGCTCCTTGTCGGTCGCCGCCGACCAGTGGGGGTTGCGCTCAAGCAACAGGCGTTCGCCGTCACCGGAGTTCTTGACGACCTTGTACGGGCCGGAGGAGACGGGGTGCTCCTCGTACTTGGTGCCGGTGTCCTTGGCCTTGGGGACGGGCGCGAACTGCGTGCCGGTGGCGAGGAAGGGGAAGTCACCCTCAGGCTTGCGCAGGTGGAAGACGATGGTCTTGTCGTCGGGCGTCTTGATCGAGTCGAGCCCGCCCTTCCCGCTCCTCTTATCGTTCGTGTCCTTCTTGTCGTTCTTGTACGGGCCCTCGTAAGAATCGCCGCCCACCAGCCAGTCCCTCAGGTACGGGGCGCCGCCGGAGAGTTCGGCCGCGAAGGAACGCTCGATGCCGTACTTGATGTCGGCGCTGGTGATCGGGGAGCCGTCCTCGTACTTCAGCCCGTCCTTGAGCTTGTACGTCCACACCGTGGCGTTCTCGCTGGGCTTTCCGGTGTCCGTGGCGAGGTCGGGGACGACCTTGGCGCCCGCCTCGCCGTCCTCGCGGTTGCGGGTGGTGAGGGTGCGGAAGACCAGCGAGGGCACATTGCCACCACCGGAGGTGTACAGCCGCGCCGGGTCGAAGTCGGACTGCGGCTGCGCGTTGAGCACGGTGAGCGTGCCGCCCCGCCGCGGCTCGCCGCCGCTGCCGCCCTTGGCACCGTCGCCACTGCCCTCCGGCCCGCAGGCGGCCGCACCACCGAGAAGGACGACGCTGACGGCCGCCGCGGCGACACGGCGGGATATGACGGGCAGTTGACGCATGACGAAGTACGCCTTTCACAGCAGGAAGCACCAGGGAGGCGGCTGCGGACTCAGTCAGGCAGCGGGCCGCCCCAGGCGGACACGAAACGAAGAAAAGGAAGTGACGGAAGTGAAGGGAGAAAACGAAGCCCGATGAGCAGCCGCGGAAGAAGGCGGATGCGCGGGGGAATCCGGCCCTGGGCGTCACGCCTCGAAGGGACCCGGGGGAACTACGGCCTCAGCGACAGTCGATGTCGGCGACAGCGTGTCCGGCAACGCCGATCAGCGCCAGCTCGTAGCTGGCGTTCTCGATGGCGTGACGGCTCGACATGCGCAGAAGACTGAACGAATTTCCGCCACCTGGCAAAGGTGTTTCACGGAGAGAGACGCGGCATCTCACATGCCGGGCACGCGGGCATCAGCCAGCGGCCTTCGGCCACCGGCCGCACAAGCGAGGAGGACGCCGCGCGCGACGCGAGGCCCGCCGGGGAACGGCCCGCCGAGGCGACATCCCGACGCCCGGAGCCCTACCGTCCGCAAGCACCCGCTAGCCGACTCTCGGCTGGTCCGTGTCCGACAGCTCGCAACGGGGGCGCTGAGCCCCTGACCGTGCGTCGCCGACCGCGGGTGCGCCGTGGCTGGTCGCGCAGTTCCCCGCGCCCCTGACGGGGCACCCCCGCGCGGGGCCAGAACCCACCGGACGCCCCTAGTCGTCCTCGGCCTCGGCCTCGGGGAACGGCCAGGCGTTGACACGGCAGGCGGCGTCGCCCGTGTTCAGCCGCTTGGTCTGCTGCATCATCACCGGAGCGAGCGCGCCGTCCTTCTCGCACCCCTCGTGGTCGCGGCCGAGCCGGTGGCCCACCTCGTGGTTGATGAGCATCTGCCGGTAGACCAGGGTCTGTTCGGGGCGGAAGGTCTTCGCGCCCTGTGCCCATCGGTAGGCGTTGATCATGATGCGTTCGGTCGCCGCCGAGTCGCATGACACGTTGTCCTCCGTCGTGTCCAGCCCCGACTTCGCGCACCACTTCGCCGTCGTTCCCGGGCTCGCCAGGGTGATCACGAAGTCCGGCCGACCGGACGACACCCGCTCGAAGGTCTGCCGGCCCCCGTGGCCCCAACTCCGCTCGTCGTTGAGGGTCTTGTGGACGGCCTGCGAGAACAGCTTGGCTTCGAGCGGCAGCCCCTTCTCGACATCCACCCGGTACTGCCACACCTTGCCGCGCCCCGGTGCCTTGTCGTGCCCCGGCACCGCCGCGAACTTGTCCTTGAGCCGCAGGTTCGGGCTGAGCGGGAACTTCGTCGCCATCTTCTGCTCGTACGACAACGGGGCGGCCGGGCGGGGCGCGGGCGTGCGCTCCTTCGACCGGGACGCCTCGTCGCTCTTGCCCCGGTCCACGGCGTCCCGCGCCTGCGGCTTGTCGTCGTCCTTCGGCCCGGCGGCCACCTGCCCCGTCACCACGACGGCGAGCACGGTGGTCACCGCGGCGGCCACGACGCCGGTGAAGGTCCGGCCCTTGCCGTTCTTCGCGGCTCGACCGGCCCGCCCGACGCTGGTGGCGCCTCCCCCGCCGCCATGCCCGCCGTGCGCGCCATGCCCGCCGTGGGAAGCCTCCGGCTTCGCTTTTCCGCCTGAGCCACGCCCGCCGTCACCCGAACCGGCAGCGGCGCTCGCAGTGGCACCGGCACCTGCCTCGGCACCTGCCTCGCTGTTCGCCCGCGCCACCGCCGCGCCCGCCCCGGCGCCCGTGCCGGGCTGGGGCGTCGCGCCCTGACCCGGTGCGCCGGGTGCCAGCACGTCCAGCGGCCCGCTGTCGCCGAAGGAGCCGCCGTCCGGGCCACCGGCATCGAGAAGTCCGCCATCGCGGCGGTCCGCGCGTACGTCGTCGAGGCGGTCGAACACCTCGACGTACTCCTTGCGCGGTCCGGGCACCCGGGGGCCGCGCACCGGCGCGCCGACCGGCCGGGTTCCCACCGCGCCGGTCGTCGGCGCCGCCACGGCCCCAGGCGCGGCGCTGCCCCGCGGCATCGCGCCCGGGGCAACAACAGGTCCTGCCGTCATCGGTTGTCTCATCGGCGCGCCCCTGCCCGCGGCGCCACCTCGCGGTGGTCCCACCGGACCGGTCGGGGCACCGAGCGCGCCCCAGCCGCCGCCGGGCTCGCGGTGCTCCGGATGACCGCCCCTGGCCTGCGGCACGGAGGCGCCCATGGCGGGGCCTCCGGCCTGCGGGGCACCGGCGGCCTGGGGAACGCCGTGCGGCGGCGTGAACGCCTGGCCGTCGGCCTCCGCACCGGTCGGCCCCATCCGCCGCCGCCGGCCCGCGCCGGGCGGGTCCTGTGAGCGGCCGATGTCCGGGGCTTCGGCAGGGCCAGAAGAGGGAACTACGGGACCGGAAGGCCCGGTTGGGCCAGAAGGAGGTCCGTCGGGGGCGGACCGGCTGTCGCGTGCCCTTTTGCCGCGTGCGCTGTGTTTACCCACGTGCCGCAGCGCTCCTGCCCGTGCCCCGCTCCGCGCCGGGCGTATCGGCCCGCGCCGGACGCCGTGGCACGGCGCCCTCAGCTTCGCCAGATTCCACCGTCTCCACCTTCGCGCGTGCGTCGAGGTCGTCGAGCAGTTCGCGGAAAGCCCGCGCCACCGCTTCCGGGTACTCCATCATCGCAACGTGTCCGGCGTCGAGGAGCAACAGCAGACGCGAGGAACGGAACGCGGCGTTCGCGCGCCGCGCCATGCGGACGGAGATCAGCCGGTCCCGCATTCCGTAGACGAGCAGCGTCGGCGCGAGCACCCGCTCGGCCTGCCGCCACAGGGAATGCTGACCGCCCAGCGTGTACGCGTCGACGACGCCGCGCGCCGAGCGGGAGAGCACATCCCAGAAGTACGGCAGGGCCAGCCGCCGCTCGTACTCGGCGGCGGCCGCCGTGAGCGCCTCGGGGCTGACCAGCGCCGGGTCGCCGTAGCAGAGGGCGATCAGCTCGCGGGTGCGCCGCTCGGCCGTCCAGTCCCTGGTCAGGTGGCTGAAGAGCCGGGTGACGCCGGGCACGGCGAGCAGCGCGGTCGGCAGCGCGGTGCGCTGCGGGGGCACCTCGGGCAGCGCGGGCGAGACGAGGGTGAGGCTGCGGACGAGATCGGGCCGCGCGGCGGCCACTCGGGTGACGATCGCGCCACCCATGGAGTTGCCGAACAGGTGCACGGGGCCGCGGGCGCTCGCCTCAAGGTGCGAGGTGACGGCGCGGGCGTGGCCCGCGATGGAGTAGTCGCCGCTGGCGGGCGGCGGGGAGTAACCGAAGCCGGGAAGATCGACGGCCTCACCGTCCACCACGTCCGCCAGCTGCTCCATGAGCAGGGACCAGTTGTCGGAGGCGCCACCGAGCCCGTGCACGAACACGGCGGGCGGCAGCCCTCCGCGGGCGGGCGGCCGGGAGCGCACGGTCATCGCGCATCCGGCGAGCCGCACTTCGCGCAGTCGCTCCCCCTCACCGACCGGCACGGATCTCGCGGGCGATGCCGCTGGGACGGCGGGAAAATCCGGCGAGTCGGTCGAAGGCATGCGCCAATGTTACGAGACGATCACGCCCTACGTTCATGTGTTCGCCATCACAGTGCCCCATTCGGGCGCGGCCCGCGTTTCCGCGCCGTTCCCGCGCCCGTACCGGGCCCGCCGGGCGGCCCGTAGCGCATGGCGTTCGCCATCCACCACTCGTAGGCTCGTATAGAGGGCGCTCGCCCTGGAAAGGGGAGCCACATGCCTATCGACCCAGCGAACCCCGCCACCTTCGAGGACGAGCCCGTGCCGGACAGCGCCGAGGACAGGAACATGGAAGCCCCGGAAGCGGACGCGGTGGAGCAGCGAGTGGACTTGAAGCCCGACGACGACGAGCAGCCCACCGACTTCGATCCGGCCCTGGCGAACCCGGCAGATGTCGCAGAACAGCACCGTGTGGTCGACCTTGAGGAGGACGACTACCGATGAGCTGTACCTTTTGTCGGCTTCCCACTTCGCCAGGTCCGTGAAATTCTCCGCACGGACCGCGCGCACCCTGGTTACTCAAAAGTACGATGGCGGACGCGGTGAACACCGTGCACAGATCGATCCACTGGGAGGCGGCGTGACAGCCATCGAGCAGACCGAGGCGCGCCCACGAGGCACGCGCCTGCCGCGCCGAGCCCGACGCAATCAGCTCCTGGGCGCCGCCCAGGAGGTCTTCGTCGCGCAGGGCTACCACGCGGCGGCGATGGACGACATCGCCGAGCGCGCCGGAGTCAGCAAGCCAGTGCTGTACCAGCACTTCCCCGGCAAGCTCGATCTCTACCTGGCACTGCTTGACCAGCACTGTGAGTCACTGCTGCAGGCGGTGCGTACGGCGCTCGCCTCAACCACGGACAACAAGCTGCGCGTCAGCGCGACGATGGACGCCTACTTCGCCTACGTCGAGGCCGAGGGCGGCGCGTTCCGCCTCGTCTTCGAGTCCGACCTGACCAACGAGCCCGCCGTGCGCGAGCGCGTGGACCGGGTCTCGCTCCAGTGCGCCGAGGCCATCTCCGAGGTCATCGCCGAGGACACCGGGCTGCCGGTGGACGAGTCGATGCTGCTGGCCGTCGCCCTCGGCGGCGTCTCGCAGGTCGTCGCGCGGTACTGGCTCTCCAGCAAGAGCGACATCCCCCGCGACCGGGCCGTCCAGCTGGTGACCTCGCTCACCTGGCGCGGCATCGCGGGCTTCCCGCTGCACGGCGCCGACGGCCAGGGCCCCGAGGGCGCCTGACCGGCCCCCAGGACACGTGGCGGCACCCTCCGGGCACGGCGGCCCTGAGCCATCGGTGCCTCCGTCCGGCTCCGGGCCTCCACCCGGGGCCGGGCGCGCGTGGCGTGTGCTGCGGCCGCTGTGACGGCCGGTGCGGCACCGCGCACGCCGGTTGTTCGCTGCGGGCATGCCCTCAGCCGTCTCATCAGCGCCGCTCACCGGGCTACTGTGTGCTCCGTACGGCGCGGCAACCGCGCATCCTCCCCCGGGCTTGTGGCCAGGGGGAACCCGGACCGTCGGAGGGACATAGCCGTGGAGGTCAAGATCGGCGTGCAGCACGCGCCTCGCGAGATCATCTTGGAGAGCGGGCAGTCTGCCGAGGACGTGGAGCGCGCGGTCGCCGACGCGCTCGGCGGCAAGGTGCAGTTGCTGAGCTTGGTGGACGACCACGGCCGCAAGGTCCTGGTTCCGTCCGACCGGCTCGCCTACGTCGAGATCGGCGAACCGACCGCCCGCAAGGTCGGCTTCAGCGCCCTGTAGCCGCCGGCGCCTGCCGGTCGGGGCACTGCCCGGCAGCGCCCGTCGGCCGTTCATAGGCTGAGCACATCGTCACGGCGGGGCCCCGGTGAATTCCGCACCGGGGCCCCGCCGTTGGCGTGTCCGCAGGGTTGCCCGCGGTGAGCACGGGGTAGGACCGGCTACGACCGATTTGCGACTGCTCATCGGTCCCTCGCGGGAGGGAAGCGCATGATCCTGGAAGCGCTCGGCTCGGTACTGATCGGCCTCGCCATCGCCGTCGCGGCGATCCGCTGGCTGCCGCCCCAGCGGCTCCCGACCGCACGGCTGGTGCTGTCCACCGGCCCCGGCGCCGGCCTGTTCGGCGCCCTGCTGGCCCACACGGTGCTCGGCGGCGGCCACCTGGCGGCGACGCTCGGCGTCGCGCTGCTCGTGGCCCTGGTCCTCGTCTCCCTGCTCGTCCGCCGCCCCACCAGAGGGCTGCACCGCCGCGTGGCGGCCTGACCCCGGCGGGCCGGGCCGCCCACCCCGCGCGCCGGACGAGTGACGGCGGGCGAGGGCGGGAAAGCGCTGGCCGGGGCCCGGCGCGAGCGCCGGGCGCGGGACCTCAGGCACCCCCCGGGAGCGTGCGCCCCGGCGAAGGGCCGGGCTCGTCGGCCCCCCCGCCGCTCCTGGTGCGTCAGGCCGCCAGGCCTAGCGCCGCCATCCGCTTGGTGTGCGCCTCGGTGATCCGCGAGAACATCCGGCCGACCTCGGCGAGGTCGAAGCCGTCGGCCACGCCGCCCACGAGCATCGTCGACAGCGCGTCGCGGTCGGCGACCACACGCTGCGCCTGCGAGAGGGCCTCGCCCATCAGCCGCCGCGCCCACAGCGCCAGCCGCCCGCCGACCCGGGGATCGGCCTCGATGGCAGCCCGCACCTTCTCCACAGCGAACGACGCGTGGCCGGTGTCGTCGAGCACCTGGAGCACGAGGCCACGGGTGTCCGAGTCCAGTCGGGCCGCCACCTCGCGGTAGAAGTCACTGGCGATCGAGTCGCCGACGTACGCCTTGACCAGGCCCTCCAGCCAGTCGGACGGCGCCGTCTGCCGGTGGAACTCGTCCAGCGCGGCGGCGAACGGCTCCATCGCCTCGTTCGGCTCGGCCTCGATCGCCGCGATCCGGTCCCGCAACCGCTCGAAGTGGTGGAACTCCGCCGACGCCATCTTGGCGAGCTCCGCCTTGTCGTCCAGGGTGGGCGCCAGCTTGGCGTCCTCGGCGAGGCGTTCGAAGGCCGCCAGCTCGCCGTACGCGAGGGCACCCAGCAGGTCGATCACCGCCGCCCGGTACTGCGGCTCGGCGGACGCCTGGGCCCAGTCCTGGGCGGCGATCCCGGTGTGCTCCTCGGGCGTGTTCTCGGCGGCGGCAGCGGCGTTATCAGGCGTCTCCATGGAGCGCACAATAGTCGGCTGGGGGGCGGTGGGAAGTCCCTGGTCAGCCAGGGGGGTCAAGACCCGCGCCGCACTGTGTTCATCGTCGCACTCAAACAAGCCTCCGGGTGGAGAGCCGTATCCGGGGTACAGTGGTATTGGGCCCGCTCGTCATCGGCGGTGTTCCACCCATGCGGATGCCCGGTCGTTGGCCCGATCGGCTCCAAATCGACCGCCCTCCACGCGGCGCGTATGAGACATACGCCCAGCGAGAGGGACCCCGCTCGCGGCATGAGCGCCTGAGCGGAGGCAGTGGTCCCGCGCCATCCGGTCTTCCCCGGCCGGTCAAGTACCGGGTGCGGTACGACCCCCTTCGCCGCCTTGCGCCGCGTCTCACAGAAGAGGCAAGCATCCTGTCTACGTTCCGAGAGCTCGGGATTCTCCCCGAGACCGCCGAGGCCCTGGAGGCCGTCGGCATCGTGTCCCCGTTCCCCATCCAGGAGATGACCCTTCCGGTCGCCCTCTCCGGCTCCGACGTCATCGGCCAGGCGAAGACCGGCACCGGCAAGACGCTGGGCTTCGGCCTGCCGCTCCTGGAGCGGGTCACCGTCCCCGCCGACGTCGAAGCCGGCCGGGCCACGCCCGAGCAGCTGACGAACGCGCCCCAGGCGCTCGTGGTGGTCCCCACCCGCGAGCTGTGCCAGCAGGTCACCAACGACCTCCTCACCGCCGGCAAGGTACGCAACGTCCGCGTGCTCGCCATTTACGGCGGCCGCGCCTACGAGCCGCAGGTCGAGGCCCTGAAGAAGGGCGTCGACGTGATCGTCGGCACCCCGGGCCGCCTGCTCGACCTGGCCGGGCAGAAGAAGCTCGACCTCTCGAAGGTCCGCGGCCTGGTCCTCGACGAGGCCGACGAGATGCTCGACCTGGGCTTCCTGCCCGACGTCGAGAAGATCATCCAGCTGCTGCCCGCCAAGCGGCAGACCATGCTGTTCTCGGCGACCATGCCCGGCGCGGTCATCTCGCTCGCGCGCCGTTACATGTCGCAGCCCACCCACATTCGCGCCGCCGCGCCGGATGACCTGGGCCAGACGGTCGCCAACACCAAGCAGCACATCTTCCGCGCGCACTCCATGGACAAGCCGGAGCTGGTCTCCCGCATCCTCCAGGCGGAAGGCCGCGGCCTGGCGATGATCTTCTGTCGCACCAAGCGGACCGCCGCCGACATCGCCGACCAGCTCGCCCGCCGCGGCTTCGCCTCCGGCGCCGTGCACGGCGACCTCGGCCAGGGGGCGCGTGAGCAGGCGCTGCGCGCGTTCCGCAACGGCAAGGTCGACGTGCTGGTGTGCACCGACGTCGCGGCCCGCGGCATCGACGTCGACAACGTGACGCACGTCATCAACTACCAGTCCCCCGAGGACGAGAAGACGTACCTGCACCGCATCGGCCGCACCGGTCGCGCGGGCAAGTCCGGCATCGCGATCACGCTGGTCGACTGGGACGACATCCCGCGCTGGAAGCTGATCAACAAGGCGCTGGACCTGCCGTTCGACGACCCGGAGGAGACGTACTCCACCTCCGAGCACCTGTACGAGCTGCTGGGCATTCCCGCGGGCACCAAGGGGATACTGCCCCGCGCCGAGCGCACCCGCGCCGGTCTCGGCGCCGAGGAGGTCGAAGACCTCGGTGAGACCGGCGGCCGCGGTGCCCGTGGCCGCAAGGCACCCGCCGCCCCCGTCGTGACGGAGGAGCGCGAGCGCCCCGCCCGCGCCCCGCGCCAGCGCCGCCGTACGCGCGGTGGCATGAACGCGGAGGACTCCGCGGCGCCCGCGACCGAGACGACCGGCGAGAAGAAGGCCGCCCAGGCCGTCGACACCGCCGAGGGCGCGACCGATGAGGCCGCCGCACCGAAGCAGCCGCGCCGTCGCCGCCGCACCCGCAGCACGGCGGCCACGGCTTCCACAGGCGCCACGGACGGCGCGGGAGCGGCCGAGAAGGTGACCGCCTCCGCCGAGCGGTCCGACGCGGCCGACGCCCCGGCCAAGCCGCGCCGCCGCCGCACGCGCACGCGTGCCGCCGCGGGCCCCGAGGCGACGCCGGAGAGCTGACGCCCCAGGTATCACGAAGGCCGAGGGCCCGACCCACCCCGCGTTTCCCACGGGGCAGGGGCCGGGCCCTCGGCCTTCGCCGCTGAGTGCCCGGTCAGTACCCGGCGTGGGCGCGGTGACGGCGCGGTGGGATCTCGCCGTGTCACGGGCGGTCGCTCGCCTGCAACCGCCGCCCGCTAGCCTCGGCCCATGAGCAGGCCGCCATACCTTGACCTTCCCGCGTGCGCCCGGGCGTCTTCGCTGATCACCGCCCGTGGCGAGTTCGCGACCCACGACGCCAGGCCGGACGGCCCGGTGGCGGGGGTGGCGCTGCTGGTGCCGGGCTTCACCGGCAGCAAGGAAGACTTCATCACGCTGCTCGGCCCGCTCGCCGGGGCCGGGTTCCGGGTCGTGGCCATTGACGGCCGGGGCCAGCACGAGAGCGCGGGGCCGTGCGAGGAGAGCGCGTACACGCGTGAGGAGCTGGCGCGCGACGTCCTGGCGCAGGCGGCGGCGATCAGCGACGGACGTCCGGTGCATCTGCTGGGCCACTCGCTGGGCGGCTTGATCACGCGCGCCGCCGTGCTGCGCGACCCGGCGGCGTTCGCCTCGCTGACCCTGATGAGTTCGGGCCCCGCGGCGATCTCCGACACCCAGCAGGCCCGGCTCAAGCTGCTCATCGACGCGCTGGCCACCTGGGACAAGGAACAGGTGTGGCAGGCCATGCGGGAACTCGACCCGCCCGAGGCGCCGGGCAGGGAGACGCCGCCCGCCGTACGGGACTTCCTGCACCGGCGCTGGACAGGCACCGTACGCGAGCAACTGACCGGCGCCGCACGGCAGTTGCTGTCCGAGCCGGACCGGGTGGCCGAGCTGGCCCGGGTCCCGCTGCCCGTGCATGTGCTGTCAGGTGCCGTGGACTACGCCTGGCCGGTGCCGGAGATCGACGCGATGGCGCAGCGGCTCGGCGCCCGCCGCACGGTGGTCGCGGGCGCGGAGCACTCCCCCGCCGTCGACCGGCCACACGAGACCGCTGAAGCGCTGCTCGGCTTCTGGCACGAGGCCGGCACGTAGCGCCGGCTATCAGCACGGCACAGCGGCACGCGGCGTACGCGGCGTGCCGCGCGTGGCACGCGGCCGCGGCCGGGCACGCGGCGTCCGGTGGCATGGGACGGGCTCCGCGCCGCGGCAGCCGGTCAGTACTGGGCTTGCAGGTGCTCCCAGAAGCCGTCGCGCAGCGCGCGCCGCAGGTCGGCGCGGGACCGCAGCGACAGCTGGAGCAGCCCCTCGGCCTCGATCAGCAGTTCCTGGTCGACCGCTCCGGGCAGATACGGGTGACCTGGCAGCAGATCGGCGAGCGACCCCCGGCCCCGGCTGCCCAGCCACTGCGCGGCGACCTGCGCACCGACGAAGCGCACATCGTCGCGGCTGGGGGGCTGTTCGCCCGGAGCGGCCGGAGGCTCGGCGATCACCGACCGCCGCAGGACGTACGGCTTGCAGAAGTCGAGGTCGAAGGTGCGCTGGCTGTCGACCTCCCAGAGCAGCGGTTCCGCCTGGTTGCGCCCGCTGACGGCCTCGATGCCCCACAGGTGCACGCGGGCGCCGTAGCCCTGGGCCGCCTCGACGGCGGAGACCAGGTCCTCGTCGCCGCCGACGAGTACGGCGTCACCGATGGCACGGTGCCGGGCCAGCGACTCCAGGTCCGTACGGATCAGGGAGTCGACGCCCTTCTGCTGGTTGTTGGCGTTGAGGTTGCCGAGCCTGACCTTCACGTCGGGGAGTTCGGCGATGCGCTGCTGCTCAGCGGTGTGGATGCGGCGGCGGGCGCCGTCGTACCAGTACACGCGCAGCAGCCTGCTGTCGGGGAAGATCGTGCGCGCCCGGTCGATGAACGCCTCGATCAGCCCTTCGGTGTCCAGCTCGAAGGCGCGGCGGTCCTCGGTGCCGGTGACGAGGCGGCCGGCGGCCGCGTAGACATATCCCGCATCCACGAAGATCGCGTGGGTAGAAGGGGTGGTGGCGACCTCGGCCAGTACGCGCTGGAGCAGCTCGTTGGTGCGCTCGATCCCAGCGGCGATGGACACGAGGTCGGCGGGGCCAGGGGGCTCGACGTCGTTCATAGCGGCCTCATCGCCCTGGTCGTGACACAGCGTAGACAAACACTCTCAATACTCACCAGTAATTAGGCTCTCGAAAAATTTCTTTAGCGTAGGGAATGTTTGCCCGGAGCAACCCGTTCCCTCTACAGGACGCGCCACCAGGTAGTGGCGCGTTTGACTTACCAAAGTTCTCCTCAGGAGGATCAGACGAAGGGAGAAGCCTTGCGCTTCGAAATCATGCGCCTCGACGACATCGACGGCACCGCCGTGGACAGCACCGTTGTAGACGCCGCCTCCGTCAACCGGATAGTGCAGCAGGCCGCAGCGATCGGCCAGCGCATCTACATCCGGCCAGCCGACACCGCCGTCCGCTGACGCGAACGACGCCACCGCAACGCCGGGCGCCCCCGTACCCAAGGTACGGGGGCGCCCGGCGTTTCCGCTCACCAGACCTCGGTCAGGCCGCCTGGATGAACTGGGTGACGCCGTTCGCGATCTGCTGGACCGCGATGGCTGAGAGCATCATGCCCGCCAGCCGGGTCACGAGCACCACGCCACCATCCTTGATGACACGGATGATCAGCAGCGAATAGCGCATGACCAGCCACAGCACCACATGCATGGCGACGATCGCCGCCCACACCGACAGCTGCCCACCGAACCCGTGAGCGTGCTGCACCGCCAGGATCACCGAAACGATCGCGCCAGGACCGGCCAGCAGCGGCATGCCGAGCGGGACGAGCGCGACGTTGACGTCCTTGGTCTGGGTGGGCTCCTCCGATTTGCCGGTCAGCAGGTCCAAGGCGATGAGCAGCAACAACAGACCACCGGCGACCATCAGCGCGGGCACAGACACATGCAGGTAGTCCAGGATCTGCTGGCCGCAGACCCCGAAGAGCGCGATCACACAGAACGCCACGGTCGCCGCCTGCCACGCCATCTTGCGCTGCACCTTGGCGGGCCGCCCGGAGGTGAGCCCGAGGAAGATCGGCGTGATGCCCGGGGGGTCCATGATCACAAAAAGGGTGAGAAAGAGGGAACCGAAGAGAGCGAAGTCGAACACGATATGCCTTGCGAGGAGAGGGGATGCCAGGCCGGGAGGCGGCATGAGGGACAGCAGGGGACGGGGTCGGGAGGCTCAGACAGAAGCGGGCGGGCAGGCGGCAGCGGACGGATGAGCGGAGTGTTGGTCACGGGGCGCGAGCGCGCGCTACGTGCCTACGGGGCGCACCCCGTCACGCGGCGTGCGGGAGCGTGCGACAGGCGCGGAACATGTGCGCGATGCGGGACCGCCTGAGGGATACGGACCGGCGCGGCACCAGGCCGCACCGTACGGCGTCCCAGTCCTCCCCGGCCGGGCTTACCCGGCCGCGCTCCAGCGGCTCGCGGCTGGCTCAGCCGCCCGCTCCGGGCACGGGGAAGGCACCGGTCGCCCGGCGCGTGATCTCGCCGTAGATCTCGGGGTCGGTGGTGTGCTCACCGAGCCGGCAGGCCTTGCGGCTGCCGTGGTAGTCGCTGGAGCCGGTGGTCAGCAGGCCGAGGTCGGCGGCGAGCCCGCGCAGCCGCGCGCGGGTCGGCTCGTCGTGGTCCATGTGGTCGACCTCGATGCCGTCGAGCCCGGCGGTCGCCAGTTCGGCTATCGCGCTCTCGGGCACACAGTGGCCGCGCTTGAGCGCCAGCGGGTGCGCGAAGACGGTGACGCCCCCGGCGGCCTTCACCAGCCGGATCGCGTCGAACGGGTCGAGTTCGTGCTTGCTGACGTACGCGCGGCCGTCGTTCGCGAGCCAATCCGGCGTGAAGGCGTCGGAGACGGTCTCGACCACGCCGAGCTCCACCATCGCCGCCGCCACGTGCGGCCGCCCGATCGCGCCGTCCCCCGCGATCGCCGCGACCTGTTCCCAGGTGATGGGCACGCCGAGTTCGCGCAGCTTGGCGACCATGCCCTGAGCGCGCGGCAGCCGGTCGTCACGGACCAGTTCACGCTCGCGGGCCAGCTCGGGCTCGTGCGGGTCGAAGAGGTAGGCGAGCATGTGCAGGCTCACACCGCCGTCCTCGCCCCCGGCCGTATCCGCGCGGGCGCGGCCATCGGCGGAGGCGGGCAGCCGCAGGCGGCAGGACAGTTCGGCGCCGGTGACGAGCGTGAGCCCGGCGGGCAGCGCGGCGCGCGCCTCGGCGTAGCCGGCGACGGTGTCGTGATCGGTCAGCGCGACGACGTCGAGCCCCGCGGCAGCGGCGTTACGCACCAGCTCAGCAGGGGTGTCCGTGCCGTCCGAAGCCGTGGAGTGGGTGTGCAGGTCAACGCGCACGACGCGGACTCCCGGCTGCGTAGGGGACGATGGGGACCCCTTCACTCTACCGGGGCCACCCGGTACACCCGCCCCCGCCTGCTCTTTCCCCGCGTCCTCAGCCTCTGCCCCGGCGCCCAGCCCCTCGCCCGGGAGACAGCCGCTGCGGCCTCGTCACGGGGCCCGGGCGGCCACCCCATGACGCACGGTCCGGCAGCCCGACGGCCGGGCGCTCCCGTCCCGGGCGGCACGACGCGCGAGGTCAGCGCCCCACGGCACCCCGGAACGGCGCATGGACCGGCGACCCGCCCCGCGCACGAGCCCGCGCGGGAGTACGTACGCAAGCCCGCGCACGGGTAGGGCTCGGGCTTCGGCCGACAGAGCCGACAGAGCCGACAGAGGTGTACGTCACTCGCTCGCATGAAGGAGGCGCTCAGCTCGTACGCACACAGCGCCCGGTTATGACAGGACGCGCGGCGACAGTGCCCCGCACGGCAGCAGGTCCACCTCGGCCCCGGCGTCGCGCAGGTCGGTCAGGACGAACTCGTCGTAGAGCAGCAGTCCGGACTCCGCGGGCCAGACGACCGCCCACAGCCACAGCCCGCGCGCCTCACCGGCGAAGACCGCCCGGTCACCGGGCGCGCTGCTCACGTGCCACAGCGGGGTGGGCCGACCGGCGGCGAGCACCTTGGCGTGCGGCGGCTTGTCCACGCACATCGCCGGGCCGGGGTCAGGGCCGTCGATTCCCGCGTAGCGGGCACCGAGCCCGACTCCCAGTTCCTCGGCGATGAGCAGCATCTCGCCGGGCCCGCCGAGCGGTCCGGGGCCCGAGCAGGCCACGGCGGTGGCGCGGCCGCCGCTGCGGTCATCGCCCGCGCAGGCGACTCCGGTGAACAGCCAGCCGACGGGCAGCGGCCATGGCATCCATACGGGCACCCTGGCCCGGTTGACGACCACCGCGAGCGCTTCGACGCTTGGCGGGACGACCGGCTGGAGGGGATGCACGGTGCCGTGCACTCCGCACTGCCAGGAGTCGGAAAAGAGACCGGGCGCCCGCACCCGGCCACCACACTTCGGGCAACTGGGTTCGCCCCTCATAAAGCCCAACGGTCCTCCCCGGTCGCCGCCGCGTCAAGGACGATCACCCCTCCGGCGTGTGCCTGTGGCACGACCGCGAGAACCGCATCGCTCACCCGTTCGAGTGACGTGGCGCCGATACCGCCCGTGGGAGGACCGGCGGGCTCGTGCGGCATCGCGGCGCCCGAGAGCGCGAGTTCGCCGACGCCGCCGGGAGACCGCACAACTACCGGCCTTTTCCCGCCACTTCGACGCGGAGTCCGCGGAGGACACCGGTGAAGGCCGACCGGGGAGGACACCCGCGGAGGAACGGCGTGGATTCCGTCACATCCCGCGCCTGAAGCCCGGCGCCAGGCAGCGCGCGGGCGCGGGCGGCCCGGCCGTCAGTCGTCCAGCGTGACGGAGCGCCGCAGCGGGTCGCGTAGATCTGTGCCGTGCGACAGCCAGCGCTCCTCCAGCGCCGACGCGCCGTGCACGCGCTTCCACGCCGCCTCGTTCGCCGTCATCGGCAGCAGCGGCAGGAACCGCACCGGCTCCCTCGGCTCACCCAGTTCAAGATCCTCGACAAGGCCGCCGGACTCGGCGACCAGCACCGAGCTGAAGGGCGCACCGGGCCACAGCGGCTCGCCGACGTCCAGCGAGCTGCCTGGCGCCACGACCAGGCCCTCGACCTGCGGCGAAGCGGCGAGCACGGCCAGCGGACGGAGCACCTTGTCGGTGTCGGCGAGCCCAGCGCGGACGGAGAGCACCAGCTCGGCGCGCGGTCCGGTCTCGGGATCGGCGACGACCGCCGTGGGGTCGGACATGGGCCGCGCGGACATCCCGAAGGTGGCGTAACGGACGATGTCGCCGTCCAGAAAGCGCAGCACGTCAATGCGGTCCGTGCCGAGGAAGGTCACTCCGGCGCGCGCCTCCGGCTCGCCCAGCGTCATCCGCAACCGGGCTTCTACCAGCTCAAGAACATCGTCCATGCCGCGAGCATAGAACCCGTATCGAAGACGCAAAGCGGCAATGCGGCGCCAGCCATGACTGATAGCCTTGGCGCCTAATCAGGGACTTACGTCGTCCCCTACGGGGGACCGGCCGGAGGAGGTGGGGCTGCGGTGAACGATCCGAGTCGACCGTGCAGTACCGACTGTTCTCCCGTCCTCCCGCTCGGGGCACACTCCTTCTCGCGTTGATCTTCAGCTCGATCTAACGCTTTCCGTACCCGGCCGCTTCGCGGTGAAACCACATGACGGGCCGGAAAGTTGAGAAGCCTCTCGCGTCCGAGCCAGCCACACGGAAGAGCATCTTTCATCTCGCTTTGTTCCGTTTTCCCGTGCTTCGCGGCTCCGCGAAGCACTGTCAGCGCCACCGCACGGAGCGCCATCCGCTTTGCGGACGTACGGCTCGACGACGCACCGTACGCCCACCTTCCGGATCGCGCTGCGCCCCGCGCCCGGCCGCTGACAACCGGCCCGCTGAGGAGTCCGTATGTCGATGATCCGCGACCTGCGCGCAGCCGTTCGCCCCGCCCTGCGCCGGGGGCACCCCGCGAGCAACTACGACGCCACCCGTGACCCGTCGGTCACCAGCGCCGTCGTCGACTGCGCGGTCTACCAGGAAGGGAAGCGCGTCAGCGACCACGTCAGCCCGACCGAGGCGATGGCGAAGGTCCGCTCCGGAGGTGGCTTCGCGTGGATCGGTCTGCACGAGCCGACGGAGCGTGAGTTCTCCGGTATCGCCCGGGAGTTCGGGCTGCATCCCCTGGCCGTGGAGGACGCGATCCACGCCCACCAGCGGCCCAAGCTGGAACGGTACGACGACACCCTCTTCACCGTCTTCAAGACCATCCACTACGTCGAGCACGCGGAGCTGACGGCGACCAGCGAGATCGTGGAGACCGGCGAGGTCATGTGCTTCACCGGCCGGGACTTCATCGTCACCGTCCGGCACGGCGGCCAGGGCTCGCTGCGCGCCCTGCGGCACCGCCTCCAGGACGACCCCGAGCTGCTCGCCAAAGGTCCGTCCGCCGTGCTGCACGCCATCGCCGACCAGGTCGTCGACGGCTACATCGCGGTGGCCGACGCCGTCCAGGACGACATCGACGAGGTGGAGATCGATGTCTTCTCCGCGACGAACGGTGCCACCAAGGGCGGCGAACGCGCCTCCTCACGCGGCGGCGACGCCGGGCGGATCTACCAGCTCAAGCGCGAGGTGCTGGAGTTCAAGCGGGCCGTCTCCCCGTTGCTGCGGCCGATGCAGCTGCTCAGCGAGCGGCCCATGCGGCTGGTCGACCCGGACATCCAGAAGTACTTCCGGGACGTCGCTGACCACCTGGCCCGGGTCAACGAGCAGGTGCTGTCCTTCGACGACCTGCTGAACTCGATCCTCCAGGCGAATCTGGCACAGGCGACCGTCGCGCAGAACGAGGACATGCGGAAGATCACCGCGTGGGCGGCCATCATCGCCGTCCCCACGATGATCTGCGGGGTGTACGGCATGAACTTCGACACCATGCCGGAGCTGCGCTGGAAGTACGGCTATCCGGCGGTGCTGACGGTCATCCTCGGCATCTGTTTCACCATCCACCGGGGCTTCAAGCGCAACGGCTGGCTGTAGGCACGGCGGCCGACCGGTCGGGTCGGGTCGGGTCGGCGCTCGCTGGCCGACCCGACCCGACCCGACCGCGTCATCCGGTCTTGGTCATCCGGTCTTGGTCATCCGGTCTTGGTCATCCGGTCTTGGTCATCCGGTCTTGGTCATCCGGTCTTCCTGCGGTCGCCCATGATCACGAGCACGAGTCCGACGAGGATCACGCCGAGCGCCGGGTAGGCCACGGTGGGCGGCGTCTGCCCCAGCCAGAGGGCCGCGATCAGTGCGGCGCCCGGCGTCTCCAGCAGGATGCCGGTCGAGGTGACGGACGGGCCGAGGCCCTTGACGACCCGGTTGATGAGCGAGTGCCCGAGAAGCTGCGCGGTCACTGTCAGCAGGGCCAGCTTCAGCCAGGTCTCACCGCTGTAGCCGCCGAGCGACACCCCGGCGACGAGGCAGGTCGCGAGGAGGGCCACGGCGGCCGTGGCGTAGCAGACATAGCTGTACGCGATGGTGCTCACCGTCCGCCGGACCTCGGCGCCCAGCAGCACGTACCCGGCGGCCGCCATGCCACCGGCCAGCGCGAGGCCGTCGCCCGCGAGCGCGCGGGCGGAGAGCGACATGTCGACGCCGGTCAGGATCACCACGCCGAGGAAGGACACGCCGGTGCCCGCCCACACCAGACCCGGCGAGCGGCGGCCGAGCAGCCGCAGCAGGATCGTCGTCCAGATCGGGGTCGTGGTGACGAGTGCCGTGGAGGAGGCGACGGACGTCATGTGCAGGCTGGGCAGCCACAGTGCGAAGTGCAGGGCGAGCAGCGCCCCGGCCGCGGCCGACAGCCCCACCTCCCGGCCGCTCATCGCGCGCAGCTCAGGGCGGTGCCGGAGCAGCGCGAGCGGTGTGAGCGCGCCGACCGCCATGGCGTTGCGCCAGAACGCGATCGCCAGCGCCGGGGCGGCGGTCGCCGCGATCAGCGGCGCTGAGAGCGAGACACCGGCGACAGCGACCCCGAGAAGGACGAGGTCGAGGGGCACGTGACTGGCCCGCGCCACGTCGTCAGGAACGGTCGCGGGGCGGGCCTTGGGAGCGGAGGTTCGGGCTGGCACGCCCTTAGCGTAAGGGGCACAACGGAGTAACAGAACTGTCGTCTTGCCACCTGGGACACCGCCCTCTTTCGCGCCCCCCATAAGCTGGTCCCATGACGCAGACCGTGGATCAGGCACTCACGGACCGAGCCCTCATCGAAGAGGCCACCAAGAAGTCCGGCCTCATCTGGGTCGTGGGCTCCGCCGGTGCCGCGCACGACGCACCGCAGACCGCGCCGCGCGCGCTGTGGCATGTCTGGCACGAGGGCGCGGCGACTCTCGTCGGTACGGACGCGCCGCAGCCCCCTGACAACGCCGAGGGGGCGCGCAGAGCCGGGAGCGTGGAGCAGCCGCTGGACGGGCTCGGCCTGGTCGACGGCGGCGCCGCCACCGTGACGGTACGCAGCAAGGACAAGGGCGGTCGCCTCGTCGGCTGGACCGCCCGGGTGGCCGAGCTGGCGCCGCACAGCGAGGCGTGGACGGCCGCCGTCGCCGAACTCAAGCCCAAGCGGCTGAACGCGCCGGACTCCGACCAGCTCCTCGCGCGCTGGGCGCGCGAGTGCCGGGTGCTGCGGCTGGAACCGGCCGAGGCACCCCTCGCGGCGCAGCCCGCCGACTCGCTCGCGGCGCCGCCGCTGCCGACACCGGCGACGACCCGCCAGCCGATGCCGGAGGGGCTGCCCAGGCTGCTCGGCCGGGGCGGCCGGAAGGCACGCGAAGAGCGCAAGAAGAAGAAGTAGTTTTCCCGGCGGCCCGGCGGCCCGGCGGCCCGGCGCCTGCCCCGCCCCCGCCGCGCAGCCGCGGGGGCGGCTTGGCCCCCCGAGCCCAGGGGGGGGCGGTGTCCGTCAGCCGCTCTCCGGCATCTCGCGGCCGTAGTCGACCATGGCGTCCTTGTCGGGGGCGCGCAGCGGGAAGTCCTGGTTCCAGTCGGCGAGCCGGATGACCCCGGCGCCTCCGGCGCGCTTGAGCCGCAGCGGGTACGGCGTGCCCTTGAGGGAGACGTCCAGAGTGCCGCCGTTGCCTTCGTCGCCGCTGATCCTGATCGTGGGGACGCCGCCCACGGCGCCCCGGTCACCACTGGCGATCTCGCCGTGCAGCCCGAGCAGCCCGTCGAGCAGCAGCGCCTTGTCGGTGAAGCCGCTGAGCTGCTTGTACGAGGGATCACCGGCGGGGACCTTCACGTACTTGTCGTCGAGCTTGTCCGCGGCGGCGTCGTCAGCGCTGTCCGACTCGCCGCCCGTGGCGGCGCCCGAGGGGGCGCCGCTCTTCTTGTGGGACCAGAAGTCGGCGTCGGCCTTGAGGTAGAGGTCCTTGTCGACGCGCAGCAGCTGGAAGGTGCTGCCCTTGGTGGAGACCTGGCCTGTGCCGCCGCCGTCCTTGAGCCGCATGTCGAGCTTGTACGTGCGGCCCTTGCTGACGACGTTGCCGGTCAGCCGGACCGCGTGGGAGCTCTGCGCGGCCTTGCGTGCCTTGGCCTCGATCTTGTCGGCCGGGAGCTTGCCGACCCCGTTGGTGCCCGCGTCGGGGTCCGCCTTCTTGTCCTCGCCGCCACACCCGGCGAGCGACACGATGGCCACCCCCGCGCACATGGCCGCAACGAAAGCCGTGATCCGCATGCGCACGTCCGCTCTGCCTCCTGATGCCGGTGCAGTAGGGCAGCGTACCGGTGCCGTCTCGCGCCGTCGGCAGCGCGCCGTAGGGGTGAGCACCCGGCGGCAGAGTGAAGTGCGGCACGCTAGCCTGAAACAGATATTCCGTTACATAACGGATATCAGACCGGATCACCGGGCACATCAGCAGCGGACATCACCGATATCTCTGCTGTTGCTGCTCTATTCGCCGCCCTCGTCGTCCCCACCAGCCACTGCCGCCCCAGCTGAATCTTCCGCCTCCCCGCTATCCGCCGACTCCGCCGGCCCTGCCGGTCCCGCTGTTCTTCGTTCTGTCCCTGAGTCCTCTCCCTGAGTTCTCCCTGAGTTCGCTCCGGGTTCTCTCCGAGTCCTCTCCGTGAGTCCTCTCCGTGAGCTCTCTCCGCGAAAGGAGGCACGCGACATGGGTGCGGCCGCCCCTCGCGTCTTCGTCTCTCATCTGGCGGGCATCGCCGTGTTCGACCCCAACGGCGACCCCGTGGGGAGGGTGCGCGACCTGGTCGCGATGCTGCGGCTGAGCGGCAGACCGCCCCGCATCCTCGGTCTCGTCGTCGAAGTGATCAGCCGTCGCCGGATCTTTCTGCCCATGACCCGGGTGACCGGCGTCGAGTCAGGACAGGTCATCACCACCGGCGTGGTCAACATGCGGCGCTTCGAGCAGCGCCCCACGGAGACGCTGGTGCTCGGCGAACTGCTCGACCGGCGAGTGGCACTGGTCGAGACCGGCGAGGCGGTGACCGTCCTGGACGTGGCGATGGCCCAGCTGCCCGCGCGCCGCGACTGGGAGATCGACAAGGTCTTCGTACGGCGCGGCAAGGGACCGGCCCTGCGCGCCCGCTGGCCCCGTGGCGGCGGGCGGCGCTCCGGTGAAGCCCTGACGGTGGAGTGGTCGGCCGTCACCGGCTTCTCGCTGGAGGAGCACGGGCAGGGCGCCGAGAGCCTGCTGGCCACCTTCGAACAGCTGCGCCCGGCGGACCTGGCCAACGCCCTGCACCATCTGTCCGCCAAGCGCCGCGCCGAGGTGGCGGCCGCCCTGGACGACGACCGGTTGGCCGACGTGCTGGAGGAGCTGCCCGACGACGACCAGGTGGAGATCATCGGCAAGCTGAAGGACGAACGCGCCGCCGACGTACTGGAGGCGATGGACCCGGATGACGCGGCCGACCTGCTCTCCGAACTGCCGGAGGAGGACAAGGAGCGGCTGCTCGCACTGATGCGGCCGCGGGACGCTGCGGACATGCGGCGGCTGCTGGCGTACGAGGAGCGCACGGCGGGCGGTCTGATGACCACGGAGCCCATCGTGCTGCTGCCGGACGCGACGGTCGCCGACGCCCTCGCCCTCGTACGCAACCGGGAGCTGTCGCCCGCGCTGGCCGCGCAGGTCTATGTGTGCCGGGCCCCGGACGAGACGCCGACCGGCAAGTATCTGGGCACCGTGCACTTCCAGCGGCTGCTGCGGGACCCGCCCTTCACCCTCGTCAGCTCGCTCGTGGACACCGATCTGCGGCCGCTGCCACCGGACACCGCGCTCCCCCAGGTGACCGGCTACCTCGCCACGTACAACATGGTCGCCGCGCCCGTCGTGGACGCGAGCGGTTCCCTGCTCGGCGCCGTCACCGTCGACGACGTACTTGACCACCTGCTTCCCGACGACTGGCGCGAGCGTGACCTGCAAGGCGCTGTCGACGTCCCGCACCTTCCGGAGGTCGCCGACGATGGCCGGTGAACGCGTCCGTCTCGACCAGCCGCGCGAGCCCCGGCGCACCCTGCTGCCCAGCTGGGACCCGGAGGCGTTCGGGCGGGTATCCGAACGCACGGCGCGCTTCCTCGGCACGGGGCGCTTCATCATGTGGATGTCGGTCGTCATCGTGCTGTGGGTGGTGTGGAACAGCACCGCCCCCGATGACCTGCGCTTCGACAGCTACCCGTTCATCTTCCTGACCCTGATGCTGTCGCTCCAGGCGTCGTACGCCGCCCCGCTGATCCTCCTCGCGCAGAACCGGCAGGACGACCGGGACCGCGTCAACCTCGAACAGGACCGCAAGCAGAACGAGCGCAGCATCGCCGACACCGAGTACCTGACGCGCGAGATCGCGGCGCTGCGCCTCGGGCTCGGCGAGGTGGCGACCCGCGACTGGATTCGCTCCGAGTTCGAGGATTTGATCAGGGAGCTGGAACAGCGCGACGTATTCCCGGCCGAGAGTGAGGAACGCGACCGCTGAAGGGCTTTCCGCCGCACCGTGCCCGCGCCGTACCATCGGGACATGGCTACCGACAAGACCGGCACCCCCGGCGCGCCTCCCGCTGAAGAAGCGGTACACGAGGCGCTCGCGACGGTGAACGACCCGGAGATCCACCGACCGATCACCGAACTCGGCATGGTCAAATCGGTGGATATCACCCCGGACGGTGCGGTGGCGGTCGCGGTCTACCTGACGGTCTCCGGCTGCCCGATGCGGGAGACCATCACGACGAACGTACGCGACGCTGTCGCCGGGGTTCCCGGAGTGACCAGCGTCAGCGTCGAGCTCGACGTGATGAGCGATGAGCAGCGGCGCGAGCTGGCGTCCTCCCTGCGCGGCGGGCAGGCCGAGCGTGAGGTGCCGTTCGCCCAGCCTGGCTCGCTGACCAGGGTGTACGCGGTGGCGTCCGGCAAGGGCGGCGTCGGCAAGTCCTCGGTGACGGTCAACCTCGCGGCGGCGATGGCCGCTGACGGTCTGAAGGTCGGCGTCGTCGACGCGGACATCTACGGCCACTCCGTGCCGCGCATGCTGGGCACCGAAGGCCGTCCCACCCAGGTCGAGAACATGATCATGCCGCCGTCGGCGCACGGCGTGAAGGTCATCTCGATCGGCATGTTCACGCCGGGCAACGCCCCGGTGGTGTGGCGCGGGCCGATGCTGCACCGCGCGCTCCAGCAGTTCCTCGCCGACGTCTACTGGGGAGACCTCGACGTCCTGCTGCTCGACCTGCCGCCGGGCACCGGTGACATCGCCATCTCGGTCGCCCAGCTCGTGCCGAACGCGGAGATCCTCGTCGTGACGACGCCGCAGCAGGCCGCCGCCGAGGTCGCCGAGCGGGCCGGTTCCATCGCCGTGCAGACCCACCAGAAGATCGTCGGCGTGGTCGAGAACATGTCCGGGCTGCCCTGCCCGCACTGCGACGAGAT
This sequence comes from Streptomyces sp. A01, assembly GCF_059026195.1. NCBI lineage: Bacteria > Bacillati > Actinomycetota > Actinomycetes > Kitasatosporales > Streptomycetaceae > Streptomyces > Streptomyces sp. A01. Next base: position 81,803 of record NZ_JBWLKN010000009.1, on the reverse strand, counting down.
GGTGGACGTGTTCGGCTCGGGCGGCGGCCAGAGCGTCGCCGACGGCCTGACCAGGACGACCGGCGCGACCGTGCCGGTGCTCGGCAGCATCCCCATCGACGTACGGCTCCGGGAGGGCGGCGACGACGGCAATCCCGTCGTCCTGACCGACCCCGACTCCCCCGCGGGCAGCGCGCTGCGCTCCATCGCGGGCAAGCTCGGCGGCCGCCAGCGCGGCCTGTCCGGCATGTCGCTGGGCATCACGCCGCGCAACAAGTTCTAAGCGCGCGTCTCGTCGCCACGGTCGGCCGATCGCATCCACTGCGGTCGGCCGCTTCCGTTACGGCCGGCCGCATCCGTCGCGCGTAGGGCCCGTCCGTCGCGGCCGGACGCGTCCCGTCGCGGTGGGACCCGTCCGTCGTGGCTCGCCGGGCGGCGGAGGCTCTCGCCGGTGGTGAGGTGCCGCTGCCGGTGGACGCCGCGTCGGCAGGAGGCGCACCCGGAGAAGGTCAGGCGCACCCGCGGGTACGGGGCCCGACACTCGCGCCCCAGGGCCGCACCGCGCGCCTCCCGGGCGCGCGTGCACCGGCGCCGCCGCCCGCGCGCGCAGTGGCACGGCGCCCCGTCGGCGCGCTCCGTGGCGCGGTCCCCGCCGCCGCTACTCGTACGAACCGCTACTCGTACGAGGTGATGTCCTTGACGACCGAGAAGCCCAGGCCGTACGCGCTCATGCCACGCCCGTACGCGCCCACGTGGACGCCCTCGCGGGCGGAACCCGCCACCACCCAGCCGTACTCCGACTCGCGGTAGTGGAAGTTCGTCGGCTCCCCATCGACCGGAAGGGTCAGCTGCGACCACGCCGGGCCGTCGAGATCGTCGGCCAGCTCCCACGCGATGGCGGTCTGCTGATCCAGCCAGTCCTGCCGCAGCCCGCGCTCCATCTGGGACGGCCACGTGCAGGACAGCAGGCCCGAGCCCGCCAGCCAGGCCGCTGACGACACCGAGGTCGCCTCCAGCATGCCGGTGCCGTCCGCGCTGCGCCGTACGGGGCGGCTGGCCACCGTCACGACCACAGCGAACCGCTGCTTGGCCCGGCTCTCCATGGTGGTCTCCACCCTCAGCGAGGGCTCCTCACCGTGCCCGGTCGAACCGTGCTCCACGGTGCCATCGGCGGCCGCGCCCACCTGCATCAGCCAGCGCGGGCCGGTGTACGCCTCATCGAGGCCGTACCAGGGAAACGTGGCCAGCAGATACTCGTCGACCTTCCTCCGCACATCGGCTGGCATTCCCTGCGGGACCGACGCGGCCTGTTCGGCGGGCGCGCCTGGCGCGACCGCCGCCCCTGGCACGTCAGCTCGACTCGTCGTCTCCATCTGCGCGGAGCCTCCTTGTTGCCCTGCGTCGCGGCGGCCCGCCCCCCTCAGGCGACCTCACCTCGGACACAGGGAGGATAGCCATACAGGTCGACTTTCATGGGGTCAGGTGGCATCCGAGTCGAAGGGGGGCCGCTCTTCCGCCAGCGGCTTTTCACGCTTGCGCAGCAGATCGGGGGTGTCGGAGGGGCCGCTGGCCGCATGTGCCGAGTCTGCCCCGGAACCGCTGTCCCCGCCGTGCGCGGCGTCGGTGACCTCGGCCATCTCCTTCGAGAAGTCGAAGCCGTTCCGGATCTCCTTCAGCCCCAGCTCGTCCTTGTCGAGCAGGTGCTTGCGCGCGAACGTCTTGGGATTGAGGTCCTCGAACTCGAAGTCCTTGAACTCCGGTCCCAACTCTGTCCGGATGTCCTCCTTCGCACTGTCCGAGAACTCACGCACCTTGCGGATGAACTGCGAGACATCCTGGATCACCTTGGGGAGCTTGTCCGGGCCGAAGACGAGCACCGCAAGGATGATGAGAGCGACCAGCTCTAGGGGTCCTATATCGAAGAACACCTTGCAGCTCCTTGATGCGTCCGTGGCCGACAGTCCAGCCCACCCAACACGGTACCTGCCTCCCGGGGCGGCCCGGGAGACGGCCGGGCAACCATCGACCACAAGACGCCCCTCGTGACGGTACGTCGCACTCGGGGTCCAGCGCCCGGCGTCGAGCCGGTGTCCGGCGGATCACGCGTGCCCTGTCAGGGGCGCGGGGAACCGCGCGACCAGCCACAACGCACCCGCGGTCCGCGACACGGACAGCGGCGCCCCCTCCCCGACATGATCAGCCGGACACGGCCTATCGCTCGGCGTCTCCCGCCTCACCGAGCGTGAGCTCGACAGGCCGCTCCTTGCCTCCGCGCTCCACGGTGAGCTTCAGCCGGTCGCCGGGCCGGTGACTGCGGATCTTCACGATCAGCTCCTGACCGCTGTGGACCCGTACCCCGTCCACCTCCGTGATCACATCGCGGGGGCGGATTCCGGCCTTGTCCCCGGGCCCGTCCTTGGAGACGGCCGGGCCGTCCGCGCCGGTCGTGGCGACGCGGGCGCCATCGCCCCTGTACTGCATGTCCAGCGTGACGCCGATCACCGGGTGGGTCGCCTTGCCGGTGTTGATCAGCTCCTCAGCGACCCGCTTGCCCTGGTTGATCGGGATCGCGAAGCCGAGGCCGATGCTGCCGCCCTGCCCGCCACCGAGGCCGCCGCCGTTGTCAGCGGCACGGATCACGCTGTTGATGCCGATGACCCGGGCCTTGGCGTCGACCAGCGGACCGCCGGAGTTGCCGGGGTTGATCGGGGCGTCGGTCTGCAGGGCGTCGACGTAGCTGACGTCGCTGCCGTCCGCCTTCTCGCCGCCCGCGGTGATCGGGCGCTCCTTCGCGCTGATGATCCCGGAGGTGACCGTGCCCGCCAGGTCGTACGGCGCGCCGATGGCGACTACGGGGTCGCCGACCCGCACCGAGTCGGAGTTGCCGAGCGCGAGCGGCTTCAGCCCGGTGACCCCGTCGACCCGGATCACGGCGAGGTCGTAGCCGCTGTCCCGGCCGATGATCTTGGCGGACACGTTCTCCCCGCCGTTGAACGTCACCGATATGGCCGAGTCGCCGCCGCTCGTGTCCGCGGGCTCCACCACGTGGTTGTTGGTGAGGATGTGGCCGCGCTTGTCCAGCACGAAGCCGGTGCCTGTGCCCTGCTCACCCGCGCCCTTGACGTGGATGGTCACCACGCTCGGCAAGGCGCTCGCGGCGATCCCAGCGATGCTGTCCGGGTCCCTGGCCTGCTGGGTCTCGGCAGGCGCCTGCGGCAGACGCACCTGCTCGGTCTTGCCACCGTCCCGCTCCAGGTACGCGCCGATGCCACCGCCGATACCACCCGCGATCAACGCGAGCAGCAACGCGGCGAGCACCAGGCGGCTGCGCCTGCGCGGTGGCCGCGCCGCGACGGGCACGGCGGCGGTCGGCGCCCGCCACGGGTCGTAGTGCTGCCACTGCCGCGGAGCATGCGAGGCGCTCTGCGCGTGCGTGTGCTGCGGGACCGGGTGATGGGCCTGGGTCGGCGCATCCTGCGACGGATGGGGCTGCTGGGGCTGCTGAGGGTGCTGCGAGTGGTGGGCCTGCGGGCCGTGCGGCGGCTGGCCCTGGGGGGGCGGCAGCGAGGTTCCGTGCGCGGGCGTCATCCCCGGCTGCGGCTGCCCCCCGTAGGGCGGCGCGGGCGGCATCCGCGTGCCATGCGCCGGGGTCACGGGCGGCATCTGCGTACCGTGCGCCGGAGTGACGGACGGCATCTGCGTGCCGTGCGCCGGGGTCGGTACGGGCCGCTGTACGGGGGGCGCCGGGGCCCACGGCCCTGGCTCACCGTAGGGCGGTGTGCTGTACGGGTCGGGCGCGTGCCGGGGCACGGGGCGGTCCCCCCTGGGGGCGGCCTCCTGCGCGGACGGGGCGGCGTCAGTCTGCGCGGCGTAAGTCTGTGCGGCATCGGTCCGTGCCGCGTCGGCCTGCGCGGCGTCAGCGGCTACGGCATCAGCCGGTACGGCGTCGGCGGACTCGGCTCCGGCCGGTCCGGGGACCGGCGCCGCGCCGTCGCCCGCTGCGGCATCGGCTGCCCGCGCGGGCTCAGCCGCTGCGGACCCCGTTCCTGGCTGCTCAGTCCCTACCTGCTCGGTCCCTGCCGGCTCGGACTGCGTCTGCCCGGCGTCCGTGGGGGGCTTCGGTTCGTCCGGCAGCGGCGATGTGCTCGTCGTCGCGGACTCGTCCCTCGGCCGTGCCTCGCTTCCGGAGCCCACGCGCGGACGGCTCCACCACTTCGGCTTCGGCCCCGGGGCCTTCCCCTCGTCCATGCTCTCCCCACAGTTCGCCCGCTGTCCGGCCACGGGCCGCGCCACCTGTTCCAACCAGTCGTCAGGGCCCTGTCCGGCCGGCCCCGCGGCCCGCCCCGGGCACCCGCCGGGCCGGACGACGCTACACCGACAACAGACCCTGAGGGCCGCACATCACCGCTCGCGGTGGGTGTGGCCCTCCAGCGATTCAACCAGGTCTCCGCAGGCCCGCGCAGTGGTCCGGCAGACCGACGGCGCCCGGGCCGCTGCCAGGCCGCTTCGCCGCGCCCCGCGGCCCGGCCCCGGCCAGAGCTCAGCGGGCCCCGGAAACGCCCAGGTCAGGCGCGGCGCTGGCGCCGACGAACGGAGTCGAACGCGTCGCCGAGTGAGAGGGCACCTCCATCTGCGTGGGAGCCGGGGCCCCCGGCCCCGCACCCACCTGCTGGCCCAGCCGCTGCTGCCGGGTCAGCGACAGTACAGGCTGTATCAGCGGAGGCAGCGCGCTTCCCATGGCGCGCGCCGACGACCCGTACGGCCCGAGATGCGCGCCGGGGTGAGTGGTCGCGCTCGGCGAGGGACCGCCGGTCGTACCGCTCTGGAGGCCCAGCGGCGTTCTTCGCTCACTCCTGGCCGAGAACAGCCCCATCGTCTGGCGGGCGTTCTCCTGAAGATCCGACGAAACGCTTCGGCCCTCCAGCCAGAGAGGGTTGGTCGCCGCTCCCGCGTCCTCGGCCCGGCTGCCCGGCGAGTCAACGGCCGCGTCCAGCGGCAGGGCGCCGCCGAGCGCGAAGGCGGCCGCGGACACCGCGCCCGCCGCGACGAAGGCGAAGCGCCGGCTGCGCGGAAGCGCACGCTCCACCTCGTCGATGCGGAAGCCGCGTTCACGCGGAGCTACGGCCGTGGCCGGAAGGAACGCGAACGATTCCTCGCGTATCGCGAAGATGTCCCGTCCGGCGGATGAGCCGCCGAACGGGCCTTGCTGGTCATCGTCGGCCGGAATGGCTCCACCGGGCAGGTTCTGCAGCCGCGCGAGGAAGCCCTCGGACGGGGGCGGTGGGGCGACTTCGGCGAACATGCTCTTCAGCCGACGCTGCTCGTCCGCCTCCGTCTTGCACCGCGGACAGGTCGCCAGGTGCGCGAGCACACGCTCGCGCGCATCGTGCCCCAATTCGCCATCGACCAGGGCCGCGAGGCGGTCGCCGAGGTGCTGCTCGGCGGGGGACTGACCGCCTGAACGGGTCACGCGATTCCTACCTCCCCGCTGAGCCCCGGCGCGGCCGGGGACACCGAAGCGACCGTGCGCTGCTCAGCGCGGGCCGACGGGGAACGGTGCTGGAGCGCCTTACGCAGATGGGACCGGCCACGGTGGATACGGCTGCGCACCGTGCCCAGCTTGACCCCGAGCGTCGCGGCGATCTCCTCGTAGGACAGACCCTCGATGTCACAGAGCACGACGGCCGCGCGGAACTCCGGCGCGAGAGTGTCGAGCGCCTGCTGCACATCGGCGTCGAAATGCGTGTCGTTGAAGTGCTGCTGGGGCGACGGCTCGCGGCTGGGGAGCCGCTCGGCCGCGTCATCGCCGAGCGCGTCGAAGCGGATGCGCTGTCGGCGACGGACCATGTCGAGGAAGAGGTTGGTCGTGATGCGGTGCAACCAGCCCTCGAACGTGCCCGGTGTATACGTCGACAAAGAGCGGAAAACCCGGACGAATACCTCTTGAGTCAGGTCCTCAGCGTCGTGTTGATTGCCGGTGAGGCGGTAGGCGAGGCGATAGACACGCGCGCTGTGAGTGCTGACGATCTCCTCCCAGGTGGGAGGGGTCCACGCCTGCGAGTCCGCATCGGTGGCGAAAGTCGCGGTAGTTGCGGATTCAGTGGTGCGGGATCGGTCAGCGGTGTTGGTCACGGATTTCGGCTCGGCCGCCGACCTGCGAAAGCGCTTCAGCACTCCCCGGTCACCGGTCGCAGCCGCACCTCCCCTGTCGGCTCTGGTGGTGTCCAGTAGAGCCCCTACCATATCCACCCCGCCCGTTAGCTCCGGATAAGTATTTTTGACCTGCATTTGGACCTGATCGTTCAGTGTCCTACGCCCCCTTTCAACGTCCGGTCCCATCTGCGGGTTCCCGAGCGCAGCGGATACAGTCACGGTTGCGTCAACTACGGGGACAGGAGAGGGCCATTACCGGCAACCGGCAGACGAGCTGGGCGTTCGCCGAGGCGTACGGCGTCGAGCACATCGACGACACAGCGCTGCGCTGGGCCCGGGAGCGGTCCCGGGAGGCAGGGCTGCGCTCGGTGTCCTCCGGCACGGGCGCCGCGCTTCGCCTGCTCGCCGCGACCGCGGACGCCAAGGCCGTCGCCGAGATCGGTACCGGCACCGGGGTCTCCGGCATCCATCTCCTGCACGGGATGCGGCCCGACGGCGTACTGACGACGGTGGACCTGGAGCCGGAGCGGCAGCAGTTCGCCCGGCAGGCGTTCCGGGCCGCGGGTTTCGCGGGGAACCGGGCGCGGTTCATCCCCGGGCGCGCTCTCGATGTCCTCCCCCGGCTCGCCGACGGCGGTTACGACCTCGTCTTCTGCGACGCCGACCGCGCCGAATGCCTCGACTACCTCGCGGAATCGTTGCGCCTGCTCCGCCCCGGCGGGCTGGTCTGCTTCGAAGGGGTCTTCGCCGACGGCAGGACCGTGGAGTCAGCGGCGCAGCCGCCGGAGGTCCTGCGGCTGCGCGAGCTGCTGCGCGCCGTCCGGGAATCCACTGTCCTGCAGCCGTCCCTGCTGCCGGTGGGCGACGGCCTGCTCTGCGCGGTCAAGCGCGGATAGCGCGATCGTGCCGATCCGCGCGGGTCACGCCGGTCATGCGGGACATGCGGGTCACGCGTCACGCGGGTCACACCGGCCAGCGGGCGCCGTACGGGGCCGCTGGGCGCGAGGGGTATCGCCCAAGGGCGACAAGCCCGCAGCGGTGGACGAGCCGGCGGGGAAGGGTCACGAAAAGCGGCGGCCGGAGAAATACGCCGGAGACACCACTGCCCCGGTGCCTGATTCACATCAGTCACCGGGGCAGTAAGCATGATCATTTGGCCCGCGCTCTTAGCCGACGACCTTCTTCAGAGCGTCGCCCAGCGCGTCGGCCTCGTCCGGTGTCAGCTCGACGACGAGTCGTCCGCCGCCTTCGAGCGGAACGCGCATGACGATGCCCCGCCCCTCCTTGGTCACCTCGAGCGGGCCATCGCCCGTCCGCGGCTTCATGGCCGCCATGCTCGTTCCCCTTCCTGAAACCAGCTCATCGCAGCCGACAACCTAGGTGTCACCGGCATCGAACATATTGCTTCCCCGCCATTATCCCGCATGCCATGACCCGATGACCAACGGCCGAGTGCTTCACCTTGGTAACCCACTCCCACAAAACCACTCAATTCGGCAATCCCGCCGCGATACTGCACGACTTCCCCGCCCGAATGGACGGCCGTTTCTTTGACGCAGGTCACATGACGGGCCTCCGTGATCTCCGGCATGCTGATCGCTGACCGCGACACCGCAGAACCGCGCCCTCCCCCTGCCCGCAGCGGGGAGGCCCCGCACGGACCCGTACGGAGGGGACCCGCCATGGCTGACACCGTGCTCTACGAGGTGGCCGAAGGACTCGCGACGATCACCCTGCATCGTCCCGACGCCATGAACGCGCTCAACACGGAACTCAAGGTGGCACTGCGCGACACCCTGCGGCAGGCCGCCGACGATCCCGCCGTGCGAGCCGTGCTGCTGATCGGCAGCGGTCGCGCGTTCTGTGTCGGCCAGGACCTCAAGGAGCACATCGAGCTGCTCCACGACGACTCGGTGCGTGCCTCCGGCGCCATCATGAACACCGTCAAGGACCACTACAACCCCATCGTCACCGCGATCGCCGAGATGCCGAAGCCGGTCGTCGCCGGGGTCAACGGCGTCGCCGCGGGCGCCGGGGCGGGCTTCGCCTTCGCCGCCGACTACCGCGTCGTCGCCGACACCGCCTCCTTCAACACCTCGTTCGCCGGGGTCGCGCTGAGCGCCGACTCGGGCGTCTCCTGGACGCTCCCCCGGCTCATCGGGCATGGCAGGGCAGCCGAGTTGATGCTGTTCCCGCGCAACGTCAGCGCCGAGGAGGCCGCGGCTCTGGGCATCGCCAACAAGGTGGTGCCCGCCGCCGACCTCGCCGCTGAGGCGACGGCCGTCGCGCGGCGGCTGGCGAAGGGCCCGACGGTCGCGTACGCGGCGATCAAGGAATCCCTCGCCTACGCCGCTGGGCACGGGCTGGTCGACTCGCTCGCCAAGGAGGACGAGCTCCAGGCGCGGGCAGGCGCGTCCGACGATCACCGGATCGCCGTGGACGCCTTCGTGAAGAAGGAGAAGCCCACGTTCCTCGGGCGCTGAGGGAACGCGCTACCGCCCCGGCGTTGACGGCGCGCATGCCGGGGCGCGGGCTTTCCTCGCCGCCGGTCCGGAGACACATACGCCGGACCGGCGGCGCGCGGCACCTCGCCCCCTGGCCGGCGGAGCATCCAGCAGGGCCGGACTCAGGACCGAGCTCCACAGTCCTCGGCGCCAAGCCGCAGTCCCGGCCGTGGCCTCCCTTCCCGGCTCGCCCGGCTCGCGGCAGAACCCGCGCCGCGGGCCTGAGGGCCGTCTGGCAGCCGGTCGCGCTAGCGGACCCGCGCCACCAGCGGCCTGCTGTGGCAGTCCGCCAGATGATCGTTGACGAGGCCGCACGCCTGCATCAGCGCGTACGCCGTGGTCGGTCCGACGAAACGGAAGCCGCGCTTCTTCAGGTCGCGCGCGAGCGCCGTCGACTCCGGGGTGATCGCCGGGACATCGGCGAACGTCCGGGGGACCGGGCGGCCCTCGGCGTCGGGCGCGTACGACCAGATCAGCTCGTCCAGCTCGCCCTCGGCCAGCTCAGCGGCGACCTTGGCGTTGTTGATCGTCGCGGCTATCTTGGCGCGGTTGCGGATGATGCCCGGGTCGGCGAGCAGCCGTGCCTCGTCCTCCTCGGTGAACTCGGCGACCGCCTTGACGCGGAACCCGGCGAAGGCCGCACGGAACCCCTCGCGGCGCCGCAGGATCGTCAGCCACGACAGCCCGGACTGGAACGCCTCCAGGCACATCCGCTCGTAGAGGGCGTCATCACCGTGCACCTGACGGCCCCATTCCTCGTCGTGGTACGCCCGGTAGTCCGCCATCGACTCGGCTTGCAGGCCCCAGGGGCACCGCAGCAGGCCGTCGGGGCCCGCGACCGCGCCGGCGTCGCTCATCAGTGCTCACCTTCCCGCTCAGCGTTCCCGGCGCCACCGGCCGGGGACTCGCCCAGGCCCGCACCGGGCCGGTCCTCCGGCCCCGCACCCCGGTCATCGGCCGGATCGGCCGAACGTTCCTCGCGACCCTCCCCCGGCACGGCGCCGGGAGAAGGAGCGCCCTCTCCGGCCGACCCGCCCCCGACCACACCGTTCGGAGCCTCGCCCTCACGGGGCGCGTCCGCGAGGTGCGGAGGCACCTCGTCACGCTCGGCACCGGGCGCACCGGGTTCAGTGGCCGCACCGGGCGGCCCCCAGACCGCGTGCGCGCCATGCGCCGCGTACGCACCGCCCAGCTCGGGCTCGCCCCCGCCGCGCGCCTCGCGGGTGACCGGCCCCGCACCCGGTTCCTTCGTCAGACCGGGTCCGGCGAACGCCGTCGCCCGCGCGCCCGCGAGGGCGTCCTCAAGCTCGGCGATCCGCGCGTCGCGCTCGGCGAGCTCCACGCCGAGCCGCCCGAGGGCGTCATCGACCTCCCCCATCCGGTAGCCGCGCAGGGCCAGCGGCAGCCGCAGCGACTCGACATCCGCGCGGTACACCGGGCGGTCGGCGGGCAGCGGGTCCACGAGCCGGTCCGGCTGCGCCTCCGGCAGCGCGCCGCTGTCGCCGCCGCCGATCACGACAAGCGTGACCGCCCCGACGACCGCGACGAGCGCGATGAGCAAGAACCAGAACACGACGATCTCCCCGAGGTGCGTCCGCCATTCAACTGCCCCGATCGTGCCATGCCGCGCTGACAGCGGGACCGCGTGGCGCAGCGGTTAAGGTCGCTCACGGACCATGGGAGAGGAAGTTACGGAATGTTGCGGCTTGGACGGCGCGAGTTCGGCACGCGCGAGCCGGTGATCATGGCGATCGTGAACCGGACGCCGGACTCCTTCTACGACCGGGGCGCGACGTTCCAGGACGAGCCCGCTCTGGCCCGCGTCGACCAGGCGGTGTCAGAGGGGGCTGCCATCATCGACGTCGGTGGGGTCAAGGCAGGCCCCGGCGACGCGGTGGACGCCGCCGAGGAGGCCAGGCGGACCGTCGGTTTCGTGGCCGAGGTGCGCAGGCGCCACCCCGATGTGGTGATCAGCGTCGACACCTGGCGGCATGAGGTCGGCGAGGCGGTCTGCGAGGCGGGCGCGGACGTGCTCAACGACGCGTGGGGCGGGGTGGACCCAAAGCTGGCTGAGGTCGCGGCGCGCTATGACGTCGGCCTGGTGTGCACGCACGCGGGCGGCGCCGAGCCCAGGACGCGGCCGCACCGGATGACGTACGACGATGTGATGGCCGACATCCTGCGCGTCACGCTGGGACTCGCGGAGCGTGCCGCGGAGCTGGGCGTCCGCGAGGACGCCATCATGATCGACCCCGGGCATGACTTCGGGAAGAACACCCGGCACTCGCTGGAGGCGACCCGGCGGCTCACGGAGATGACGGACACCGGCTGGCCCGTGCTCGTCTCGCTGTCCAACAAGGACTTCGTCGGCGAGACGCTCGACAAGCCGGTGAAGGAACGGGTGCTGGGCACCCTGGCGACGACGGCGGTCTCGGCCTGGCTGGGCGCGCGGGTCTACCGCGTCCACGAGGTGGCGGAGACCAAGCAGGTGCTGGACATGGTGGCCTCGATCGCGGGCCACCGGCCCCCGGCGGTCGCCCGCCGGGGGCTCGCGTAACGACAGCGGGAGGCCGAACACCGCCGGACAGGCACGTACGGACTGGCGCGTACGGACTGGCGCGTACGGACTGGCGCGTACGGAAAGCCGCGTACGACTGGCGCGTACGGACCGGCGCATACCGACTGGCGCATACCGGCTGGCGCGTACGGGCAAGCCCCGCCCAGACGCCCGCCGGTCCTCACCCGGGCACCACTGGCCCCCGCTCTCCTTCAGACCCCGGTCTCCTTGCTCACCAGGGCGATCGCCTCGTCCACGTCGTCGGAGATGTGGAACAGGTCCAGATCCCTCGGGGACGCCTTGCCCTGCGCGATGAGGGTGTCGCGCATCCAGTCCACCAGGCCCTGCCAGTAGCTGGAGCCGAACAGGACGATCGGGAAGCGGGTCACCTTGCGGGTCTGGACGAGGGTCAGCGCCTCGAACAGCTCGTCCAGAGTGCCCAGGCCGCCGGGAAGGACGACGAAGCCCTGCGCGTACTTCACGAACATCGTCTTGCGGACGAAGAAGTAGCGGAAGTTCACCCCGATATCGACGTACTTGTTCAGGCCCTGCTCAAACGGCAGCTCGATGCCGAGACCGACCGAGACCCCGCCGCCCTCGCACGCCCCGCGGTTCGCGGCCTCCATGGCACCCGGACCGCCGCCGGTGATCACCGCGAAGCCCGCTTCGACGAGCGCCCGGCCGATGCGTACGCCCGCCTCGTACTCCGGCGTGCCAGGAGGTGTGCGCGCCGACCCGAACACGCTGACCGCGGGGCCCAGCTCGGCGAGGGCGCCGAAGCCCTCGACGAACTCCGACTGGATGCGCAGCACCCGGAACGGGTCCTCGTGCACCCAGCCGGTGGCTCCTCGCGTGTCCAGCAGGTGCTGGTCCGTCGTGCCTGGCTGCATCTGCCCGCGGCGCCGCACGACTGGCCCCAGCCGCTGCTCCCGCTCGGCGCTCTCGTCCTGCGGCGTGCGCCCCTTCTCGGCATTGGCCATATGTGCTCCCTTCGCATGGGTCCTTCCCGGCCCCCGGCTGGGAAGGATCTCTGCGCTTCAGCGTATGCCTCTTGGTTCGCCGACCAGCGTGGTTCGGATGAGTGCGCGGCGTCAGGCGTGCCGGGGGATGTCTCAGGACAGCCAGGCGCGCAGCCGCTCCTCGGCGTCGAGGACGGCGGCGACGGCCACGTGCTCCTCGCGGGTGTGCGCCAGCTTGGGGTCGCCGGGTCCGTAGTTGACGGCGGGGACGCCGAGCACGGAGAAGCGGGCGACGTCGGTCCACGCGTTCTTGGGGGCGACCTCGGCGCCGATGGCCTCGACGAACGCGACGGCCGCCGGGCGGGAAAGGCCGGGCAGCGCGCCCGGCGCGCTGTCGGTGCGGACGACCTCGAAGCCGTCGAAGACCTCGACGACGTGCGCGAGCGCTTCCTCCTCCGACCGGTCCGGGGCGAAGCGGAAGTTGACGGTGACGGCGCAGGCGTCGGGGATGACGTTCCCAGCGTGGCCGCCGTCGATCCGTACGGCGTTCAGCCCCTCGCGGTAGACCAGCCCGTCGATGTCGACGTGCCGCGGTTCGTACGCGGCCAGCCGGGCGAGGACAGGCGCGGCCTTGTGGATCGCGTTCTCACCGAGCCAGCTGCGGGCGGAGTGCGCGCGCTTGCCGGTGGTCTCCACCCGTACCCGCAGGGTGCCCTGGCAGCCCCCTTCGACCTTGGCGTCGGTCGGTTCGAGCAGCACGGCGAAGTCGGCGGCCAGCCACTCGGGGTGCTTCTCGCCCAGCCGCTTCAGGCCGTTGAGGTGGGCCGCGACCTCCTCGTTGTCGTAGAAGACGAAGGTGAGGTCGCGGTTGGGGGCGGGCATGGTGGCGGCGATCCGCAGCTGCACGGCGACCCCGGACTTCATGTCGGCGGTGCCGCAGCCCCACAGCAGTCCGTCGCCGTCCAGGCGGGAGGGCACGTTGTCGGCGATCGGCACCGTGTCGATGTGCCCGGCGAGCACCACGCGCTCCGCCCGTCCGAGGTCGGTACGCGCCACGATCGCGTCTCCGTCGCGCTCGACGCTCAGGTGCGGCAGCGCGCGCAGGGCGTACTCCACGGCGTCGGCGAGGGCCTTCTCGTCGCCGCTCTCGGAGGGAAAGTCGACAAGTCGGGCGGTCAGTTCGGCGGCGTCGACGGACAGGTCGAGTGCGGGGTGATCCATACCCGCGACCCTAGCGGGCCCACCCCGCAGCCAGGCCTGACACGGCACAGGCCGACCGCCGGACGAGGCCGGCCACCGCGCCGTCCAGCCGCGCGGCATGGCGGTCGACGGACGTACCGCGTGCCTGCTCAAGGCCCATGCCGAGGTGGATGAACGCACTCCAGTACGGTGTGTCGCGTGTCCCTCCCCTTCCTTTCCAGCCGCGCTCGCCGGGTCCGTGCGGGAGTGGCGTGCGCGGTGCTTCTCGCGCTGGCCGGGTATGTGACGGCGCATCTGCTGACCGGCGGCGGAGGGCCGCCGCGCTGCACCGTACGGGCCGATGGCGAGAGCCTGGAGCTGGACCCGCAGCAGTCCGTGAACGCGGCCGCCATCTCCGCGGTCGCCTCCTCCCGCGGGCTGCCGGACCGGGCGGTGACCATCGCGCTCGCGACCGCCATGCAGGAGTCCGGGCTGCGCAACATCCGGCGCGGCGACCGGGATTCCCTGGGGCTGTTCCAGCAGCGGCCCTCGCAGGGCTGGGGGTCCGCGCGGCAGATCCTCGACCCGGTGTACTCGGCCCGGAAGTTCTTCGACGACCTGGTGAAGGTCCCCGGCTACTCGCGGCTGCCGCTGACGGTGGCGGCCCAACGCGTGCAGTTCAGCGGCTATCCGCAGGCGTACGCGAAGCACGAGGCGAAGGCCACGCTGCTGACCTCGGCGCTGACCGGGCGGCTCGCCGCCTCGTTCCGCTGCCCCGCGCCCCCGGACGACGGGCACTCCGGCGACCCGGCGGAGGTCCGCAGGCTGCTGGCCCGCGAGTTCGGCCCGAAAGTGCTGTCGGACGGCACCGACGGCACCGACGGCACTGACGGCGGGGACGACACGGACGGCGGGACGGCCCGAGGCGGGCGCGGTGGCCATGAGGTCGCCGTCCCCGTACGGGCGGCCACCCCGGGCGGCGATCCCGGGCGACGCGGCTGGGAGCTGGCGCACTGGGCGATGGCACACGCCACTCAACTGCGGATCGCCCGGATCTCCTACGCCGACCGGGAGTGGTCCGCGGCGGATTCAGGAAAAGGCTGGCGGACTGTTCCGCGGCATTCCCCTCACTCTCCCGACTCAGCCACGGGAGCATCCTCGGGGAATTCCACGGCAGAGGTCCGGATCAGCCTCAAGCACTGAAAGCGAACCGCTTCGCGCAATAGTGCGGTGAACACTTCCATCGAGTGGTGCGCGGCGCGCCTCCGCGCGATTCACGGCCCCACATGCCTGTCCGCGAGGCGCAGTGGGCGGGAAATCACCGAATCCCTGGCAGACAAAGGGCCGCAACGACTTCTCTTGTGATCAACTCGGCATCGAATTGACCCACTTTACCCGAACAGATAATGCGACTCATTAACAATTCTTTACTCTCTTTACCCGCAACCTTCACGCTTCTCGCGCGGTAGTCACTGCGTCCGCAGGCTGGACATCGCATGTCAATCAGCATCACACCGTTGAAGGAGCACTATGTCCCTCCCCCTCACGCGTCGGATTGCCCGGGCCGCGCTGCTGGTCGCCGCGGGCGCGGCTCCGGTGGTCGGTGCCGCTGGTTCGGCCAATGCCGCCCCCGCGCAGCTCCCCATGGACAAGGCCGGCCTGAGCACCACGGACAATGCCGACTGGGGCGAGACGGTGGACAGGACCTCACGGCACGCCACCGACACGACGGGCCACGTCGGCAGCGAGTTGATCAAGCAGAGTGTTCCGGCCGCGGGCAGGACGGTCGGCAAGCTCGGCAAGACCGCCGCCCCGCCGGTCCAGGAGGCCGCGTATGGCTCGGCGAGGGTGCTGGACAAGACTTCCGACGCCGTGGCCGCGGATGAGTTCCTGAAGGGCGGAATGAAGAACGACAACCTGGCCGGCGGCCTGCCGACGATCACCTGACGTACCGCGGCCGGCGCTCCCCTACGCACGAAGGGCCCAGGAAGCGACGCGCTTCCGGGGCCCTTTTGGGTGCCTGCCGCCGTCCGTGCCGCGCTGTCAGCCCTTGAGTCGCTGAACCGCCGCGGCGACCCGCTCGTCGGTCGCCGTGAAAGCAACCCGTACGAAGCGCTCGCCCGCCACTCCGTAGAAGTCGCCGGGCGCGACGAGGATGCCCCGCTTGGCGAGGTCGCCGACGGTCTCCCAGCACGGCTCCTCGCGGGTGGCCCACAGATACAGCGACGCCTCGCTGTGCTCGACGCGGAACCCGTTCGCCTCCAGCGCCGTGCGCAGCGCCGCACGGCGCCGCGCGTAGCGTTCCCGCTGCTCAGCGACGTGCGCGTCGTCGCCGAGCGCGACGACCGTGGCCGCCTGCACCGGGGCGGGCACCATCAGGCCGCTGTGCTTGCGCACCCGCAGCAGCTCGCCCAGCACGGCGGCGTCGCCCGCGAGGAACGCCGCGCGGTATCCGGCGAGGTTGGACCGCTTGGACAGGGAGTGCACGGCGACGAGACCGTCGTAGGAGCCGCCGCAGACGTCCGCACGCAGGACGGAGACGGGCTCGGTCTCCCAGCCGAGTTCGAGGTAGCACTCGTCGCTGACCAGCAGCACTCCGTGCCGCCTGGCCCAGGCGACGGCGCGGCGCAGCTCGTCGGCCGGCATGACCCGGCCCGTCGGGTTGGACGGCGAGTTGAGCCAGAGCAGCTTCAGCCCGGCGGGATCGAGCCCGGCGACGCTCGCGTCGTCAGCGAACACGTCGAGGTCGTACGGGACGGGCTCGGCGCCCGCCAGCCGCGCGCCCACCTCGTACGTCGGGTAGGCGAGCCGGGGAAACGCGACACGGTCGCCAGGGCCGAGACCCAGCTGCGCCGGCAGCGCGGCCACCAGTTCCTTCGACCCGACGACGGGCAGCACCTGGGAGTGGTCCACGCCGGGCGCGCCCAGCCGCCGCTCCACCCAGCCGGTGAGGGCGTCCCGCAGCGCGACGGTGCCCCACACGGTGGGGTAGCCGGGGCTGTCGGCCGCAGCCGCCAGGGCCTGCTGGATCAGCGCGGGGACCGGGTCCACCGGGGTCCCCACGGAGAGGTCCACGAGGCCGTCCGCGTGGGCCGCGGCGGTGGCCTTGAACGGCTCAAGCCGGTCCCAGGGAAAGACGGGGAGGCGGTCGGAGACTGGGGACACGGTGCTGTGCTCTCTTTCCACGAACTTTGCGGGAATTCCGGGGACGTTCCGGAATCGCGGAATGCTGGACTTCCGGAAACTTTGCTGGGGCCGTCCCCGGATCTTCCCCGCTGACGAACCCGCCTACGTACAACGCCCACGTACAACGCAGAGGAAACGCCTCGGCCCCGCGCGGCCGCTCCGCCACCCGCGCCGAGGGCGCGGCGGAGGGCCATGCGGGACCGAGACCGCGCTGACCGCGCGGAGCCTATCGGGACCGGTCAGACCTCACGGTCACTCGTCGTGGCTCTGCGGGGGGAGTGCGGCGATGAAGGGGTGGTCCCGCTCAATCAGGCCCAGCTTCGAGGCACCACCGGGCGAACCGAGCTCGTCGAAGAACTCGACATTCGCCTTGTAGTAGTCCTTCCACTCCTCCGGAGTGTCGTCCTCGTAGAAAATGGCCTCAACCGGGCAGACCGGCTCGCACGCACCACAGTCGACGCATTCGTCAGGATGGATGTACAAGGACCGGGAGCCCTCGTAGATGCAGTCGACGGGGCATTCCTCGATGCAAGCCTTGTCCTTCAGGTCAACACAAGGCTCCGCGATGACGTAGGTCACGCTGTCGTTCCTCCTCGGTAGGGCTGGCGGACCGGTGTGCGGCTCCGCCGCGTGGCGCGCGGGAGCGCGGCGTCGTCGATGCCCACACCTAGTATCTCCGTTCCGGGGCAGGACACGAACATGAGGGGCGGACAGAGCTGTGGAGTTCACCACGGGCGGACGGCTTGAGGTCAGAATCACCCCCGCTGACGTGGGCAAACGTGTATCAGTACGGCGCCTGAACGATCCAGGGGGTGGGCCCCAGAAGTTCACCGACACGGTAGGGGTGCTCACATCGTGGACAGGGGGTGTGCTCTGGATCACCCGCCGCGGCGGGGAGGAGGTCCGCGTCGCGGAAGCCTCGCTCGTCGCGGGCAAGGTCATCCCGCCCGCACCCGGCGCCCGGCCGGGCGACGCCCCCGTCCGGCGGCGCGGCCCCGCCGCCAATGCGCGCGAGCTCGACCGCGTGGCGGCTCGCGCCTGGCCGCCGGTCGAACAAGAGCGGCTGAGCCCGGCGGGCCCTGGCTCGGGGCCCGGCTGGGAGCTGCGCGCGGCTGCCGGATTCACCCGGCGCGCCAACTCCGTACTGCCGCTCGGCGACCCCGAACTGCCCCTCGATGAGGCGCTGCGCCGGGTGACCGCATGGTACGCCGAACGAGGGCTGCCCGCGTACATCCAGGTCAGCACCGGAGCACAGGGGACCCAGGAGCAGCTTGCCGAAGCGCTCGCCGAGCGCGGCTGGACGCGCGAGGTCTCCGCGCTGGTGCGCATCGCCGCCCTGGCGCCGATCGCCGACCGCCCGCTCCCGGACGCCGGGGCCGCGCGCGTCGAGCTGTCCCGCGACATCGACGACGCCTGGCTGGCCCGCTACCAGCGGTTCAGCCGCCCTGGCCCCGAGGTGCGGAAGGTGCTGTGCGGCGGGCCCTCGGTGTGGTTCGCGACCGTACGGGAGAGTCCCGGCGAAACCGGCGGCGCGGCGGGCACGGACAGCGCCGGGGCGGGAACAGGGGCCGAAGCGGGGGCGGAGACGGGCAGCGGCGTCGCCGCGATCGGCCGCTGTGTGATCGACGGCCGCTGGGCAGGGTTCACCGCGGTCGAGGTCGCCCCCGGGCACCGGCGGCTGGGGCTGGCCGGGGCCGTGATGACAGCTCTGGCCCGTAAGGCCCTGGACGAGGGCGCGTCGGCGGCGTATCTCCAGGTCGAGACGGACAATGAGGGAGCGCGCGCCCTTTACGACGGCATGGGCTTCACCACACACCACTCCTACCACCACTGGCGCGCCCCCCGGGACGACGCCCACTGAGCGGGTACGAGGCACGCATGTACGACATCACGGACCGACGGCGGCAGTTCGCCGAGGCAGCCCGCGAGGAGCGGCCGGACTTGGCGCTGCTCTGTCTGCTGGTCGGCGCCGAGGCCGACGAGGAGCTGGGCCAGGAGGGAATCGACGAGGCCCAGATCGAACTCGACCGGCTCGCCGGGCTCCTGCCGTTCGCCCCCGGCGGCCCCGACGGCTGGGCCACCGCGCTGGCCAGGCTGCTCGGCGAACGCTGCGACTTCCGCGGCACCCCGGCCGACTACCGGCGCCTGGAGTCCTCCCTGCTGCACGAGGTGCTGCGGCGCCGCAGAGGGCTGCCGATCCTGTTGTCCGTGGTGTGGATGGAGGTGGCCAGGCGCGCGGGAGCACCGGTGTACGGGGTGGCGCTGCCCGGCCATTTCATCATCGGCTTCGGCGATCCGATGGGCCGGCACGCCCTCGTGGACCCGTTCGACGGCGGCCGTCCGCTCTCGGGAGACGACGCGGCGCTGCTGGTCGCCGGTGCCACCGGCACCCCGCTCTCCCCGGCGATGCTCGCGCCCGCCGAGCCGCTGGAGATCGTGCTGCGCGTGCTCAACAACATCCGGGCCTGGGCCGCCGCCCGCCCCGAGCGCAGCGATGTGCAGTTGTGGGCGGTCGAGTTGTCCCTGCTTCTGCCGAGCCACCCGGCGCGCCTGCGCTACGAGCACGCGGAACTGCTCGTGCAGCGCGGCGACTTCGCCCACGGGGCGCGGGAGATGGAGGAGTACGCGGAGGTCATCTCGGCGATGGAGCCAAGCGCGGCGGAAACGGTCCTCAGGCAGGCGCGCGCGGCACGGGCGCTGCTCAACTGAGTACGCGCCTGTCGGCCTCGTACGCACCTGTCGGCTTAGTACGTACCCGTCGGCTTTAGTAGGCACTTGTCGGCTGAGTACGTGCCTGTCGGCGTACGTACCTGTCGGCACGGCTCGGCACGGTGACGCGCGCCGACAGAGACACCCGTCCGGGACAGCCGTACGGGACAGCCGTACGAGGCAACCGGCCGGGCAGCCATACGGAACAACCGTCCGGAGCGACCGCCCGTACTGCTCGAAAGCAACCACCCACACTGCTCGAAACAGCCGTCGGCGCCACCTCGGCACAGCCGCCCGCCCCGCCCGTAACGGCGTCCGGCCCCGCCCGGATGGGCGGGGCCGGACGGCGGCTGCGGGTGGGGCCCCTGGGAGGCGGCGGCGGGCCGGGGTCCGGCCTGCCGCCCCGCCCCAGGTCTGGTCAAACCAGATCAGATCAGCCGACGGTCGCTCCGGGGATCACGCTCACGCGCTCGGCGGGCGTCTTGCCGGTCAGCGCCCGGCCCATCGCGGTCGCCACATCCGTGGGCTTTACAGGCGTCTTGCTGCCGTCGCCGCGTTCGATCAGGACCCCGTCGAAGGTCTGGCCGTACAGCGCCTCTATCGCGTCGAGGTCGAAGTGCTCGACCAGGTCTCCCTTGACCACGCGCATGGAGAGGATCTGCGGCAGCGAGCGGTCCGGGCCGAACTGGATCTTGGCAGCCCCGGCCTGGACCGTGACCAGGCCCGACATCGCGGGTTCGGCGAACGACTTCATCTTCCTGTCGATCTCAGCGTTCGAGACCTTCGGGTTCTTGGAGACGCTCGGCAGCGCGATGGCCCGGTTCTTGCCCGTCGCCGCGCGCTCGCGGTACGCGTCGGAGATGACCTGTACCGACTTGTCGACATCGAGCGCCTTGCCCGCCTTGCCGTACACGGCGACGGCCTTGCCGGGCTCGAACTTGATCGTGCCCTCCCTGGCCGTCCCCGAGCCGCCCGCCAGCCGTTTCAGGGCATCCCTGAGCTTCTCCTCGTCCACGGTGACCTCGGCGTCGGCCTCCTTCGTGCCGCCGAAGAGCGAGCCGACCACGGTGACCGGGTTGTAGTCACGCCCGGCGGTGGCCCGCACGGTCGCCTCGGTGTCGATCGACAGACCGGCGACGGCAGGCTTCAGCTCCAGCTGCTCGCCGTCGACGGACACCTTGAGCGGCGCGGTCGTACGGTTGCCCAGCTCGGAGTCGAGCTTCTTCACGGCCTCCTCCTTGGAGGTGCCGCCGATGTCGATGCCGAGGACGGTGGTGCCGTTCGGCACGTCCGCGTGGCCGAGGACCAGACCGGCGCCGTACGCCACACACGCCACGGTGATCACCCCGACCGCGGCCATCACCAGCTTGGAGCGGCCCTTCTTCTTGGCCTTGCCGCCGCCTCCGCCACCACTCGGCGCGGGCGCCGGTGCGGCGGGCGGGACGCTGTCGCCGCCGGAGGCCGCCGGCTGCCCCCCGCCGTCGCTGGGCGGGACCACGGGAACGCCACTGACCAGGGTGTTCCCGGAGACGTGCTCGGGCGGGGCGCCGCCTCGCGCGGCGAGCGCGTCCAGGGCGGCGAGGGCCGCGCGCTCGCTCTCGGTCTGCTCGGACTCGCCGGTCGCGGCACCCTTCGCGGGCCCGCCCTTGCCCGACGACGTTCCCGCGCCCTTACCGGAAGCCTTGCCCCCGGCCTTGCCAGAAGCCTTGCCCGGGCCGCTGCGCGTCGTCGCTCCGAGGCCACCGGCGGCACCGGGGCCGGGCGGCGGCGCGGACGGCGACCCCGGGTGCTGCGGCGTCAGCCGCGCGGTGTCGCCGCCGCCGGGCTGGTCCACACGGGGACCACCGGCGCTGGCTCCGTCGAAACCGGGCCCACCGGCGCCGTCGAAGCCCGCGCGGTCGAAGCCGGCTCCATCGAAACCAGCGCCGTCGAAACCAGTCCCGTCGAACCCGGTCCCGCCGAGGCCGGGGCCGTCGAAGCCGGGAGAGCTGAAGCTTGCGGCGGGGTTCGCGCCGGGCGGCGGAGTGAGGCCGGGCGGCGGCGGGAAGTCCGGCGGCGGCACCGGCATGTCCCCGGTGGTGGGACCGCCGGTCGGACCAGCCGGTCCGGCCGGTCCGCTGGGACCGGTGCCGTTCAGCCACGGGCTGGGGAAGCCGTCGGGCGGCGTGTCCGTACGCCCCATGCGGTCCGCCGACGGATAGCCGGGCGGGCCGGGCGGGAAGGCGGCGGCACCGTCCGGTCCCCTGCCCGGCGCACCGGCGCCGATGCCGCCGTCAGCGCCAGGCCCCATGCCCGGGTAGCCGCCCAGCGGATCGGTCAGCGGGTCACCCAACGGGCCGGGCAGCGGATCGGTCAGCGGGTCAGGCAGCGGGTCGGTCAGCGGGTCGGTCAGCGGATCGCCCTCGGGGACGCCCATCGCTCCGCCCGCGCCGCCGCCTTGCTGGCCCTGCTGGCCCTGCTGGCCCTGCTGGCCCTGCTGGAAGTACGGCGGCTGGTCAGCCTGGGGGGCGCCGCCCGCGCCGGGGCCGTCCTGAGCGTCGCCGTACAGGGCGTCCGCGTCGAAGACGGCGAAGGGCTGCGTCGTCTCCTGGGTGCTCTCCGGCGTCACCGGCGGGCCGGGCAGCGGCGAGTTGGCCGTGGTGGACGCGTTCTGCCCAGGCCGGGACTTGCGGGGCGCGAACCAGTCGCTGGTCCGCTCCGGGTCCTTCCGCTGCGGCTCACCGGCCGCCGAGGAGCTGCCGGTGCCGGACGTGGTGCCGCCCGCGGGCGGAACGGCCGGACCGGAACCGCCACCCGGCTTCGCCCCCGGAGCGGACCCGGAGCCGCTACGGGAGGCCGAGCCGCCCCCCGCGCCACCCTGCTGGGAACCGGTCGCGCCGCCACCACCC
Organism: Streptomyces sp. A01; assembly: GCF_059026195.1. Taxonomy (NCBI): domain Bacteria; kingdom Bacillati; phylum Actinomycetota; class Actinomycetes; order Kitasatosporales; family Streptomycetaceae; genus Streptomyces; species Streptomyces sp. A01. The sequence continues at coordinate 59,689 of NZ_JBWLKN010000009.1, read as the reverse complement.
GCGCGCTGCTCACGCCCGGTCCCGGAAGCGGGACCCGAGGCGGAACCGTCGCCGGTGCCAGGACCGGCGGAACTGTCCTCGTTGACCGGCTTCCGCACGACGACCGGCGGGATCGGCCGCGAACCCGGGATGTTGATCCGGATGCGGGTGGTCAAAGTGGTCTCTGTCTTCGGCTCCTCGGGCCGGGTCGGCGCCGCCTCAGGGGCGTCACCGTCAACGTTGTCGTACGGGGCCTCCTGGGTCGGGTGCGGCGACGGATACTGGCGCGATCCGTACGGCGGGGTACCCGACGGGTACGCGGCATCGCCGCGACCCTGGGGCCCGGAGGACGAACTGTCAGATTCACGGCTCAAAGCAGGTTCTCCCAGTTAGCTCCGCCGCCCCCCATCTCGCGCTGGGGTTCCCCACGCCGTAGGCCAGGGGAGGCTCGGCGGCGCGCACCACCATACTGGGCACCGCCGACCAGCACTTGTCGGCCGCCGTTTCCCCACTCCAAGCGGGTCCACGGCACGGCACTCAGCTATCTGTGGACGTCACACCTAAAACGTGACGTCATTTCCCAAGTCGGGCCGCCGGGGCCGCCGGTTGCGGCAGCTTCGGCACCGTGGCACACATCACACCCGTGAACATGCCGCCGAGCAAGAAGAGATACGAGCCGACTCCCGTACCGAACACGAAGTCGCCCTCCGGCCGGGTCGCGGTAAGAAACAGCACGATCACCAGCCAGCCGCCCGCCGGAGACCAGCCGCCGCCCCGCGTGCCGAGGGCCCGCAGCCCCCCGTAACACAGCGCGGCGATGCCGAGCAGCGCCAGCAGCAACCCGCCCGGGAACCAGGCCGCTTGCACCAGCGCGCCCGCGATGCCGACGACGGCGCCCGCCACCAGTAGCAGCGCGTACCACCCGATCCGGGCCGGACTGAACGGCTTGGTCAGCCAGGCACCCGGCTCAGCCGTTCCGCCGCCCGCGCCCCGGGCGCCCGCGCCGGTGCTCGAACCACTCGCCGCGCCCGCCCGAGCGCCGGCGCCCGCACGGGAGCCACGGGAGCCGACGCCTCCGTCGGCCTTGCCCGCGTCGCCGCCGGACGTCGCGTTCTTCGCCCGCCCCGCGCCGGTCGCGCCAGCAGCGCCCCGGCCAGGACCGCCGCCAGCAGCCTTCGCACTCACACCCGCACCCGTATCCGTCCTCGTGTCCGTACCCCTATCCATACTCGTGCCCGCATCCGTGTGTGTATGCGTATCGATGTGCGGGTCCGCGGCCGGGCTCGCGCCGCCCGCTGCCGCGTCCTTACGCGCGCCCGCCTTCGACCGCGCGCCTCCCGCGGCCTTCTGCGGCTGCCGCTCGGCGGCTCCCTTGCCCGAAGCGGCTCGCGCGCGCCGTGCGCCGTCGCGCTTCCCGGTCATACGACCACTCCGGCGAACAGGTCGTTCTCGTGCCCGGCCTGGGCCTGCGGCCCGGGCTGCCCCTCGGCGAGCTGGTAGTACTCGGTCGTGAGCAGCGGCTGGCCCAGGTTGTTCGAGAGGGCGAAGAAGTCGCCGTCCACGGTGATCTGGGTGGCGTGCGCCCGCATCGCGGCCGCCTTCGCCGCCGCGTACGCGCTGCCGCCGACCGCCGCCGTCACCGACTCGTCCTCGACCACGCCGGGCACGTCCGCCACCGAGGCGATGCCGGGGAACGGACCGCCCCCGGGCCGCTCGGCCAGCTCACGCAGCCGCGCGAAGCCCTCCTCGATGACGGAGCGCGGCACACAGTTCCAGTAGGTCTTGGCGATCTCATGGGCGTCGCCGAGGTCGCGGCGGAAGCCGGGCTCGGCGGCGAGTTCCGCCGCGCGCGTCGCGACCCGGTGCGCCTTGATGTGGTCGGGGTGGCCGTAGCCGCCGTTCGGGTCGTACGTGACGAGCACCTGCGGCCTGATCTCCCTGATGACCTCCACCAGGCACGTGGCGGCCTCGTCGGTGTCGGCCTGCCAGAAGGCCCCGGGGAGCCGGTTCTGCGGCAGGCCCATCATCCCCGAGTCGCGGAACCGGCCGGGGCCGCCGAGAAAGCGGTGGTCGGTGACGCCCAGTTCCTTCATCGCCGCGGCGAGTTCACCGGCCCGGTACGCGCCGAGGGCGCTGACCGGTCTGGGGTTCTCCTCATGCGGTGACGCGACCCCATGGGGCGAGGGGGCTTGTTGACGCGCTGGATCACCCTGGAGAGTGGCGGCGGCCGGGTCGGCGACCAGGTGCGCCAAGTCCGCCGGGATCACCTCGCCCTCCTCGCCGAGGGTGCAGGTCACCAGCGTGACGTGCACGCCTGCCGAGGCGTACGCGGCCATGGTGGCGCCGTTGTTGATCGACTCATCGTCCGGGTGCGCGTGCACCAGGAGAAGACGCCGGGCGGGGAGGACGGTCATACAGGACAGCCTACGAGCCCGCCCCGCTCCCCGGAGACGGGGCGGGGAGGGGTGGGTCATCGAAGCTTCGCCGTGCGCCCGTGAACACTCAGATCTTTATGTCACCGATGACGCCCGCGACGTTGTTCCCCAGTTCGTCGATGGTCGGGGCGGCGGACGAGCTGGCGAGGTAGAAGCCCAGCATCACGCAGACCACCGCGTGACCAGCCTTCAGCCCGGACTTCTTCACCAGCAGGTAGACGATGATCGCCAGCAGCAACACCGCTGAAATCGAGAGTGCCACAGCGGCTCACCTCCAGGTTCACGCGTCGGACGTAAGGACTTCGCAGGACTTCAAAGGACTTCGCTCGCGGAGCGGCCACGGACTCCCGCACCCACGGATCGCGTCGCGGCAGGAGAGTCATACCCACTCTGCGCGAAGGATCATAACTTTCCGTGCGCCCGCACGTCTCGGTGCACGGGAGCATGACAGGGGCGCATGCCTGTTCGCATGTGCCGCTGCGAACAGCCTCCGCCCCACCAGCGCGCGGCGCCCCCGGGGGGGGGACCCCCAGACTCATCCCCAGCCAGCCCCTGTCCCCGCCCCTGCCGTCCGCTATCCCCCGCCCAACCTCCGGTATCCGGACGGAATGCGGCCCGGAGGGCAGCCTTGCCCGGGGGTTGGCCCGTAGGCTCGGGCGCATGACCGGACAGCTCTCGTTTCCTCGGCAGTACGCGCGCACACAGCGCTTCACTCTCGGCGCGCCACGTGCCTTCAGCGTGTCCCCGGATGGCGCGCGCGTGGTCTTCCTGCGCTCACCCGGCGGCAGCGACCGGGCGAACCTGCTCTGGGTCCTCGATGTCGCCGAGGGCAGGGAGTATCCGGCGGCGGACCCCGCCGTGCTGCTGGGCGGCGCCGGGGAGGAACTGTCGGCCGAGGAGCGGGCGCGCCGCGAGCGCAGCCGCGAGGGCGCCGCCGGGGTCGTCGGCTACGCGACGGACAATGCCGTCGAGTTGGCCTCTTTCGCGCTGTCAGGACGGCTGTTCCTCGCCGAGCTGCGGGCCGGGACCACCCGTGAACTGCCCCTGGGTGAGGCGCGTGGACCGGTCGTCGATCCGCGTCCGTCGCCCGACGGACGGCACGTCGCCTACGCGGCGGGCGGCGCGCTGCGCGTCGTCAGCAGCGAGGGCAAGGACGACCGAGCGCTGGCCGAGGCGGAGGCCGAGGACGTCACGTACGGTCTCGCCGAGTTCATCGCCGCCGAGGAGATGGACCGCTCCCGGGGCTTCTGGTGGTCGCCCGACAGCGACGCGCTGCTGGTGGCGCGGGTGGATGAGGCGCCCGTGGAGCGCTGGTGGATCGCCGACCCGGCCAACCCCGAGCGGGAACCGGCCAAGGTCGCCTACCCGGCCGCGGGCACCGCCAACGCCAAGGTCACGCTCTTCGTCCTCGGCCTCGACGGCAGGCGCACGGAGGTGATCTGGGACCAGGTGCGCTTCCCGTACCTGGCGCGCGTGCACTGGTCGGCGGACGGCCCGCCGCTGCTGCTCGTCCAGGCCCGTGACCAGGGCACCCAGCGGTATCTGACGGTCGACCCGGTGACCGGCGAGACCCGCACCGTGCACGCCGACGAGGACGAGGCATGGCTTGACCTCTTCCCCGGGGTGCCCGCGTGGACGCCGGACGGCCAGCTGGTGCGGATCGCCGACGAAGCCGGTGCGCGCGTGCTGATGGTCGGTGATCAGCGGCTGACGTCGGGAGCGCTGCACGTGCGCGCGGTCCTCGACATCGGCGAGCGGGACGTGCTGTTCTCCGCGTCCACCGGCGAGGAGGCCGGGCTTCCCGGCGCGCCGGGCGAGATCGGGGTGTACCGCGCGTGGTTCCGCAGCGGCGGCGGCCCCGACTTCCCCCGGACGGAGTCGCGGGGAACCTCTCCCGTGCCGCATGCGCACACAGGGTGGGAGCCGGTCGGCCAACTCCCCTACCCGGCCGTGACGTCCGCCGTGCGCGGCGGTCAGGTCCTGGTCCTGCCGTCGGTGAGCCTGGACCGTCCGGGTGTCCGGGTCGAGGTCGTACGCGCGGATGACGAGCACGGCCCCGACGAGTGGCAGCGGCTCGCGGAGATCGTCAGCCACGCGGACCGGCCCGTCATCGAGGCGAGGCCGCAGCTGGTCTTCGCGGGCGAGCGGGACATTCCGTGCGCGGTCCTGCTGCCCACCGGTTACGCGGACGGCGACGGGCCGCTGCCGGTCCTGATGGACCCGTACGGCGGGCCGCACGGGCAGCGCGTGGTCGCCGCGCACAACGCGCACCTCACTTCGCAGTGGTTCGCCGACCAGGGCTTCGCCGTCGTCGTCGCCGACGGCCGCGGCACCCCCGGCCGCTCCCCCGGCTGGGAGAAGTCCGTCCGGAACGAGCTCGCCGCTGTCACCCTGCAGGACCAGGTCGACGCGCTGCACGGGCTCGCGGACCGCTTCCCGCTCGACCTCGGCCGGGTCGCCATCCGCGGCTGGTCGTACGGCGGTTACCTGGCCGGGCTCGCCGTGCTGCGCCGTCCCGACGTCTTCCACGCGGGCATCGTGGGCGCCCCCGTCACCGACCAGCGGCTGTACGACACGCACTACACCGAGCGGTACCTGGGTCACCCCGGCGAGCAGCCCGAGGTGTACGCGCGCAACTCGCTGATCACCGACGAGGGCCTGTCAGGAGCGGCGGACCAGGCCCGGCCGATGATGATCATTCATGGGCTCGCCGATGACAACGTGGTCGCCGCGCACACCCTGCGGCTCTCCTCTGCGCTGCTCGCCGCGGGCCGCCCGCACGAGGTGCTGCCGCTGTCCGGGGTGACCCATATGACGCCCCAGGAGCAGGTCGCCGAGAACCTCCTGCTGCTCCAGGTCGACTTCCTGCGGCGCTCGCTCGGCCTCGACCAGCCCACCGCCGCAGGCGGCGGGACCGCCGCGGAGAGCGACCCGAAGGCGTAACCGACACTGCCATGTCCGGTCCGGGCGCCGCTGGTTGGCTGTGCCCGGGCCTGCTCTCCCGTGGGTCTGTATCCCTCCCCGGGCCCTCCGGACCTCGCGTCGGCTACCAGCCCGGCGGCGGAGACGGCGGTGGCGGCGGCCCCGGAGGCGGCGGCGGTGAGCCGTAGCCCCCGCCGTAACCACCGCCTCCCGCATCACCTGGGTACCCACCGTCCTGATAGCCACCGCCCTGGTAACCGCCGTCCTGATAGCCACCGCCCTGGTAGCCGTCCCCCTGGAAGCCGTCACCTTGGTAGCCACCGGCCGGGTAACCGCCGGCCGGGTAGCCGTAGCCCTGGGCCTGGTCGTCGTAGCCGTCCCCGTAGGGCGGGCCGGGCTGACCCCAGCCGTCCGGCGCGCCGATGGGGCTCGGTCCGCGCGGCGCGAGCACCAGCAGGGCTATCAGCCCGGCGAACACCTCGACGAACGACGAGACCACGAAGAGCTTGCCGCTCGTGGGCAGGTCATCCATGTGGTCGAGCCAGTCCTGCTTGATGATCTTAGAGGAGTCGGCGACCGCGAAGCCGGTGATCAGGAACGCCGCCGTCATGCCCAGCGGCCGCGCGATGGGCGCCCGGCCCAGCGCGAGACCGCCCGCCAGCAGTGCGAGCGCGACCAGCGCCCAGGCGGCCCACCCATCGGGCTGGTCCAGCACGGAGAGCAGCTGCTGCTCGCCGGTGAGCTGGCGTTTGTACGACTCCCACTCCAGCTGCTGCGCGAAGTAGATCTGCCAGGCCGCGAGCACACCGCCCAGCCCGACGAGGAAGAGGAAGGCGGTCACAGCGGCGGCTGTCGAAGGCCGCGAGGGCGGCCCGGGGTCGGAGGGCCAGGCCGGAACCTGCGCCCCGTACCCCTGGCCCGCCGCGGCGGGCGGCCGCCGGGAGAGCGCCACCGCGAGGATCAACGCGGCGCTGAGCAGAACCCCGGCCCAGGCGGTGAGGGACGCACGGGTCTTCAGTCCCTCGGGGAGGCCCTGCATCCAGTCGGCTTCGAGGTTCCACAGCGTGGGCAGCCGCAGGACGATGGTCGCCAGCGCCACGGCGACGAAGGCGCCGCCCGCCGAGGCCGAACGCAGCGCGGTTATCCCGACGACGGCGTAGAGCACGAGCAGCAGGAGGTCGTAGTAGGAGGAGCCGATCAGGGCGCCCGTGTACGCGTTGTACGGGATGCCCACCCAGTTCCACCACAGGTGGCTGCCCTTCTCCAGCTCGTCGAGGTCGCGGATGATCCAGGCCAGCGAGACGGCTCCGAGCACCGCGCAGTACAACGCGCCGAACACCCGCGTCCCGCGTGTGATGGTCCTGCCTTCGCCCATGCTGACCGCCCCCCTGCCCCGCCAAAGCCCCCGCCCGGCACCACAGGTCTACCCACGGCTCACGTCGCTCAATATGCGCGCGGGGAGAATCTTTGAGAAAGATGAAACTGATCGCGTGGGCGGCCCCCAGTGAAACCGTCAAAGGTGGAACCAATGAAAGGGAAACACCGGCAAAGCGCGTGGGCGGCGGAAATCTCTGGCCAGAACTGCGAAGAGTGGACGCGGCGGGGTGACGACCGGCCGGGGGCGGCGTTTTCCCGCTGTCCCCGGCCGGTCCACGGCACCCGCACGGCCGTACGCTGTTGAGCATGCCGCGTCCGTATAACGGCGTTGCGACAGTGAAGTTGCCTGCTTGTTAACGCATTTGATGGCCTTTTATGAGCGTCTGCCGCGCAGAATTGATCATTGTCAAGCACGCAGTGACCTCAATCTGCAAAACCTTCGCTCAAGAAGACCGAGAACCTGATTTAACCCTCGGTCAGACCCTTGACTGAGCTGCGAATTCATTGCGAAAGTCCGCTCATCTGGCGGCGTACAACCAGCGTCCGCGAGGAGTCCACGGGGCACGGCACGGCGAGTGATGAAGTGCGGGGGCGCTACGCGATGACGAGTCCATCCCAGGCCGCGGCGGCAGGGGCCGAGCCGACTGCCGGTCCCGCGGGCCCCGGCGTCCCCAAGGACGGCCCGGGCGACCCCGCGGTGGTCGAGACGCTGATCGGTCTCTCCCCCCGCCAGCTGATGTGGCGGCGCTTCAAGCGGGACAAGGCCGGAGTGATCTCCGCCTTCATCGTGCTGTTCTTCTTCGCCGTCGCCGTCCTGGCCCCGGTGATCTCCTGGCTGTACGGCAAGGACGCGTACACCACCTACGGTCTGGACCGCCCCGAGCTGCTCGACAGCGTCACCGGCTACCCGATGAAGCCCAACGGCGGCATCGACGGCGAGTTCTGGTTCGGCATCGAGCCCAACCTCGGCCGTGACGTGATGATGCAGCTCGTCTACGGCATCCGCACCTCGCTGCTGATCGGCCTGGCGGCGACGGTGCTCTCCACCCTCACCGGCATCATCGTGGGCGTCGTCGCCGGGTACGCCGGCGGCCGCACCGACTACTTCCTCGGCCGCGTCATCGACCTGCTCCTCTCCTTCCCCCAGCAGCTGTTCTTCGTGGCGTTCATGCCGGTGATCACCGCGCTGTTCGTCAGCCCGCAGAAGGAGACACCCACCTATCTGCGGGTGACGGCCCTGGTCCTGGTGCTGTGGCTGCTCGGCTGGATGCAGCTGGCGCGGCTGCTGCGCGGCCAGGTGCTGTCGCTGCGCGAGCGCGAGTTCATCGAAGCGGCCAGGGTGACCGGCGCCTCGCCCTGGCGCATCGTCCGCAAGGAGCTGCTGCCCAACCTGGGCACGCCGATCCTCGTGCAGTCGACCCTGATGCTGCCGATGTTCGTGACAGCGGAGGCGGGGCTGTCCTTCCTCGGTGTCGGCGTGGTGGAACCGACCCCGGACTGGGGCCGGATGTTCGCCAAGGGCGCCCAGTTCTACGAGGGCGACATCACCTACATGTTCTTCCCCGGCGTCGCGATGGTGATCTTCGTAGTCGCCTTCAACCTGCTCGGGGACTCGGTCCGGGACGCCATGGACCCGAAAACCACGCGGTGACAGCAGGCGGCAGGACGCCGGCAGGTGTCGGCCCGCAAGGCCCCGCACGCACGACAGGCGCCGACAGCGGAGCGCCACCCGGCAGGCAGCAGTGGCAGCAGTGTTCGTCCGATGAGGCAGGTGCTTTCACAACCATGACGGTCAACCGCACATCCAGAGCCAGGACCTGCGCCATCGCGCTGGCCGCCGGAGCCCTCGTGCTCACGGCGTGCAGCGAGGGCGGGGGCAGCTCCGACAACGACAACTCCAAAGAGCCGTCGATGGAGGCCCAGGGCATCACCCTCGGCTCCAGCGCCGACTCCGCGGGCCCCGCGAAGGATCTGCCAGGCGCCAAGAAGGGCGGCACGGTCAGCGTCCTCCAGCGCGACGCCTTCGAGCACCTGGACCCCGGGCAGATCTACGTCAGCGACGAGCTGATCATGCAGACGGTCTACAACCGCACGCTGACCAACTACCAGATCGACGCCAAGACCGGGAAGACCAAGCTGGTCGGCGACCTCGCGACGGACACGGGCAAGTCCTCGGACGGCGGCAAGACCTGGACGTACACCCTCAAGGACGGGCTGAAGTTCGAGGACGGCACGCCCATCACGTCCAAGGACGTCCGGCACGCCGTCGAGCGGCTGTACGCGAAGTACCAGACCAATGGGCCCACGTACCTCCAGCAGTGGCTCTCGGGGAAGGGCCAGAGCTACCGCAAGGCGCTGCCGGACGGCCCGTACAAGGGTGACCACCTGCCCAAGTCCGTGCTGGACACGCCGGACGACAAGACCGTCATCTTCCACTTCGACCAGCCGCGTGCGGAGGTCCCGTTCGCCGTCGGGATGCCCAACATCGGCGCTGTCCCGGCGAGCAAGGACACCAAGGAGAAGTACGACAAGGCGCCGGTGGCGTCGGGCCCGTACAAGATCTCCAGCTTCAAGCCGGGCAAGGGCATCACGTTCGTCAAGAACGATCAGTGGGACCCGAAGACCGACCCGATCAGGCACCAGTACGTGGACAAGTTCGAGGTCTCCTTCGGCCACCAGTGGGTGGACTCCACGCGCCGCCTCCAGGCCGACAAGGGTGCCGACAAGAACGGCATGACCTGGACGAACGCGGTCGACGCCTCACAGATCTCCACGGTACTCAAGGACAAGGACGCGATGAGGCGTTCGCTGACCCGCACCCAGCCGTATGTGGACGTCGTCAGCATCAACACCAGCCGGGTGCGGAACAAGAAGGTCCGCGAGGCGCTGGCCTGGGCGTTCCCGAACGGCCAGTACCTCCAGCAGTACGGCGGGCCGAAGGCCGGTGAGATCGCCGGGTCGCTGGTCGGCCCGACGCTCAAGGGGCACAACGCCAAGTTCGACCCGTTCGAGAAGAAGAAGTACCCCGGCGGCAACATCAAGAAGGCGAAGGAGCTGCTGAAGGAGGCGGGCGAGGAGGGCTACCGCATCGTCTACGCGTACGGGAACGACAAGCCCGCGCAGGACGCCTCGGTCGTCGTCGAACGCGCCCTGGAGAAGGCCGGGTTCAAGGTCGAGAAGAAGGAGATCGACCGCAGTACGTACTACACGCAGATCGGCAAGGTGAAGAACCAGTACGACCTGTACCGGTCGTCCTGGGGTGCCGACTGGCCGTCCGCCTCGACCGTCGTCCCGCCGGTGTACGGCGGCGAGAACGTCTACGACGACTCGCCGAACTACTCCCACCTGAACTCCCCGTCCGTCAACAAGGACATCGACCGGATCGCGAACCTCGCGGATGTGAACGAGGCCGCCCCCCAGTGGACCAAGCTCGGGGAGAAGATCCTCACCGAGGAGATCCCGCAGATCCCGGTCTTCTACAACCGGCTGTTCACCCTCTGGGGCTCCGGCATCGGCGGGGTGAAGTTCCACGAGCCGTACGGCGGCGTGGACCCCACCGCCGTCTTCGTGAAGTAGCGGCACCACCCACGCCGTTGGCGGCCCGGCCGCCGCCCCGCACCAGCGGGCGCGGCCGGGCGGCCGCCCCTACCGACCCGGAAGACCCGCGATGCCATGCTGAGATTCCTCGCCCGCCGATCCCTCGGCGCGATCGTGATCCTCGTACTCATCAGCGCGATCACGTTCTTCCTCTTCTTCGCGCTGCCCGCCGAGCCCGCCCGGCTGGCATGCGGCAAGAACTGCGACCCGGCGGCCCTGGCCATGATCAACAAGAACCTCGGCCTGGACAAGCCGGTCCCCGTTCAGTACTGGGACTTCATGGTCGGCGTCTTCGCGGGCCGCGACTTCCCCGTCGGGCACTGCGACGCGCCCTGCTTCGGCTACTCCTTCGTGACCCAGGAGCCGGTCTGGGCCACCATCGTGGACCGCTTCCCCACCACGCTCTCGCTCGCCCTCGGCGGCGCCGCCGTCTTCCTGGTGGCCGGTGTCGGCATCGGGATGATCGCCGCGTGGCGGCGCGGCACCTGGATCGACAAGTTCTTCAGCTCGCTGTCCCTGCTCGGCCAGTCCATGCAGATCTACTTCGTCGGCGTGCTGTGCCTGGCGTGGTTCGTCAGCGGTCTGGCCATCATGGACCAGCCCGCGTACCACCCGATCACCGACGACCCGGGGAAGTGGTTCAGCGGCATGCTGCTGCCCTGGCTGGTGCTCTCGCTGATCTTCATGGCCAACTACAGCCGTATGACCCGCTCCCAGATGGTCGAGCAGCTCCAGGAAGACCATGTGCGCACCGCGCGGGCGAAGGGACTGTCGAGCCGTACGGTCTTCTTCCGCTACGCCTGGCGCGGCGCCATCGCCCCCATCATCACCATCTTCGGTATGGACCTCGGCTCCCTGCTCGGCGGCGCGATGATCACGGAGTACACCTTCACGCTGCACGGCGTCGGACGGCTGGCCGTGGAGTCCGTGCAGCTCACAGACCTGCCCATGCTGATGGGTGTGATGCTCGTCAGCTCCGGGGCCATCGTGGTCTTCAACATCCTGGTGGACGCCACCTACGCCTTCATCGATCCGCGCGTGCGCCTCGCCTAGGAGCCCTGACGAGATGACCACAGTCACCAAGAGCGCGGGCGCCCCCGCCCCCAGTGCCGACGGCTCCTTCCTCTCCGTACGCGACCTGTACGTCCGCTTCTCCACCGAGGACGGCATCGTCAAGGCCGTCGACGGGCTGTCCTTCGACCTCGAACGCGGCCGGACGCTCGGCATCGTCGGCGAGTCCGGGTCCGGCAAGTCCGTCACCAACCTCACCGTGCTCGGCCTGAACGACCCCAGGACGACGGAGGTCACCGGCGAGATCCTGCTGGACGGCCAGGAACTGACCGGCGCCGGGGAACGGAAGCTGGAGAAGCTGCGCGGCAACAAGATGGCCATGATCTTCCAGGACCCGCTGACGGCCCTGTCCCCGTACTACACGGTGGGCCGCCAGATATCCGAGCCGTACCGCAAGCACACCGGCGCCTCCAAGCGCGAGGCGCGCCACCGGGCCATCGAGATGCTGGACAAGGTCGGCATCCCCAATGCGAAACTCCGGGTCGACGACTACCCGCACCAGTTCTCCGGCGGCATGCGCCAGCGCGCGATGATCGCCATGGCACTGGTCTGCGACCCCGACCTGCTCATCGCCGACGAACCGACGACGGCGCTGGACGTGACCGTGCAGGCCCAGATACTCGACCTGCTCGGCGACCTCCAGCAGGAGTTCGGCTCGGCGATCATCCTGATCACCCACGACCTGGGCGTCGTCGCCAACACCGCCGACGACCTGCTGGTGATGTACGCGGGCCGGGCCGTCGAACGCGGCACCGTACGCGACGTACTCCGCGCACCCCAGCACCCGTACACCTGGGGCCTGCTGGACTCCATGCCCAGCCTGACCACCCCCGTGGACACCCCGCTCTTCCCCATCCCCGGCTCCCCACCCAGCCTCCTCGCCCCACCCCCCGGCTGCCCCTTCCACCCCCGCTGCGCCTTCACCCCCCACGTCGACGGCGACCGCTGCGCCACGGACCGGCCCACACTCCCGGAGGGACGCGGGGCGGCGTGCCACTTGGGACCCGAGCAGAAGCGCGCGCTACGGAGGGCGGGCGGCGCGGCGAGGGCCACGGCACCGGGCGGCACTGGAACCCCCGCCGCAGCGGAGGCGGCGGCTCCCGAGCCGGCTGCCGGGGGCCGCGAGGCCGCCGAGTCACACGGGGCACACGGGGCACACGGGGCACACGGGGCACACGGGGCCACCGAAGCACCCGAGGAACACAGCGACCACAGTGATCACGGCGATCGGGGCGAGTCCGGCGGCCCCGGCGAGGGAGCTGCCCGATGAGCGAGGACATCACCCTGGCCAAGGCGGAAGCGAGCGGGGCAGGCGGCACGGGCGGGGCGAGCGGCACCAGCGGGGCGAGCGGGAGCGAGCGAGCGCCGACGCCAGGAAAAGGGAACGCCCCGGCGCCCGGAAATCCGTCGCGGGCGGGAGAAGCCCTGACACTCGGCGAGCCGCTGCTGGTCGCCGAGCGGCTGACCAAGCACTTCCCGATCATGGGCGGCTTCCCGTTCAAACGGAAGGTCGGCGCGGTGCAGGCGGTGGACGGCATCGACCTGACCGTTCACGCGGGCGAGAGCTTCGGCCTGGTCGGCGAGTCGGGCTGCGGGAAGTCCACCACCGGGCGGCTGCTGACCCGGCTGCTCGAACCGACCGGCGGCCGGATCAGCTACCGGGGCCACGACATCACGCACGCCGACCGCAAACGGCTCGCCCCGATCCGCTCCGAGATTCAGATGATCTTCCAGGACCCGTACTCCTCGCTGAACCCCCGGCAGACGGTCGGCAAGATCATCGCCGGACCGATGGAGATCAACGGCATCCGCCCGCCCGGCGGCAGGGAGGCCAGGGTCCGCGAACTGCTGGAGACCGTGGGCCTCAACCCCGAGCACTACAACCGCTTCCCGCACGAGTTCTCCGGCGGCCAGCGCCAGCGCATCGGCGTAGCCCGCGCCCTCGCCCTGGAACCCAAACTCATCGTCGCCGACGAACCGGTGTCCGCGCTGGACGTATCGATCCAGGCGCAAGTGGTCAACCTGCTCCAGCAGCTACGGCGCGAGCTGGGCATCGCCTTCCTCTTCATCGCCCACGACCTCGCCGTCGTACGCCACTTCTCGCAGCGCGTCGCGGTCATGTACCTCGGCAAAATAGTGGAGGTGGGCGACCGCGACTCCATCTACACCCGCCCCAGGCACCCGTACACCCACGCCCTGCTGTCCGCCGTCCCCGAAGCCGCGACGATGATGGACGCGGCCGAGCCCGACACTGACAGCGCGGCCGAGGGCGGCACAGCCACCCCCGCGCGCACCCGCCCCGGCCACGAACGCATCCGCCTCGCAGGAGACGTCCCCTCCCCCATCCGCCCCCCGTCCGGCTGCCGCTTCCGCACCCGCTGCTGGAAGGCCCAGGACACATGCGCCAGGGAAGAACCCCCACTCCTGCGCATCGAGGGCAACACCGAGGGCCACCTGTCGGCCTGCCACTTCCCGGAGGCCCCGACGGTCGCGCGTACGGAAGAAGTCATCCTGGACCCGGCACTGCTGGCGGCGGAGGGCGATCCGGGGAGCGGCCGGGTGGCGAAGACGTGAGATGCGGGGAGCGCGCGCAGCCCGCGACCTCGGGGGCGGGTGCGTTCTGTGGCGCCGTCCCGGCGGTCGTGCGAGGCTCGCTGGGACGGTCGAGTGAGGGGTGCGGGCATGGTGCGTACGGAGCCGGTCACCGAGTTGGACGCCCGGTACAGCAGTGAGGGCGCGGCGCCGACCGCGTGGGCGGTGGCGGAAAGGCACCTGACGGAAGCCGAGCTGTTCTGGCTCTCGACGGTACGTCCGGACGGCCGCCCCCACGTCACTCCGCTGATCGCCGTCTGGCTGGACGACGCGCTGTACTTCTGCACCGGCCCCGGCGAGCGCAAGGCCATGAACCTCGCGACGAACCCGCACTGCGTCCTCACCACAGGCAACAACGCCCTCGGTACGGGCCTGGACCTGGTGATCGAGGGAACGGCCGCCAACGTGAGCGATGAGACGCTCCTGCGCCGCGTCGCCGACGCTTACGAGACGAAGTACGGCAGCGACTGGCACTTCGACGTACGCGACGGCGCCTTCCACGGCGACGGCGGCCGGGCACTGGTCTTCACCGTCGCCCCGACCACAGCCTTCGGCTTCCGCAAAGGCGAGTACAGCCAGACGCGTTGGAGCTTCGAGCGGGAGTGACCGCGGGGGCGCGGAGCGCTCGCGGGGTTGCGGTGTGCGGCCGGTGGGGCCGCTGCGATGCGGGCCGCGTTGGGGGGCGGCGCGCCGGAAGTGCGCTGCGGCCATCGGTCGCTTTCGTGTGTGCGGCCTTTCCTTCGTCGGGCCGTCGGGGCCGACTGCTCACCGCCGATCGGCGCGCTGGCGGAAATTGCCTACCGTGGGGGCCGGAGAGGGCGGAGACTCGTCGCATGGCTGACATGGAGTCGTTCCGGGAGGCGGTCACCGCGTGGGCGGCCGGTGGGCCCGGCGACCCCGCGCGCGAGCTGGCCGAGCGGCTGTCCGTCCGGACAGCCGTCCTGCTCGAAGGGCCGAGCGACGTCGCAGCGGTCGCCGCGCTGGCCGCGAGCCGCGGCCGGGACTTGGAGGCCGAAGGAGTCTGCGTCCTGTCGATGGGCGGTGCGATGAGCGTCGGGCGCTTCGCCCGCCTCCTGGGGCCACGCGGCCTGGGCCTCCGCCTCACGGGACTGTGCGACGAGGCGGAGCGTCGCTACTACGCCCGCGGCTGGGAAGGGGCCAGTGCGGCACAGCAAGGGTTCTTCGTCTGCGCGGCGGATCTGGAGGACGAGCTCATCCGCGCACTGGGCGCGACACGGGTGGAGGAGCTCGTCCAGGCCGAAGGCGACCTGCGCGCCCTCCAGACCTTCCTGCGCCAGCCCGCGCAGCGAGACCGCACCTCACAGCAGCAGTTGCGGCGCTTCCTCGGCACGAAGAAAGGACGCAAGATCCGCTACGGTCGCGTCCTCGTCGAGGCCCTCGACCGCGACCGCGTGCCCGCCCCACTCGACGGCCTGCTCACGAGCCTGTGACCGCTGGGCGACGCCGGTCCACGTGCGGCCCGAGGCTGCTACGACCACGATCGCGGCCAGCATCGCCGTTTCCTCGGTGCGGCTGCCCGCCGTCGCCGCTGCCCCTCCTACTCCCCCGGCTGTTCCCCCTCGTCCGGGCCCTCCGCGACGTCCGGCAGGTCCGGGATCACCTGGCGTTCCTCGGCGAAGTGGCAGGCCGAGTCGTGTGCCACCGGCTCTTCCATGTCGCGGAACTTGGCGGGGATGGCCAGCAGGGGGACTTCGAGGGCGCAGCGTTCCTGGGCCTTCCAGCAGCGGGTGCGGAAGCGGCAGCCTGAGGGTGGGTTGGCCGGGGAGGGCACGTCGCCGGTCAGCAGGATGCGTGTCCGTTCTTCGCGGGCCTCCGGGTTGGGAACGGGGACGGCGGAGAGCAGGGCCTGCGTGTACGGGTGGGTGGGGTGGTCGTAGATCTCGGTCTCGGTGCCCACCTCGACCAGGCGGCCGAGGTACATCACGGCGACGCGGTCGGAGATATGGCGGACGACGGACAGGTCGTGGGCGATGAAGATGTAGCTCAGGTCGAACTCGTCCTGGAGTCGTTCCATCAGGTTGATGACCTGCGCCTGGACGGACACATCCAGGGCGGAGACGGGTTCGTCGGCGACGATGATTTCGGGGCGCAGGGCGAGGCCGCGGGCGATGCCGATGCGTTGCCGCTGGCCGCCGGAGAACTGGTGCGGGTAGCGGTTGATGTACTCGGGGTTGAGGCCCACCACGTCCAGGAGGTCCTGCACCTTGCGGCGGCGGTCGCCCTTGGGAGCCACCTCCGGGTGGATGTCGTACGGCTCGCCGATGATGTCGCCGACCGTCATGCGCGGGTTGAGCGAGGTGTACGGGTCCTGGAAGACCATCTGGATGTTGCGGCGGACGGCCTTCAGGGCGCGCCCCGAGAGTTTGCTGATGTCCTCGCCCTTGTAGCGGATGGCCCCGGCGGTGGGCCGTTCCAGGTGGACGAGCAGCTTGGCCACGGTCGACTTGCCGCAGCCGGACTCGCCGACGATGCCCAGCGTCTCGCCGGGCGCGAGGTCGAAGGAGACCCCGTCGACGGCCTTGACCGCGCCGACCTGGCGCTTGATCACGATGCCCTGGGTGAGCGGGTAGTGCTTGACCAGGTCGCGTACTTCCAGAATCGCCCCAGCCGATGCGGTGGGCTCGGTCGATACGAGGGGCGCCGTCGATGCGAGAGGCGCGGTCGCTCCCGTGGCCCCCCCGGCCGACGCGGCCGACGCGGCCGACGCGGCTCCCCCGGGCCCGGTCCGTTCCGCCGGTTCCGCCGCTACGCCCGGGCCGACCGGAGGGGTCAGGCCGTCGCGCCCGATCGAAGACGGCGGCTCCTTCGGGTCGTTCGGCCCGCCCGCCTCCCTCGGCCCGCCCGGCTCAGTCGGCTCGCCCGGCCCGTCGGCCCCGCCCGGCCCGTCTGGCCCGCCTGGCTCCCTCACCCCGCCTGGCCCGCCCGGCCCGCTTGCCCCGCCCGGCTCCGTCGGCTCGCCCGGCTCATTCGTCATTGAGCGTCTCCCTCCAGAAGTGGCAGGCGCTCGCCCGCTCCTCGCCGGTGACCGGGAACAGGGGTGGCCGGTCGGTGCGGCAGATGTCCTGGGCGCGGGGGCAGCGGGGGTGGAAGGGGCAGCCGGAGGGGATGTGCAGCAGATTGGGTGGGAGGCCCTTGATCGCGTACAGCTCCTGTCCCTTCTGGTCGACGCGGGGGATGGAGTCGAGCAGGCCGCGGGTGTACGGGTGGGCCGGGGCGCGGTAGATGTCGTGGACGGGTGAGGTTTCCACGATGCGGCCCGCGTACATCACGGCGATCTTGTCGGCTACGTCCGCGACGACGCCGAGGTCATGGGTGATCAGGATGAGCCCCATGTTGAGCTCGCGCTGGAGCTCCGCCAGCAGGTCCATCACCTGGGCCTGGACGGTGACGTCCAGCGCGGTGGTCGGCTCGTCCGCGATGATCAGCTCGGGTTCCAGGGCCATCGCCATCGCGATCATGATGCGCTGGCGCATGCCGCCGGAGAACTGGTGCGGGTAGTCCCCCACCCGTTCGCGCGCGGCCGGGATGCGCACCCGGTCCATGAGTTCGGCCGCCCTCTTTCTGGCGTCCTTGCGCGAGAGGCCCCGGTGCACCTCGTACATCTCACCGAGTTGCGCGCCCACCGAGATCACCGGGTTCAGCGCGGACAGCGCGTCCTGGAAGATCATCGCCATCTTCGCGCCGCGTACCTTGCGCCGTTCCTCCCCGTTCAAGGTCAGCAGGTCGCGGCCCTGGAAGACGACCTGTCCGCCGGTGATGAAGCCGGGTGGCGAGTCGAGGATGCCCATCACGGCCTGCGCGGTGACCGACTTGCCCGAGCCGGACTCGCCGAGGACGGCGAGCGTCTCGCCCGCCTGGACGCTGTAGCTGACGCCGTTGACGGCCTTCGCGACGCCGTCGCGCATGCGGAATTCGACGTACAGATCGCGCACGTCGAGCAGCGCGCCGGGGGGCTCGGGGGCGGGCGGTGGGGGGCTGGGCTCTTTCAGCAGGGACACCGTACGGACTCCTCAGCGCAGCTTGGGGTCGAGGGCGTCGCGCACCGCGTCGCCGAGCATGATGAACGCCAGCACCGTCACACTCAGCGCGCCCGCGGGCCACAGCAGCATGTGCGGGGCGTTGCGGATATGCGTGGAGGCCGCCGAGATGTCGATCCCCCAGGACACGGTGGGTGGCTTCAGGCCCACCCCGAGATAGGACAGCGTGGCTTCCAGGGAGATATACGTGCCGAGCGCGATGGTCGCCACGACGATGACAGGGGCGACGGCGTTGGGGGCGATGTGCCGGAGCAGCAGCCGGCCGTTGCTCGCGCCGAGCGCCCGCGCGGCCTGCACATAGTCGTTCTGTTTGACCGTGACCACCGAGCCACGGGCGATACGGGAGATCTGCGGCCAGCCGAGCAGCACGATGAAGCCGACCACCGGCCACACCGAGCCGCTGGTCACCACGGCCAGGAAGACAAGGCCGCCCAGCACGATGGGGATGCCGAAGAAGACATCGGCGATGCGGGACAGCACCGCGTCGCCCCAGCCGCCGAAGAACCCGGCGAGTCCGCCGAGCAGCCCGCCGAGCAGG
The DNA here is from genome assembly GCF_059026195.1 of Streptomyces sp. A01. Lineage (NCBI taxonomy): Bacteria > Bacillati > Actinomycetota > Actinomycetes > Kitasatosporales > Streptomycetaceae > Streptomyces > Streptomyces sp. A01. Next base: position 41,120 of record NZ_JBWLKN010000009.1, on the reverse strand, counting down.
GCGGCACCGGCCGTGGCGCAGATGCCGACGGTGATGGAGGCGCGCGCCCCGTAGACGGTGCGGGTGTACAGGTCGCGGCCCTGGACGTCGTAGCCGAAGGGGTGGCCGGGCTCGGCGCCCTCCTGCGCCTTGGCGAGGTTCGCCTTGTACGGGCTTCCTCCGGCGATGAGCGAGGGCCACAGGGAGATGATGACCAGGAAGAGGATGATCAGCGCGGAGATGATGAAGACGGGGTTGCGGCGCAGGTCGCGCCAGGCGTCCGACCACAGGCTGCCGACCCTGACGTCGGGCTCCGGCCCGTCGGGCCGCGGCCCTGTCCCCTTCTCCAGGGACACGGCCTCGCTGGTGGCGAGGTCCATCGCACCGCCGCCGGTGGGCGCGATGGCCTCCTTGGGGTTGTACGGCTCACGCATAGCGAATCCTCGGGTCGAGCACGGCGTAGAGGAGGTCGACGAGCAGGTTGGCCACGAGGAAGACGATCACCAGGACGGTCACGAAGCCGACCACGGTCGGTGAGTTCTGCCGCAGGATGCCCTGGAAGAGCTGGAAGCCGACGCCGTGGATGTTGAAGATGCGCTCGGTGACGATCGCGCCGCCCATCAAGCCGCCGATGTCGGTCCCGATGAAGGTGACCACCGGGATCAGCGAGTTGCGCAGCAGGTGCCTGACGATGACCCGGCGCCGGGGGAGGCCCTTGGCCATCGCGGTGCGTACGTAGTCCGCGCGCGCGTTCTCGGCGATGGAGGTGCGGGTGAGGCGGGTGACGTACGCGAGGGAGACCAGGCCGACGACGATGCCGGGCAGCAGGAGTTCGTCGACCGGGGCCTCGGGCGACACGGTCGGGCTGATCGTGGCCCACTTCACGCCGAACACGTACTGGAGCACGTAGCCGCTGACGAAGGTGGGGATGGAGATGACGATGAGGGTGAGCAGGAGGACGGTGGTGTCGATCGCCCGGCCCCGGCGCAGTCCGCTGAGGACGCCGAGCGTGATGCCGAAGATGATCTCGAAAACGATGGCGACCAGCGTCAGCCTGATGGTGATCGGCCACGCCTCCGACATCAGCTCGGTGACCTTCTGGCCGTTGAAGGCGGTGCCGAAGTCGCCCCGGAAGATCTGCCCCATGTAGTGCAGGTACTGCTTCCACAGCGGCTCATCGAGGAAGAGGTCCTCGCGGATCTGCGCGGCGGTGGCGGGGTCGGGCGCCCGGTCGCCGAAGAGGGCGGCGACGGGGTCGCCGAGCGCGTACACCATGAAGAAGATCAGGAACGTGCTGCCGATGAACACCGGGATCATCTGGAGCAGCCGCCGGATCACATAGCGTCCCATGGGGGCTCCGGTGATTGTGCGACGGGAGTCCGGCGCCGACCGGTGTCTGTCCCGGGTACGCCGAATCTCCCGTCGGCCGCGGTCAGTTGACCTTGATCTCGTTGTACACGGGCACGCTGAACGCGTTCAGGGCGACGTCGCTGAGCCGGTCGGAATAGCCGGCGCTGCCGTTCTGGTACCAGAGCGGAATGCCGGGCATGTCCTTGGCGAGGACCTTCTCGGCCTCCTGGAAGGTCTCGACGGCCTTGCCCGTGTCCGACTCCGCGTTGGCCTTGTCGATGAGCTTGTCGAAGGCGTCGGAGGAGTAATGGCCGTCGTTGGAGGAGGCGTTGGTGTAGAACATCGGCTGGAGGAAGTTCTGGAGCAGCGGGTAGTCCATCTGCCAGCCCGCGCGGAACGGCCCGGGCATCTGCTTATCGGTGATCTTGTTGCGGTAGTCGGCGAAGGTGCCGATCGAGGAGCTGACGCACGCGTTCTCTTTGTCCAGCGCGTTGTTGATGCTGTTGCACACCGCGTCGACCCAGTCCTTGTGGGAACCGGTGTCCGAGTTGTACGTGATCTTCATCTTGCCGCCGGGCAGGCCCCCGCCCTCGGCGATGAGCTTCTTCGCCTTCGCGGGGTCGTACTCGCACGCGTCAGCGCACACGCCCGGCTTGTAGCCGCCGTCCTCACCGAGCACCGGCGAGGACCAGTCGGTGGCCGGGGTGCGCGTCTTCTCGAAGATCCGGTCGGTGATCTGCTCGCGGTCGATCGCCATCGAGATCCCGCGCCGGACCTTCTCCGAGCCGGACTTGTTCCAGCGCTTGTCGTACATCGGGAAGGTGAGGGTCTGGATGATTCCCGCGGGCTGGTTGATATACCGCTCGCCCAGGTCCTGCTTGGCGTTCTTCAGCTGCGCCGCGGGCACGTCATCGACCAGGTCGATGTTCCCGGACTGGAGATCGGTGTACGCCGTGCCATTGTCGGTATAGACACGAAGCTCGACGCCGCCATTCTTGGCCTTGTCGGGACCGGTGTACTTGTCCCACTTGGCGAGCTTCATCGACGTACCCTTTTTGTACGAGTCGACCATGTACGGGCCGTTGCCGACGGGCTTGCTCACCCATGCGTCGTGGTTGTCGAAGAACGCCTTGGGCAGCGGCGCGAACGCGGCGTAGCCCAGCGTTTCCGGCCACGTCGAGAACTTCTGCCTCAGCTTCACGGTGAACGTCGTCGCGTTCTTCACCCGCAGCCCGGAGAGCGTTTTCGCCGTCGCCTTGCCCGACGTCGGGTGGACCTTGTCGTAGCCCTCGATGTACTCGAAGAAGTAGGCGTTCTTCTGCCGGTTGTCGAGCAGGGCCCCGTAGTTCCAGGCGTCGACGAAGGACTTCGCGGTGACCTTCTCACCGTTGCTGAAGGTCCAGCCCTTGTTGATGGTGACGGTGTAGTTCTTGGAGTCCTTCGTCTCGATCTTCTCGGCCAGCATGTCCTGGGCCTTGCCGGTCTTCGGGTCGTACCGCTTCAGCCCCCGGAAGATCATGTCCAGGACCTTGCCGCCCTGCACCTCGTTGGTGTTCGCGGGCTCCAGCGGATTCTGCGGGTCACCCCACGAGGACCGCACGGTCCCCTTGCCGTTGCCCCCGCCCCCGCCGCTGTCACTGCCCCCGCCTCCACATGCGGCCGCCGCCATGGCGACGGCCACCGCACTGACGGCCCACTTGGCGCGCGTGGCTCCGCGCATGGAGTGCCTCCTCAGGTCCCGAGTACCGCTTAGGACCCGATACGACCGCACATGATCATGCTTCGCACGCCAGGTACGGCTGTACGGGTGCGCACTGCGCCGTACGGGTGCGCACTGCGCCGTACGCGGGACAGTGCGCACCGCCGGTCGTACGCGGGCCAGGGCACGCGGCGGGCAGGCGACACCGCGTCAGACGTGCTTCGGCGCCCGGCAGCGACGTGTGTAGTACGCGTACGTGAGAGCCAGCAGCAGCGGACCCCACAAGACGAACAGGCCACTGACCGTCGCCGCGAGCACCTTCCACCCGACGCTGGTGTAGCCGACGTCCGAGAAACCGCCGACGTGCAGCATGCAGAGCGCCCAGTCGGCCATCAGCGCCATGAACACGAGACCGGCGAGGGTCGCGGGCACGATCACCGCGAGGGGCGGGATGCGTCTGCCCCGGAGCACGGGAACCCAGCGGGGCACGACCTCGCCCCACCCCCGGACCAGCCCGGAGCACAGCAGCGCGAACGCCTCGGTCAGCAGGCTGAGCGCGCAGACATAGGGCAGGGTCACCCACCACGGCTGCGACGAACCGGGGGCGTCCATCCCCATCTGGAACCCGAAGCCGATGGGCAGCCGCCACAGACACACCGGCAGGGCGAGCAGGGGCAGGAGCCGGACCATGGTCACCGCCCAGCGCTGGGCGGGCCGCTCGGTGGCGGGGGGTGAGCCCGCGGCCCGGTGGTCGTGCGGGCCCGCGCCCTGGTGCGGTCGCTCGCCGTCGGGGCGGGAAGCGGTGACCGGGCGGCGGGGGTGCTCGGTGTGGTCGGGGGACGTGGTGGCCGGGTGCTGTTCGTTGATCATCGTCACAGGTCACAGCCTCGGCGATACGAGATGACTGGTCGTCAACCTTCAGGGCCGAGACGTGTACGCCGCCGGAGTGACACGGGTCAGCCTTCGGGATCATGGCGGGAAGCGTGGGCCCTGTGTGGCGGGCCCTCCACCTGCCGATATTCATGTGCGCGGCAGTCACCCCCGCCCTATCGTCAGCCCCGATGACTCTCTCTTACGACATAGCCGGAAACGGCTCACCGGTGGTCCTGCTGCACTCCTCCGTCTGCGACCGCCGCATGTGGGACCCCCAGTGGGCCCCACTGGCCGACGCCGGATTCCGCGTCGTGCGCTGCGACTTCCGGGGCCACGGTGAGACGCCGGTCCCCGACCGGCCGTACAACAACGCGCAGGACGTCCTGGGCCTCCTGGACCACCTCGGCATCGGCCGGGCGGCGGTGGTCGGCTCGTCCTTCGGCGGCAGGGTCGCGCTGGAGCTGGCCGCCCGCCGACCGGAGCGCGTCACCGCCCTGGCCCTGCTGTGCGCGGGCATGCCCGGTTACGAGTTCGGCCCCCAGCTGCTGGCGTTCGACGACCAGGAGGACGCCTTCCTCGGCTCCGGCGACATCGCGGGCGCGGTCGAACTGAACCTGGACACGTGGCTCGGCCCGGAGGCGGACGCGGCGACCCGGGAGCATGTCCGCGCGATGCAGCGGCGCGCGTTCGACGTGCAACTCGCCGACGAGGACGACTTCGACCACCTCGACGCCGACATCGACCTGTCCGCCGTCCGGGCCCGCACCCTGGCCGTGGCGGGCGGCCACGACACGGCGGACTTCCGCGCCATCGCGGCTCAGCTTCCCGGCGTACTCCCCGACGCCCGGCACCTGGAACTGCCCTGGGCGGGGCACCTGCCGAGCCTGGAACGCCCCGACGAGGTGACCGCGCTGCTGATCGACTTCCTCCGGGAGGACTGATCGGCTTCCTGCGGGAGGACGGCGGCGGCGGTCCGGACGCGGCGGCTCCACCGGGCTGACCGGCCCGCCGGGACGAGGCCCACGCGGGTCGAGGCGGTTACGGGGCCGGGAGCGGGGTGCCGCACCGGCCGCAGAAGCGGGCGTCGGACTCGGTCGCGAGGCGGCCGCACTGGGGGCAGACCCGGTGCAGCTGACAGGCCGCCTCGCCGCCCTCAGGCTCGGCGATGGCCGGCTCGGCGGCGGCCGCGGACCGGATGGACAGACCGGGGCGGCGGCGGTGCACCGTGAGGTACACCAGGCCGTCCGGACCGGCGGTCAGCGCGCGCCGGGCGCCGCGCGGCAACCACACCACGCTCCCCTGTCGCAGGCTCAGCTGCCCGTCGTCACCGTCGAGCCGCCCGCCGCCGTCGGTCACGTACAGCACCACGTCGAGATCCGGCTCGACATGCGGGGCGACACCGGCGCCCGGAGCCATCCGCACGACGTTCGCGTCCAGCTGCCGCCCGTCGGCGGCGAGCCTCCACAGCGCACCGCCCTGTCCGGCGGACGCGTCCCGCAGAAGATCCGCCATATCGGCCGGCACGCTCGGAACCGGGCTTGCCGCCACGTTCTCCCCCTCTTCCTCCCGCAAGCGAGACACGACGCCTGCGCATGGCTGTGCCCGGACATGTTACGGGGAGTAATGCGCGGGCTGGCGGAGGCCGACACGGGACCACCATCAAGCCTGAGCTCAGGCTGCCCGCCGCGCGTGAAGCGCCGGGCGAGTCGTGTCACGTCGCGCACACAGCGTGACGGGGTCCGTACGAGTGGCGGGGGCGCTCAGCAGCGGTCCGGCACCCGCCCCTCGGCCCCGGACGGCGTCATGATCGACCCACCACCGGCCCCGGCCTCGTCGCCCCGGGCGCGGGCTGCGGCGTGGACCGCCCTCGACCGGGCAGCCGTAGAGGGGAATTCACCGGTACGCCGGTACGCCGAGGCTCAAAGAGGCAGAGGCAGAGAGGCGGGCGCAGGACGATGGGACGCAGAGACCGCATCGCCGAGCCGTGGGGTGCCCGTACGCCCTACGGTCCGGGGGAAACCTGGCCCGTACGCGTGGACTCCTTCCTGGCCGACGGCATCGACGGCCCCGACGGCACTGGCGACGTCGACAGATGGGTGCCTACCGCGTCGGTTCTGCACTCCAACGGCGACGCGATGGACATCGCCGTGAAGGACGGCAGGATCGTCGGCGTGCGCGGGCGCGCCGATGACCGGGTCAACCATGGCAGGCTCGGCCCGAAGGACCTGTTCGGCTGGCAGGCGAACGCCTCCAGGGACCGGCTGACCCGCCCGCTGGTCCGGGTGAACGGCGAGCTGGTGGAAAGCGACTGGGACACCGCGATGTCCCGCGTCGTGGACCGGACCCGGGAGCTGATGGACGAGCGCGGCCCGTCGGCGCTCGGGTTCTACACCACCGGGCAACTGTTCCTTGAGGAGTACTACACCCTCACGCTCATCGCCCGCGGCGGGCTCGGCACCAACCACCTCGACGGCAACACCCGGATGTGCACGGCCACCGCCGCCGCTGCCCTCAAGGAGTCCTTCGGGTGCGACGGCCAGCCCGGCTCGTACACCGACATCGACCACGCCGACGTCATCGCCCTGTTCGGGCACAACATGGCCGAGACGCAGACCGTGCTGTGGAGCCGTGTGCTGGACCGGCTGGCCGGTCCCCGCCCGCCTGCCGTCATCTGCGTGGACCCCCGCCCCACCCCGGTCGCGCAGGCCGCGACCATCCACCTGGCGCCCCTACCGGGCACCAACGTGGCCCTGATGAACGGCCTGCTGCACGAGATCATCGCCCACGGCTGGGTCGACCACGACTATCTCGACGCCCACGCCGTCGGCTACGACGAGCTGGCCGCGCGGGTCAAGGACTACCCGCCCGAGCACGCGGCCACCCTCTGCGGAGTCCCGGCCGAGCAGATCCGGGACGCGGCACGCGTCCTCGGCGGAGCCCAGCGGCTGCTGTCCACCGTCCTCCAGGGCTTCTACCAGTCGCACCAAGCCACCGCCGCCGCCGTGCAGGTCAACAACCTGCATCTGGTACGCGGCATGCTCGGCCGACCCGGCTGCGGAGTGCTCCAGATGAACGGGCAGCCCACCGCGCAGAACACCCGCGAGTGCGGCGCGAACGGCGACCTGCCCGGGTTCCGCAACTGGGCCAACGAGGCGCACGTCGCCGATCTTGCGCGGGTCTGGAACGTCGAGACGCGGCAGATCCCGCACTACGGGCCGCCCACCCATGCCATGCAGATGATGCGGTACGCGGAGGACGGTTCGATCCGCATGCTGTGGATCTCCGGGACCAACCCCGCGGTGTCCATGCCGGAGCTGCGCCGTATCCGCTCGATCCTGAGCGGGCAGGGACTGTTCCTCGTCGTACAGGACCTGTTCCGCACCGAGACAGCCGAGCTGGCCGACGTCGTCCTGCCCGCGGCGGGCTGGGGCGAGAAGACCGGCACGTTCACCAACACCGACCGGACCGTCCACCTGTCCGAGAAGGCCGTCGACCCGCCCGGCCAGGCCCGGACGGACCTGGACATCTTCCTGGACTACGCGGCCCGCCTCGGCCTGCGGGACAAGGACGGCGCCCCGCTGGTGACGTGGGACGACCCGGAGTCGGCGTTCGAGGGCTGGAAGGAATGCAGCCGTGGCCGCCCCTGCGACTACACCGGCCTCACCTACGCCAAGCTGCGCGAGCGCGGCGGTATCCAGTGGCCGTGCGACGACAAGCGTCCCGACGGCACCGAACGCCTCTACGCCGACGGCCGGTTCTTCAGCGCCCCCGCCTACTGCGAGAGTTACGGACGCGACCTGGTCACCGGCGCGCCCCTGGAGTCGGCCGACTACCGGGCGCTCAACCCCGAGGGGAGGGCCGTCATCAAGGCCGCCGCGTACCTGCCGCCCCACGAGCGGACCAGCGAGGACTACCCCCTGCTGCTCACCACGGGCCGCACCCTCTACCACTTCCACACCCGCACCAAGACGGGCCGCAGCCCACAGCTTCAGGCGGCGGCGCCTGACATGTGGATCGAGCTGTCCAAACCGGACGCGGACGCCGCCGGAATCACCGAGGGCGACCTGACCGAGGTGTCCACGCCGCGCGGCACCGTCCGGGCCAAGGCCCGCGTCACCGCCATCCGCGAAGGCGTGCTCTTCCTTCCCTTCCACTACGGCTACTGGGACACGGACGGCGGTCACGACGCCGCCGACGCCACACGCGCCGCCAACGAACTCACCCTCACCGACTGGGACCCGGCCTCCAAGCAGCCGCTGTTCAAGACCGCCGCGGCCGCCATCCGCCTGATCAGCCCGCAGGACACCCCGTCCGCCGCCCCGACGACCACGGCCTCGGCACCACTGGCCGCCGCCGGTATCCCCCCGACCAGGGGCGGCCCGTCAGCCGAAGCGAAGGAGTCCCCGTCGCCATGAGGATCGGACTGGTCCTGCGCGAAGTCCACCGCGCCGAGAACGAACTGGCCCACCACCTGCTGCTGGTCTCCGAGCGACACAAGGCCGACCACGAGGTCTACCACCTGGCCCGCGACCTGGCCGCGTGGTCACAGCGACACGTACGCGCCGTGGCCGAAGCGGCCCCCCGCTACGACGTCAAACTCGACCCGGACCCGGCGGGCGAGACCACCCTGGCCGAGCGACTGCGCGAGAAGGGCAGCGAACTCCTCAGCCACCGCGACGAGCCCCCACTGCTCATGCTCCGCGACCTCCGCAAGATCTACACCGAGGCGGCGGGCATCGCCATGGACTGGCAAATGCTGAGCCAGGCCGCCCAGGCCACGAAGGATGCCTCACTCCTCCGGCTCACCCAGGACTGCCAGCCCGACACCCTGCGCCAGATGGCCTGGGCCAAGGCCAAGCTGAAGGAGTCCAGTCCGCAGGTGCTGGTTGGCTGAGCCAAGGCACCTCCGGGGCCTGGATGTGCGTACCGATGACTGGTACGCGCCGTAGGTGCTGCCCGTCAGTCGGCTATGCCGTCGAGCCGACCTGCCTTGGCCGCACGGACGAACGCGCGCAGCGCGGGCTGTGTAGTGGCGATGACCGTGGCCGGGGCATCGCTTTCGCGAAGATGCGGGGCACCGGTGGGATCGGCGGCCATCTCGATACACATATCGGAACCCGGTTCGCTGAAGCTGGACTTTTGCCATACCAGTTGAGGCATCTACGCCTTCCTAGAGCAGGGGGTACAGGAGCCGCTGAATCAACCCCAGCGAGTCCTTGGCCAGATGTGCTTCCGGTTGAACAGCAGCGTCAACCGGAGGCAGTGCCATCTCGCACAGGCTAGCGAACCATCCCCTGTATCTGGAGAGCGATCCTGCGTCGTCCAGGTACAGCGACTGCTCAATGTGAGCTACAACGACTGTGCCGAGCTCCGCGACCGGCGGTTCGGCGACCATAAAAGCCGTACCGAACGCCACAGGGCCGTCGAACGGCAGGATTTGGATGGTGACGTTCGGAAGTCGGGACACCTCGATCAGCCGCATCAGCTGCGCTCGCATGACATTGCGATCACCAAAGGTCGCATGAAGCGCGGCCTCGTGGATCACGGCATGAAAGTCAACAGACGTCTCTGTGAGCACCCGCTCCCGTTGCATGCGGAACTCAACGTCCAGAACCTGCTGGTCCGGAGAGGCATCGGCGTAGCCGCCACTGAGACCAGCTGTCGCGTACGCCGAGGTCTGCAGCTGTACCGGGATGAACATAGGCTCGTAGATCATTAGGCGTTCAGCTCTGGCCTCCAGCTCAGCGATATCGAGCAGTGACGGCCTCACCCGTCCCCGATACTCGCTCCACCACCCTTTACCTGGGTCCTGGCCCAACTCGGCAAGTGCGTCAACGTAAGTGTCACGTATACCCGCTACCGCACTTGCCAACGTACTCAGCCGCTCCACCGAGAAGCTGGTTCGGCCAGCCTCGACATTGCTCAGGTGAGATTGCCGCATCCCCACCAGGTCAGCGGCCTCTGTGACCGAGAGCCCCGCCCGCTCCCGCAGCTTCCGCACCTCTGCGCCGAATCGGCGTTGCCGGTGCGTGGGATTGGCCCGCAGCCCCATGACGCCCCCTCATTTTCCCGTTCGGGTTGTACGCATGTCACGCTACTCGCTACCTTGAGTATGGCGCCAGTCACAACAGGTACTCAACTGGAGGCTGCCATATGCGCACGCCTGAAGAACCCTGGTCCTACGGCCTGTTCATCCCCCACGACCCGCGTGCCGTAGGCATCGTCAGGGCCACCATCCGCAGTGTCCTCAAGGCGGCGCGCCTCAACTGCATCGCTGACACGGCCGAGTTGCTGGTCTCGGAGTTGGTCACCAACGCCTACCGGTGCGCCGACAGCGACGCGTACGTCAGCATCGAATCGGAGCCGGGCGGCGTCCGGGTGGCTGTCTGGGATACCGCGCCCGGCACACCCGAGCAGCGAACCGCCGAGCCCGGCGACGAGACCGGGCGCGGGCTCGGCATCGTGGAGGCGTACGCGGATCACTGGGGCGTACAGCGGCACACGGGCGGCAAAGCGGTGTGGTTCTCGCTGAAGCCCCCGCCGCCGGTCGCGTAGCGACGAACGGCAGGGCGGCCCGTGCGGCCCGAACCCGCACGTGGGCCACCGATCAAGCACCCACACACAGAGCAAGAGGCAACGATGAGGCTTGGTGTACCAATAGTAGAGGGGCGGTGTACCGTGGCTGGTATGGCTGACTCGACCATCAAGGTTCCCGAAGCGACACGCGATCACCTCGCGACGCTGGCGAAGGAGCAGGGGACGACCATCGGCGCCCTCGTCGCCAGGCTGGCCGCCGAACAGCTCACCGCCGAGCAGACCCGCGCCCGTGTCGCGGAGAGTCGCCGGATCATGCGCGAGCGCATGCACAGCACCCTCACCGACGAGGAGTTCGACGCCACACCGCACGCGCTGGAACGCGTCTACGAGATCGCCGCGGAGAAGACCCAGAGCACGCTGCGCGGCAACGCCGCGTGATCATTCTGGACACCAGTGCCGTGCTGGCACTCTCCCGTGGGCACCGCAAGCTGGCGCGCGTCGCCGACAACGCGGCGGCCTCTCCGTTCCGGCACCTCCTGGTGCCGGCGGTCTGCCTGATGGAGGCCGAGATCGCGGACGCCGGGGCCGGAGCGAACGCTCTCGCCCTGCCGGGCATCGACATTGAGCCCCTGGACACGGTCGCGTCCGTCGCGGTCGCGACCATGGTCCGTGACGGTATCGGGGGCGCCGATGTCTGCCACGCCCTGTACGCCGCCCTGCCCAGCGCCCAGCGTCCCCAGACGGACATCATCCTCACCGACCGCGAGGCCGACTATCCGCCGGGCACCGTCACCGTAGACATCGACGACGAGCGCCTGGACGACTGACCGCCACCGCGTACATACGCGGAAGGGGGCGCCCGAGCCGGACTGGGCTCGGGCGCCCCCTCACGTACGACCCGCGTACGCGAGCACTGGTTCTCGCTCGCCCCGTGCGGGGGATCGGCGGCAGATCCTCGATCGCCGGTGGGACGTGGCCGCGGTCCGCCTCATGCCCAGCTCGCGCGCCTTCGCCGCCGTCCGTCTCGTCATCCTCAGCCCCAGAAGTCGGCCCATAGGCGGGCGGCCTCGACGGTTGTTTCGATTCCCGCTACACCGTATTCCTTCCAGTGCTCCCATGACCGTGCCTCTGCCTCTGCGAGCACTCGCAGTCCGTCGCGGGGTGCGTCAGCGAAAGCGGGTACGGTCGAGGCCCACTCTCCTGCCTGTTCCGGGGTCTGCCTTCCGTCCAGGACAAGCCGGAATCCCCACAGGGCCGCGTCGATCCATTCCGGCCCCCGTGCCGCCCACGCCCAGTCGACAAGCCACGTCCGGTCGCCGATGAGGAAGTTCGTCGCCGCGGGGTCGGTGTGCAGGAGGCACTGGCCGGTCAGCAGCGGTTCGGCCTCGGGGTCGCAGTAGAATCCCCACCTGTCCCAGGCCGTCATCAGCCCGACGTTCGGTGCCGGGCGGGTACTCAGCTCCCGCAGCACCGTGGCCACCAGCTCCAGGTGGTCGCCTTCGGGTGTGAAATCTGCCCACGGAGTGGCGGTGACACCCTCGAACCCCAGCAGCCGCCAGCCTCCAGCCTCCAGACGCCACAGCAGCTTGGGGGCGTAGTCGGGCAGGTGAGGGTTGACCTTCGCTTCCTTCTCCAGCTCCCCGGCCCGCTCGTGCTCGACGGGCAGGCCCTTGACGAAGATCTTCGCTCCGCCCGGGAGAAAAAGAATCGTGGCGATGCCGGAGCTGTCCCCCGTGGTCATGTCGGCCTTCTCGTACCCCGGCCCGACCTGGCTGTCCACCGCCGCGCGGGCCGGGCCGGGAAGCTGGTCCCAGCCGATGTGCTCGACGTGCATGCTCAGCTTGCCCCCGGCGGATTCGGAGGGCAGGGCGGATTCTTGTCCGGGGACGGGCTGCTGGGAGGTCGCCCCGGTGGCGGCTTGGAAGGAGGGCCAGAGGGAGGTCTCCGTGCTTCGGTCGGCATCGTCATGGGGCGAGGGTAGGGCGGCGGCGAGCTGTGCTGCTACAGGACCTCGATTGCCACAATTGCCGCAGACCCCCCCGCAGCGCGCGCACCCACACGAACGGAGAAGCACCAGGGCGCCCCAGCCGCCTTCCTAAAGCGCCAGCGCGGCCCTCAGCCCCGCGGCGACCTTCATCATCGTCGCCTGGCTGAGGGCACCTCGGTCCTCCTCCAGGTCCTCGCGGTAGAGGAGGGCGATGTCGTCACACAGCACGCGCCCCTCCAGTGGGTCAGCGTGCGTCAGCTCGATGATGCTCTGCAGGTCAGGCTTCACGCTCGTGGTGAGCCTGACCGCGAGACAGTCGGACAGGGCGCGGTTACGCGCGTTGTTGGACACGACAAGCCACGGCTTGCGACCCGCCCCGATGTCAGCCATGTACACCCGGCCCCGGTCAGGGATAAGCGTTGCCCCCCACTGTGCCTCAGTCTCCCAAGTGAGCGGCGCGGGCACGCATTGCCCGACGGGCTGCCCGGTCATCGTCGTCCTCGGCTGCGGCCAGCGCGGCGTAGCCGCCCGCCATCGCCTTCTCGGTCACAGCCACCCGCCCGGCGGTGAGCAGCGCGTGCAGCGCCTCTGCCTCCGACGCCCCGTCGGTGAGCTCAATCCCGGTGAGCTCAGCGAGCGCTCCGTGCTCCGGACTCCCCGGGGTGCGCACACGCCGCAGGCAGGCCCGGACCTCGGCGGTCAGGGGGACACTCTTACGCACAGTCGTCGCCATGTCGGCAGTGTGCAGCTCATGATGACGCACAGCAATTGCCGCACGACGTCCGCAGCGCGAAGATCCACAGGCCCGCCCGCGAAACCCCCGAAAAAGAGGAGCGCCCCAGCCATCACGGCCAGGGCACCCCCCGGATACAGCATCACGCCTCAGCGGCGAGCGTCACGCGTCACGCGTGGACGACGTTCTTCTCCTCCGCGAAGTGGCACGCCGACTCGTGCGCGGCCGGGGTGTCCGAGTCCACGAAGCGCTGGGGGATCGCGAGCAGGGGCACCTCCTTGGCGCACTTGTCCTCCGCCTTCCAGCAGCGGGTGCGGAAGCGGCAGCCCGAGGGCGGGTTCGCCGGGGACGGGACGTCGCCGGTGAGGATGATCCGCTCGCGGCCCTCGCGGGCGGACGGGTCGGGGACCGGGACCGCCGACAGCAGCGCCTGGGTGTAGGGGTGCGTCGGGTGGTCGTAGATCTCCGTGTCGGTGCCGATCTCGGCCATCTTGCCGAGGTACATCACGCCGACCCGGTCGGAGATGTGCCGGACGATCGACAGGTCGTGCGCGATGAAGATGTAGGAAAGGTTGAACTCGTCCTGGAGCTTCTCCATCAGGTTGATGACCTGCGCCTGCACCGACACATCCAGAGCCGAGACGGGCTCGTCGCAGATGATGATCTCCGGGTTGAGCGCCAGGCCGCGCGCGATGCCGATGCGCTGGCGCTGGCCGCCGGAGAACTGGTGCGGATACCGGTTGATGTACTCCGGGTTGAGGCCCACCACGTCCAGGAGGTCCTGCACCTTGCGGCGGCGGTCGCCCTTCGGCGCCACCTCCGGGTGGATCTCGTACGGCTCACCGATGATGTCGCCCACCGTCATGCGCGGGTTGAGCGAGGTGTACGGGTCCTGGAAGACCATCTGGATGTTGCGGCGGACGGCCTTCAGGGCGCGGCCGGACAGCTTGGTGATGTCCTGGCCCTTGTAGAAGACCTCACCGGCCGTCGCGGTCTCCAGCGTCATCAGCAGCTTGGCGACCGTGGACTTGCCGCAGCCGGACTCGCCGACGATGCCCAGGGTCTCGCCCTGGTAGAGGTCGAAGGAGATCCCGTCCACGGCCTTCACGGCGCCGATCTGGCGCCGGAAGAGGATGCCCTGGGTCAGCGGGAAGTGCTTGACCAGGTTGCGGACCTGAAGGATCGGCTCGCCGCGCTCCACGGGGGCGTCGATGACGGCCTCGACCTCGGCGGTGGTGGACGCGTTGGCCACCTCCACCTTCGTGACGTTGGGCGTCACTTCCGCGGGCGGCTCCGGCTCGGTGACCTTGGCCGTGGAGACGGCCGGCTTGTCGGACACCTTCGCCTTGGCCACGTCCTTGGGCGTGTCCGGTTCGTTCTTCTGGTCGGCGGCCTTCTCCACGGCCTCGTCGTCCTTACCGAGGTCAGCCATGGATCGTCTCCTTCCAGAAGTGGCACGCGCTGCCGCGGCCCGGCAGGTCGCCGCCGTCCTGCTCGGTGACCTGGTGCAGGACCGGCACGTCCGTACGGCAGATGTCGTCCGCCTTGGGGCAGCGCGGGTTGAACGCGCAACCGGCCGGGATGCTCGTCAGGTTGGGCGGCAGGCCCTTGATCGCGTAGAGCTCCTGGCCCTTCTGGTCCAGGCGCGGGATCGAGTCGAGCAGACCGCGGGTGTACGGGTGCGCGGGGCGCTTGTACAGCTCGTGCACCGGTGAGGTCTCCACGATCCGGCCCGCGTACATGACCGCGATCTTGTCCGCGACGTCGGCGACGACACCGAGGTCGTGGGTGATGAGGATGAGCCCCATGTTGTACTCGGCCTGAAGCTCCGCGAGCAGGTCCATCACCTGGGCCTGCACGGTCACGTCGAGCGCGGTGGTCGGCTCGTCCGCGATGATCAGGTCGGGCTCCAGGGCCATCGCCATCGCGATCATGATGCGCTGGCGCATACCGCCGGAGAACTGGTGCGGGTAGTCGTTCACCCGCTCCTTGGCGGCCGGGATGCGGACCCGGTCCATCAGCTCGATGGACTTGGCCTTGGCGGCCTTGCGGGACATGCCCTGGTGGACCCGGTACATCTCGCCGAGCTGGTAGCCGACGGAGAGCACCGGGTTCAGGGAGGACAGCGCGTCCTGGAAGATCATGGCGATCTTGCGGCCACGGATCTTGCGGCGTTCCTCGTTGGACATGGTGAGCATGTCCTTGCCGCGGAACAGGATCTCGCCCTGCGGGATACGGCCCGGCGGCATGTCGAGGATGCCCATGATGGCCTGCGCCGTCACGGACTTGCCGGACCCGGACTCGCCGAGGACGGCCAGGGTCTCGCCCGCGCTGACGCTGTAGCTCACGCCGTTGACGGCCTTGACCAGGGCGTCCCGGGTCTTGAACTCCACGTGCAGGTCGCGGACGTCGAGCAGCGGCGTATCGCCGTCGTCCTCGATGCGCCGCACGGGGGCGGCTGCGGTCTTGTCGGTAGTGGTCACGTGGTACGCCTCCCTCAGCGCAGCTTGGGGTCGAGGGCTTCGCGCACCGCGTCGCCGAGCATGATGAACGCCAGCACCGTGATGCTCAGCATTCCCGCCGGGAACAGGAGCGTGTGCGGGTTGTTCCGGATGTCGTTCACCGCGTCGGAGATGTCGCCACCCCAGGAGAAGGCGTCGTCGGGCAGGCCCACACCGAGGTAGGACAGGGCCGATTCGGTGACGATGTAGATGCCGAGCTGGATGGTCGCGACCACGATCACCGGGGCGACGGCGTTCGGCATGATGTGCCGGAACAGAATCCGCCTGGTCCCCGCGCCGAGCGCCTTGGCCGCCATCACGTAGTCGGCGTGCTTGGTCGTGATGACCGCGCCGCGCATCACGCGGGCGATCTGGGTCCAGCCCAGGAAGGCCAGCGCGCCCATCACCGTCCACAGGGTGCGGTCGGTGAAGGCGTTCAGCACGACCATGGCGCCGAGCAGGAACGGGATGCCGAAGAAGATGTCGGTGATACGGGACAGCAGGCTGTCCCAGAAACCGCCGAAGTACCCGGCGAGCATGCCCAGCAGACCACCGAAGAGGGTGACCAGCACGGTCACGCCGATCCCGATGGAGATGGAGTTCCGCGTGCCGTAGACGACGCGCGCGTAGATGCTGCGTCCCTGCCGGTCGTAGCCGAACCACTCGGGCTGGAAGAACTGGCCGAGCTCGGGCTTCTGGAGGAAGTGGTTGCGCAGGTCGCCCGCCGACGGGCTGGCGCTGGTGAACCAGCCGGGGAAGGCCGCGACCACGATCAGGAACAGGATCAGCACCGCGGAGATCACGAACAGCGGCTTGCGGCGCAGGTCGCGCCAGGCGTCCGCGCCGAGGCTGCGTGGCTTCTCGCTCGCGGCTCCCGCGACCAGCGCGGCTTCCGGCGCCGACGCCAGCTCGTCCCCGGGCACTGTCTTGGTGACGTCAGGCATAGCGAATCCTCGGGTCCAGGACCGCGTAAAGCAGGTCGACGATCAGGCTGGCTGCGAGGTAGACAAGCACCAGCACGGTCACCACACCGACGATCACGGTGCCTTCACGGCGGAAGAGCGCGGTGTAGAGCAGGTTGCCGACGCCCTGAATGTTGAAGATGCCCTCGGTGATCACCGCGCCGCCCATCAGGGCGCCGATGTCCGTACCGAGATAGGTGACCACGGGGATGAGCGAGTTCCGCAGCAGGTGCCGGCTGATGATGCGGCGCTTCGGCAGCCCCTTGGCCACGGCGGTACGCATGAAGTCCGCGCGCAGGTTCTCCGCCACCGAGGTCCGGGTCAGCCGGGCGACATAGGCCAGGTTGATCAGTCCCAGCACCATCGCGGGCAGGATCAGTTGCTCCAGGTTCTCCGAGTCCTGAACCGTGGGAGTGATCCAGCCCAGTTCGTTGCCGAAGTACAGCTGGCTCACGAGGCCGATCACGAAGACCGGGACGGAGATGACGACCAGCGTGAACAGCGTCACGCCGGTGTCGATGATCTTCCCGCGCTTCACACCGGCCAGCACGCCGAGGGAGATACCCACGACGAGTTCGAACGCGAAGGCCATCCCGGCCAGTCGGGCGGAGACGGGGAACGCCTGGGTGATCTCATCGAGCACCGGCCGGTTGCCCGCGATGGTGTTCCCGAAGTCGCCCTGGAAGAGGCCCTTCATGTAATGCAGGTACTGCTCCCACAGCGGCAGGTCGAGGCCGCGGTCATGGCGGAGTTGTTCAAGCTGCGCCGGGTCCGGCGGCTTGTCGCCCCACAGCGCCCGCACGGGATCGCCGGGGAGCACATTCACCATGAGAAAGATCAGCAGTGTTGTCCCGATAAACACCGGGATCATCTGGAGCAGTCGCCGCGCGACGTAGCGCCCCATCGTGCCTCCGTCCATTGCAGAGCCGCCCTGTGGCGACGGCCGGGGTAACCGGCCGTCGCCACAGGGACGGGCTCCGACGACTACTTCTTGAAGACCTCGATGTCGGTGAGAACCGGGTCACCGGCCTGGTCGAACTTGACGTTCTTGACATTCTTGGAATGTCCGGAGAGCGTCTTGTTGTACCAGAGCGGGATGCCCGGGAACGAGTTGACCAGCTGCTTCTCAGCCTTCTGGTACAGCTCCGCGGACTCGTCGATCGTCTTGGCGCTGTCGGCTTCCTTGGTCAGCTTGTCGAACTCGGGGTCCGAGAAGCCGCCCTTGTTGCCGTCGACGCCGGTGCCGTAGAGGTCGGCGAGGAAGTTGCCGTTGAACGGGTAGTCAAGCACCCAGCCAGAGCGGTAGATGGACTTGACTTCCTTCTTGTCACGGATCTCCGTGTCAGCAGCGAAGTCGGTCACCGCGTCGCCGACGCACTTCACACCGGTCGACTGGGTGATGCTGTTGCAGACCGCGACGACCCAGTCCTTGTGCGGCTGGTCGGCGTTGTACTGGATGGAGATCTTGTTGCCCGGGACGCCGCCGCCCTGCTTGATCAGGTCCTTGGCCTTGTCCGCGTCGAACTTGCAGTACTCGCCACAGGCGTCGGGCTCGTAGCCCTTGACGCCCTTGGCGACCCAGCCGGTGGCGGACTCACGGGTGCCGTTGAACACCGTCTTGGCGATGGTGTCGCGGTCGATCGCCATCGACAGGCCCTGGAGGACCTTGACGTCGATGCCCTTCCACTGCTTCGTGTAGAAGGCCGGGTTCATCGTGGTGATCGCCGAGTAGTCCATCTCGATCGCCCGGTCGCCCAGGTCCCTCTTGAAGTTGGCGACCTCGCTGTTGGGGATCAGCGGCATCGTGTCGACGTTGTCGGACTTCAGGTCGTTGTAGGCACCCGTGTCCTTCGTGTACGCCTTGAAGTTGACGCCGCCGTTCTTGGCCTTCTGCGAGCCCTTGTAGTCGTCGTTGCGGACGACCTGGATCGACCGCTTGCGGTCCCACTTCTGGAACTTGTAGGGACCGTTGCCGACCGGCTTCTCGCCGTAACCGTCCGGGTCCTTGAAGAAGCCGGAGGGAAGCGGGAAGAAGGGCGTGTAGACGAGCTTGTAGGCGTAGTACGGAATGCCGCTCTTCAGCTCGATCGTGAAGGTGTTGTCGTCGACCACCTTCAGGCCGGACATCGTGTCCTTGGTGGGCTTCCCCTTCTCGGGGTGGACATCGTCATAGCCCTTGATGTCGCGGTACCAACTGCTGTTCTGCTGACCGTTCTTCGTCTGCGCTGCCCAGTTCCAGGCGTCCACGTAGGACTTGGCGGTGACGGTCTCGCCGTTGTGGAACTTCCAACCCGGCTTCAGCTTGACGGTCCAGACCTTGCTGGCCTTGTCCGGCGTGACCGACTCGGCGTTCTCGTACGTCAGGTTGCCCTTGGAGTCGTAATGGACCAGCCCCGTGAAGAGCGACTCGATGACGACGCTGCCGTACGCCTCCATGGTGTTCGCGGGCTGCAGAAGGTTCTGCGGCTCACCGTTGGCGTAGCTGACGATGCCGTTCTTGTCGACGGCACGGTTCTTGTCGCTGGAGCTGTCACTGTCGCCACCACAAGCGGTCGCGGCCAGCGATACGACCGCTGCCATCGCGACCCACTTGGCGCTCTTGGCACCGCGCATGGGTTTGCCTCCTCAGGAGTCCACTGTTCACTACGAGAGGGGGCACCGGACGCGCGCTGACACCCCTGACAGCGGCATGGACCCGGTACCCCGAGTGTGCTCGTGAGTCGGCGCTCCCCACAGCGCGTGACCCATTGACCCGAGCTCAATGGACCCCATGATTGAGCACGCCTGGCCTGTAAACCACAGTTAATGGGTCTCGCTTTGGTCACATCAACCGGGCGCGAGGTTCCGAAATCCGGACAAAGGCATCACAGACAGACACCCGCGAAACGGACTGTTAATACAACATCCGGAACACGATCACCGGTATCCGAACACTCGGTCACGAAAAAGCCGTTGACTAAGTCGGCCCTGACCTGCCACCAGGTCTTTCCGGCGCAGGACGCGCCGCCAACTGCGCGCTACGCGTACCTCAACGCAGCGTCACCGCCGCGGTTTTCGCCTCGCCGCACGAGAAGCGGGCAGGCGCCGTGAGTCAAAGCCCACGACGCCTGCCCGTCAACCCCCTGTCGGCCAGGGTGCCTTACTCGTTCTCGTACTTCTTTGCCGCTTGCTTGTACTTCCTTGGACGCGCGCGTGCTTCCTCGTACGTCTCAGACCGCGCGCGACACCCGTGGCGCCATCGCACATGACGTGCCCGGCCGCCGCGCTGTCCTGCCTGCCGTGCCGGTGTCCCGGCTCCGGTCAGCGCTTCGCGCGGGAAGCCGCGCGGCCGCGCTCCTTCTGGTCCAGGACGACCTTGCGGATGCGCACCGTCTCCGGCGTGACCTCGATGCACTCGTCGTCGCGGCAGAACTCCAGCGACTGCTCCAGCGAGAGCTTCCGGGCCGGCACCACGTTCTCCGTGGTGTCGGCGGAAGCGGCACGCATGTTGGTGAGCTTCTTCTCCTTGGTGATGTTCACGTCCATGTCGTCGGCGCGCGAGTTCTCGCCGATGATCATGCCCTCGTACACCTCGGTGCCGGCCTCGGTGAAGATGACACCGCGCTCCTGGAGGTTGACCATCGCGAACGGCGTGACCGAGCCCGAACGGTCCGCGACCAGCGAGCCGTTGTGCCGGGTGCGCAGCTCGCCGAACCACGGCTCGTGGCCCTCGAAGATGGAGTGCGCGATGCCGGTGCCACGGGTCTGGGTCAGGAACTCCGTACGGAAGCCGATCAGGCCGCGGGACGGGACGATCCACTCCATGCGAATCCAGCCGGAGCCGTGGTTGGTCATCGTCTCCATGCGGCCCTTGCGGGTCGCCATCAGCTGGGTGATGGCGCCGAGGTGCTCCTCGGGCGAGTCGATCGTCAGGCGCTCGATCGGCTCGTGCACCTTGCCGTCGATCTCCTTGGTGACCACCTCGGGCTTGCCGACGGTCAGCTCGAAGCCTTCCCGGCGCATGGTCTCCACGAGGATCGCCAGCGCCAGCTCACCACGGCCCTGCACCTCCCAGGCGTCGGGGCGCTCGGTGTCCAGCACGCGGAGCGAGACGTTACCGATCAGCTCCCGGTCCAGGCGGTCCTTCACCTGGCGGGCGGTGACCTTGTGGCCCTTGCCGCCCTTGCCGACGAGCGGGGAGGTGTTGGTGCCGATGGTCATCGAGATGGCGGGCTCGTCGACCGTGATCAGCGGCAGCGCGATCGGGTTCTCCGGGTCGGCCAGCGTCTCGCCGATCATGATGTCCGGGATACCGGCGATGGCGCAGATGTCGCCCGGTCCCGCCTTCTCGGCGGGCTTGCGGGTCAGCGCCTCGGTCATCATCAGCTCGGTGATGCGGACGTTGGACACCGTGCCGTCACGCTTGATCCACGCGACGGTCTGGCCCTTCTTCAGCTCGCCCTGCTCGACGCGGCACAGCGCGATACGGCCGAGGAAGTTGTCCGCGTCGAGGTTGGTGACGTGGGCCTGGAGCGGCATCGACTCGTCGTACTCGGGAGCCGGGACGTGCTCAAGGATCGTCGAGAAGAACGGCTGGAGGCTGTCGCTGTCCGGCGGGACGGTGCCGTCCTCCGGCTTGGTCAGCGAGGCGACACCGTCGCGGGCGCAGGCGTAGACGATCGGGAACTCGATCTGCTCTTCCGTCGCGTCCAGGTCCAGGAACAGGTCGTACGTCTCGTCGACGACCTCGGCGATCCGGGAGTCGGGGCGGTCCGTCTTGTTGATGCACAGGATGACCGGCATCTTCGCGGACAGCGCCTTGCGCAGCACGAAGCGCGTCTGCGGCAGGGGGCCCTCGGAGGCGTCGACGAGGAGGACGACCGCGTCCACCATCGACAGGCCGCGTTCGACCTCGCCACCGAAGTCGGCGTGACCGGGGGTGTCGATGATGTTGATGGTGACGGGGTCACCATCAATCGGGTGGTACTTCACCGCCGTGTTCTTCGCGAGAATGGTGATGCCCTTCTCGCGCTCCAAGTCGTTCGAGTCCATCATGCGGTCATCGAGGTGCTCGGCTGCGTGCGCGGCGAAGGCGCCCGCCTGCTTCAGCATGGCGTCGACCAGGGTCGTCTTGCCGTGGTCGACGTGGGCGACGATGGCGACGTTACGAATGTCATGGCGCGTGGGCATACTGCGGCGTTTCTCCCGAAATCGTGGGTGGCGGCGCGTACGGTCCGGCACGCGCGCCCGCCGGGCAGTGCGCGCCTCGGCCTTATCCCATGGTACGTGGGTGAGCCGGTAACAGCCGCCCCAGCCCTTCGCACCCCCTCCGGCCTGCGATGCAGTGCCGGTGGCGGTGGCAGAGCCGCCTCTGCGCCGTCCTTACTTCCTGTATCCGATGTCCTGGTAGCGCGGGGTCCCGAAGCCGAAGGCCCCGACGTTCGCCAGGTCGGAACGGACCGCGACCAGCTGCGGGCGCTGATAGAGGGGAATCGAACCGGCGGCGGCCCAGATCCGGGCGTCGGCCCGCTGGATCAGCTTGCGGGCGGCGTCCTGGTCGAGCTCGGTGGACGCCTGGTCGAACAGCTGGTCGATCTGGTCGGTGCCGACCCGCGTGTAGTTCTGCTCGACGAGCAGCGAGCCGTCCTCCGCCGGTCGCGGCTTCGCGAAGATCGGGCGGGCGTCCGTCGCGGGGAAGGGGCTGGCGGGCCACGAGTACAGGGCGAGGTCATAGTCCCCCGCCGCCACGTGGTCCTTGAAGTAGCTGTGGTCCGCCACGC
The DNA here is from genome assembly GCF_059026195.1 of Streptomyces sp. A01. NCBI lineage: Bacteria > Bacillati > Actinomycetota > Actinomycetes > Kitasatosporales > Streptomycetaceae > Streptomyces > Streptomyces sp. A01. Next base: position 18,740 of record NZ_JBWLKN010000009.1, on the reverse strand, counting down.
GCTTGATGTCCGTACGGATACCCACCTCGCCCAGCATGCGCGTGATCCGCTCACCCACGCCGCGCAGCTGCTCCGAGCCGGGGCCCGCCGGGAGGACGAAGCGCAGCGCCAGGGGGTCGCCGTCCTTCATACGGACCGGCATCCCGCCCCGTACGGTGCCGATCCGCGCGTCCTTGTCGCGGCCGCCGTTCTTCCCCGGGCCGTTTCGCTCGGGCCCGTTCCTCTGGGAGCGGTTCTCGTCGGTGCCGTCCCGCTCGGGCTGGTCCCGCTTGGCCGGGTCCAGCTGGGCCTGGTCCGGCTCCGGCCCCTCCGCCTTGCCGTCCGGGCGCCCCGGGCCCGGGTCCGCGTTCGGCCCGTCGCCGGTCGTTTTCGCGTCACTCTTGGCGTCTCTTTTGGCGTCGGTCTTCGCGTCCGTGGACTTCTCCCGGCCACTGCGCTCCCCCGGCTGCCAGCCCGCGTCGGCCAGGAGCGACTGGGCCATCTCGGTGTCCTGGCCGCCGATCGTGCCGCTGTTGTCCTTGTACCCGTGCTGGCCCGCCATCGTCAGGTGACTGCCGAGCGGCTTCGTGGCCAGGCCCACCGGGTCCAGTACGGCGTCGGCCAGTGCCTGCCGGTCGATCGCCCGGGCCACAGCGCGTCGCACCCGTTCGTCGGCGAGCGGCCCGGCCGTGCCGTTCAGCGCGAGCTGGGTATAAGCGGGCTCAAGCGACTTGCGCACCGTGAAGCCGCGCAGGGCCCGCGTCTCGGCCGCCCGGCGGGCCGCCGCCGCCCGCTCGTCCCGCATGGCCTGCGCGGCCTGGGCCCGCGCCCGCTTCGGGCCGTGCTTCATCACCCAGGCACGCAGAGCGCCCGCGCTGTTCGCGGCGTCGGCCCCGGCCGCGGCGGGCGGCCCGGCGGCGGGCCGCTTCTTGCCTGCCTTGTCCTCCGATCGCGCCGCCTCCGCCAGCCGGTCGGCGGTGGCCCGGTCGATGTCGGCGAGGTCGAGCCTGCCGGAGGCCAGCGCGGCGGCCCTCTCATCGCGCGGCACGGCGGTGAGTACCAGCTTGCCGACCTTGGCCCGGTCGCCCCACCAACGCGGGTCCCGTACGAGCGTCAGGGCCTCCGGCTTCCCGGCCTCGCCGCGCCGCGCCGCGCCCCGCCCGTCAGGCTTCTCCTTCGCCGCTGCGGCCCCGCCGCCCGTGTCACCCAGCTTGAAGGGGCCCGCCGTGGCCGTGAGCCCGGTGCGCGCTCCGTCGTTGAAGGCCGCGGGACTGGACATCATGCTCTTCGGGTACAGCGGCGTGAAAAGGGCCCGCCAGTCGGCGTACGGCTTGGCGAAGGTGACCTTGATCTCGCCCGCCTTCTCACCGGCGGTGATCTTGTCGATGCGGTCGTAGCCCGCGTTCTTGGCCGTCCAGTACGCGTTGTCCTTGCCGCGCAGCGCCTTCCACTGGGCGATGAAGTCCTCCACACCGAGGTTGCGGCCGTCGTTCCAGGCCGCCTTCGGGTTCAGCCGGTACAGCACGACCTGCTTCGGCTCACTCTCGACGACCTCGGCGGACTCCAGGTAGTCGGCGTTGCGCTGCGGGCGGCCCCTCGCGTCCAGGGTGAACAGGGAGGGGAGCACCGCGCCCGCGACCCGCTCGGTGCCGGTGTCGGCGTCGGTCTGGAAGACATTGAGCGTCTCGGGCCGCGCGTCGAGCGCCCAGCGCACCGTGCCCCGTCCGGCGAGGTCGTCACGGGAGGCGCTGCTGACATCGCGCGCGGTGTGGGCCAGGGCGTCTTTGTCGTCGCCCGAGCCGCATCCGGTCAGCACGGGGAGAGGCAGCAGGACCCCGGCTGCGAGCAGCGCGGCGCAGCGGCGTGTGCGGGACGCCGGGCCTGTCGTGACGCCGTCGACTGACATGGCTGGTACCTCCGGGGGCTGTGCCGCTCATCGCATCTACCGATCACTCACTGAAGGCGACGGCCGACGGGACGCCGTGCCGACACGGCGGGCGCGGAGGGAAGGTCACCCGCCCGGCGTAGCGGGCGACGAGTGGGCGCGGCGCCGCGGTCGCGTGGCGGTGGTGCCGGGCGTAGGCGGGGCGCGGGCGCGGGGTGCCGGGCGTCGGCGCGCGGTGCCGGATGCCGAGGGGCGCCGGATGCCGAGGGGTGTCGGCCGCCCCGCTCCGCTCGCCGGGCGCGGCCCCGCCCGGGGACGCCCGGCCCGGCCCGGCCGCCGAGGATCGGCGATCAGATTCGGTCGTGAGACAGAAGGGGCGCGATGACACCGGTGTGCGCCCGTAATCCCGGCAGATCCCTTCCCAACGGCGGGCACGGCGCGCGACACTCGCTGTCGCATGAGTGTCGCCGTCCGCAATCGCGGAAGTGAGGACAAGTCATGTCCGTACAAGATGATTTGACGGCAGTTCAGCGCAGCCTCGACGAGCTGGTCCGCTCCGTCGGGCGGCTGGAACAGCAGGTGGGCTCCGATGGCCTGGACATCCGGAGGGTCCGCACCGACACCGAGCATCTGCGCGAGAGCCTGGCTCTGCTGTGCGAGGGCGCCGCGCCGGAACGTATCCGCCCGGAGGTCGTTCTCATCTCTGACGCGCCGTATGACACCTCCCTGTGGGCGGACGCCCAGGACGAGGGGCTCGGGTCCCGCTGGGGCCACGCGCCCTGACCCGGCCGCCATGCGGGCGCGCGAACCGAGCATCGAGGGTGCCCAGAGAGCGGTCATTGCCATGAGTCACCACTTCAGCGGGCCACCGCTTCGTGGCCAGCGCTGCCCCGGTCCTCCCGGGACGCCCCGCCGCCCGGCGCTCAGCCGTCGCCCGCGTCCGCCCGTACGCGATCGTGGCTGGTCAGCGGCGGGACGGTGGCACGGCGGCGAACCGTCCGGCACGCCCGCGCCCGCGCCCGCGCGTACGCGCCAGCCCGCCGGGCCCGGCGCCCCGCAGGCACCACCGCACCGCGTCCGCCGTACCGCAGCCGTCCCGGTCATGGCCCCGGTCGTCCCGGTCACGGTCACCGCCCGCCCGGCCGCCCGCGACCGAAACCTCACCGTCCTCACCGCGCACCCCGCTCACACACCCCAGCCCTCCTCACACGCCCAGCCCACTGACCCAGCCGACCCACCACCCCGCCCACCGACCCATCCCAGCTGACCGACCCGCTCACACCTGAGCCGCTACCACGCCACCGCGGAGTCTCCCTTGGCCACAGGCACCGACCCTCAAGTCCAGACGGGAGCGCACGGCGTGCACGGTACGTCGCGCGCCGCCATCCCGGAACGTCATCTGCGCACCGATCGCTGGTGGCTGATGCCCGCCGCGTCCGCAGCGGGGCTGCTCGCCTTCGTCGTCTACTCGACATGGCGGGCGTTCGCCAACGGGGACTACTACGAGGCGCCCTACGTGTCGCCGTTCTACTCGCCGTGCCTCGCCGAGAACTGCGAGTCCATGCGCGCCGGTCCCAACTGGGACCTGCTGGGCGGCTGGTGGGGGATCTCACCGGCCATCATCATCCTGATTCTGCCGCTGGGTTTCCGGCTGACCTGCTACTACTACCGCAAGGCGTACTACCGCGGCTTCTGGGCGTCGCCCCCGGCCTGCGCCGTCCCCGAGCCGCGCAAGCGGTACACGGGTGAGACCCGCTTCCCGCTGGTGATGCAGAACATCCACCGGTACTTCTTCTACGCCGCTGTCCTCGTCGCCAGCATCCTGACCTGGGACACGGTGCTGGCCTTCCGCGACAAGCACTACGAGTGGGGCCACATGGGGCTCGGCACCCTGGTCCTCCTCGTCAACGCCGTACTGCTGTGGGCGTACACCCTCTCCTGCCACTCCTGCCGGCACATCGTCGGCGGTCGGCTCAAGCACTTCTCCAAGCATCCGGTGCGGTACCGGCTGTGGGGGTGGGTCGGCGTGCTGAACGGCCGGCACGCACTGCTGGCCTGGGTCTCGCTTGTCAGCGTCGCGCTCGCCGATCTCTATGTGTATCTGCTCGCGACCGGGGCGTTCGACGACCCAGTCTTCTTCTGACGTCCACTGCTGACGTCCACCTTTGACGTCCACGGCACATCACGGCACATGACCAGCGCACCGGCGGAAGCCCGGGCACGCCGCCCGCACGGCGCTGGGGAACTCTGAAGCTGCTGAGAGGGAAACAAGAGACATGACGCAAGTCGAGCGACAGGAGTGGGACGTCGTCGTGGTCGGCGCTGGCGGGGCAGGTCTACGTGCCGCCATCGAGGCGCGCGAGCAGGGCATGCGCACGGCCGTGATCTGCAAGTCGCTGTTCGGCAAGGCCCATACGGTGATGGCCGAAGGCGGCATCGCGGCCAGCATGGGCAACGTCAACGAGGGCGACAACTGGCAGGTGCACTTCCGGGACACCATGCGCGGCGGAAAGTTCCTGAACCACTGGCGCATGGCGGAGCTGCACGCGCGCGAGGCGCCGGACCGGGTGTGGGAGCTGGAGACCTGGGGCGCGCTGTTCGACCGGACCAGCGACGGCCGCATCTCCCAGCGCAACTTCGGCGGCCATGAGTACCCACGGCTCGCACACGTCGGAGACCGTACGGGCCTGGAGCTGATCCGCACCCTCCAGCAGAAGATCGTCTCCCTCCAGCAGGAGGACGAGAAGGAGTTCGGCGATCACGAGGCGCGGCTGAAGGTCTTCCAGGAGTGCACGGTCACCCGCGTGCTGAAGGAGGGCGGAGCGGACGGGGAGGGGGGCCGGGTCGCCGGGGTCTTCGGTTACGCGCGGGAGTCCGGGCGGTTCTTCACCATCGAGGCACCCTCGGTGGTGCTGGCCACCGGCGGCATCGGCAAGTCCTTCAAGGTGACGTCCAACTCCTGGGAGTACACCGGTGACGGGCACGCGCTCGCGTTGCTCGCCGGGGCGCCGCTGATCCACATGGAGTTCGTGCAGTTCCACCCGACGGGCATGGTCTGGCCGCCTTCGGTGAAGGGCATCCTCGTCACCGAGTCGGTGCGCGGCGACGGTGGAGTGCTGCGCAACAGCGAGGGCAAGCGCTTCATGTTCGACTACATCCCGGACGTCTTCAAGGAGAAGTACGCGCAGTCCGAGGACGAGGGCGACCGCTGGTACGAGGACCCCGACAACAACCGCCGACCGCCCGAGCTGCTGCCCCGCGACGAGGTGGCGCGCGCCATCAACTCCGAGGTCAAGGCGGGCCGCGGCTCCCCGCACGGCGGGGTGTTCCTGGACGTCTCGACACGGATGCCCGCCGAGGTCATCAAGCGGCGGCTGCCGTCCATGCACCACCAGTTCAAGGAACTGGCGGATGTGGACATCACCGCCGAGCCGATGGAGGTGGGTCCCACCTGCCACTACGTGATGGGCGGCGTCCAGGTCGAGCCGGACACGGCGGCGGCGACCGGCGTCCCCGGCCTCTTCGCCGCGGGCGAGGTCGCCGGAGGCATGCACGGCTCCAACCGGCTGGGCGGCAACTCGCTCTCCGACCTGCTCGTCTTCGGGCGGCGGGCGGGCCTGTACGCGGCGCAGTACGCGGCGGGCTTCGCCACGGGAGCCCGCCCGGCCATCGCGGACGCCGACGCGGCCGCCGCCGAAGCGGAGGCGCTGCGCCCGTTCAGCGCGGAGGGCGGCGGGACCCACATCGCCCACGGCCCGGCCGAGAATCCGTACACCATCCACCAGGAACTCCAGCAAGCCATGAACAACCTCGTGGGCATCATCCGCAAGCAGGACGAGATGAGCGAGGCCCTGGACCGCCTCGCCGACCTGCGGGAACGGGCGCGGCACGCGGGGGTCGAGGGACACCGGCAGTTCAACCCGGGCTGGCACCTGGCGATCGACCTGCGCAACATGCTGCTGGTCAGCGAGTGTGTCGCACGCGCGGCACTGGAGCGTACGGAGAGCCGGGGCGGACACACCCGCGACGACTTCCCGTCGATGGAACGGCGCTGGCGGCGGGTCAACCTCGTCTGCCGTCTCGCCGCTACCGCCGACGCGGAAGCGAGCCCGGACACGGACACGGCGATGTCGGCGGCGGCGCCCGGGCCAGGCGCCGGACCGGAAAGAGAGCCGGGGATGCGGTCGGATCTGCTCTCCGACGCGGAACCAGGGACGCGGTCGGATCTGACGTCGGACGCCGAACCGGAACGCGAACCAGGAATGCGATCGGACCTGACATCCGATGAAGACGCGGGGCCGGAACAGGGGGCCGCCGTACCGGGCGGTGACGCGCCCATAGAGGCGATGGTGGGGAGCCCGGCGGGGCAGATCCGGCTGGAGCGGTGTGAGACACCGCCCATCAGGCCCGACCTGCTGGAGCTCTTCGAACTGGACGAACTGGTGAAGTACCTGATGGACGAGGAGCTGAGCCAGTGAGTTACCAGGCGCACTTCCGGGTATGGCGGGGCGACGTGGACGGTGGCGGGCTCACCGACTACACGATCGAGGTCAACGAGGGTGAGGTCGTCCTCGACATCATTCACCGGCTACAGGCGACACAGACGCCGGACCTGGCCGTCCGGTGGAACTGCAAAGCGGGCAAGTGCGGTTCGTGCAGCGCCGAGATCAACGGCCGTCCACGGCTGCTGTGCATGACCCGCATGTCCGTCTTCGAGCAGGACGAGACGATCACCGTGACGCCGATGCGCGCCTTCCCGGTTATCCGGGACCTGGTGACGGACGTCTCGTTCAACTACACGAAGGCGCGCGAGATCCCCTCGTTCGTGCCGCCCGCCGATGTGAAGCCGGGCGAGTACCGGATGCGGCAGGAGGACGTAGGGAGGTCGCAGGAGTTCCGTAAGTGCATCGAGTGCTTCCTGTGCCAGGACACCTGCCATGTGGTGCGTGACTTCGAGGACAACAAGGCCTCGTTCGCCGGGCCGCGCTTCCTGATGCGCATCGCCGAACTGGACATGCACCCGCTGGACGCGGCCGCCGAGACCGGCCATGACCGCAAGCGCACCGCCCAGGAGGAGCACGGCCTCGGCTTCTGCAACATCACCAAGTGCTGTACGGAGGTCTGCCCCGAAGGCATCAAGATCACCGACAACGCGCTCATCCCCCTCAAGGAGCGGGCGGTGGACCGCAAGTACGACCCGCTGGTGTGGCTCGGCAACAAGATCCGCCGTCGGGGTGAAGAGGGCACTGGCTGACGCGCGGACGCGGGCGGGCCCGGCCACCACGGCCGGGCCCGCCCGTCCCGTCCGCCCCACGGGACCGACCGGCCACGTCAGGTCCGCGCCTGTACACCAGCACGCCAGCCCCACACGTACGACCAGCCCCACGCGTACGACCAGCCCCGCAGGTATGACCAGTCCCACGCGTACGACCAGCCCGCGCCGTCCCCCGGTCCGCGCTGGAAACGGCCGCTAGAACCGGCTGAGCAACGACTCCTCGGACTCCGTCTCGCCGGGGTCGCCGCTGGGCCGGGCGAGTTCGAACCACACCGTCTTGCCGAGCGGCGTGCGGCGGCTGCCCCAGGCGGCGGCCAGCAGGCCGACCAGCTGGAGGCCCCGGCCGCCCTCGTCGGTGTCGCGGGCCCGGCGGCGGCGCGGCTGGACCAGGCCGCCGTCCCAGACCTCGCACACCAGGCTGCGGTCAAGCAGCAGCCGTACCCGGATCTCGCCGCCCTGCTTCGCCGGTGGGACGCCCATCTCGCCGTAGCGCAGGGCGTTCGTCACCAGCTCACTGACCAGCAGCTCGGTCGTGTCCACCAGCTGCTCAAGACCCCAGGCGCGCAACTGGCGGCAGGCCAGCTCGCGGGCGCGCCCGACCGACCTTGGCTCGCGCGGCAGCCGCCAGTCGCCGACCGAATGGGCGGGCAGCCCCTGCACCCTGGCCATCAGCAGGGCGGTGTCGTCCTCACCGCTGTGGGCGCCCAGGGCGTACAGCACGTGGTCGCAGAAGCCCTCCAGTGGGCTGGGGTCGTCCTGGTCGGTGACCGGCGGGTCGGTGAGCGCCGCCCGCAGCGACTCGATACCCACGTCGAGCGCGTGCTCCCGTGACTCGACAAGCCCGTCTGTGTACAGCGCGAGGAGCGCGCCGTCGGGAAGTTCGAACTCCTTCTCCTCGAAGGGCTCGCCTCCCACGCCGAGCGGCATGCCGGGCGGCAGCTCCACCAGCCGCGCGTCCTCGCCCGCGGGCACGAGCACCGGCGGCAGATGCCCGGCGTTGGCTATCGTGCAGCGCCGCGTGACCGGGTCGTACACGGCGTAGACACAGGTGGCGAGGTAGACCTCGGAGAGGTCGGAGTCGCCGGCCGCGCCCGCCCTGGCGGTGCGCCCGGAGCGGCTGGTGCCGGAGCGGCCCGAGGACTGGCTGGAGGACCAGGTCGGCCCGGGGTCGCCGAGGCCGTGCGCGATCTCGTCCAGCGCCGTCATCACCTCCGCCGGTTCCAGGTCGAGCATCGCCAGCGTGCGGACGGCGGTGCGCAGTTCGCCCATGGCGACGGCCGCCCGCAGTCCCCGGCCCATCACGTCGCCGACGACGAGGGCGGTGCGGTGTCCTGGCAGCTCGATGACGTCGAACCAGTCGCCGCCGACCTCGGTCGCCTCGCTGCCCGGCAGGTACCGGCAGGCGATGTCGAGTCCCGCTGCCTCGGGGTCGCCGGGCGGCAGCAGGCTGCGTTGCAGGATCAGCGCGCGCTCGTGCTCCCTGCGGTAGAGGCGGGCGTTGTCGATGCAGACGGCGGCGCGGGCGGCGAGTTCGACGGCGAGGGCGGTGTCGCGTTCGCCGAAGGGCTCGCTGCCCTTCGTACGGGAGAACTGGACCAGGCCGACGACCGTGTCCCTGGCCACCATCGGCACGGCGAGCGTGGACTGGACGACGGCGCTCAGCTCCACGTTGCCGTCACCGTCGGGGCCGGTGCTCTCCCGGCCGGGGATGACCCGCACCTGGGCGTTGCGCAGGGCTGCCGCACAGGGCGTGCCGTACGCGTACCGGTGCACCTCGCCGACCTGCACGGGTTTGCTGGTGTAGGCCTGCGAGCGGCGGCCGTACGCGCTCTGGGGCGGCGGCTCGTCGGTCTCGTAGGCGCCGCGCGGCTTGCGGCGCACGAGCCCGTTCGCGGTGCTGGGAGCCTCCCCGCCGGTGGCGGCGGCGTCCGTGCCGCCCGCCGGCTCACCGGGCCCGTCAGCGGTGTCGTCACCGTCGAGGGCGCCCACACAGCCGGTGATCGCCACCGGTCCGTCCGATACGGCGCTGGCGAAGGCGACGCGGCGCAGCTCCGCGCTGGGCGCTCCCGCCTCCTCCCCCGTGCCGCGGTCGCGCGGCTTCCCCACAGCGGGCCCCCGGAGACCGGGCGGGGCGTCGTCTCCGGCGAGCAGGTTCTGGAAGAGGTCGACGGAGGCGAGGTCGCAGAACTGGGGCACGGCGACGGCGAGCAGCTCGCGGGCCGTGGTCTCCAGGTCGAGGGAGGTGCCGATGCGCGCGCCCGCCTCGTTCAGCAGCGCGAGGTTACGGCGGACGCCCGCCGCCTCCTGCTCGGCTCGGCGGCGCCCCGTGGTGTCGATGACGATCCCGGCGACGCCGATGGGGCGGCCGGAGCCGCTGTGCAGCCGGTAGAACGACGCCTGCCAGCGGTGCCGTTCGGTCTCGCCGTACCGCGAGCCGATGATCTGCATGCCGGTGACCGGCACACCCGTCTCCAGGACCCGACGCAGCGAGGCGCTGAACCGGTCGGCCTCGGCATGCGGCAGGAAGTCGTACGGGCTGCGGCCCCGGTGCCATTCGACGGGGCGGCCGAAGGCACGGGCGAAGCTCTCGTTGACCCGCAGGAGCCGCAGATCCATGTCGACAAAGAAGAAACCCAGCGGAGATTGACCGAAAACGGCCTGCGAGGCAGCGAGGTCGGTTTCGATGCGGCGGAGCGCGCTGACGTCGACGGCTATGCAAAGCGCCGAGCGCTCCCCGTCCTCGTTCCTGGTCGGCATGAGGTAGATCTCGGCGAGGCCGTACGGGTCCTCGCCGGCGCCGGTCCCGGCCCCGGGCCCGCGCTCGGACGCGGACTCGGTGGAACGAGACGGGGAGCCGTGCCCGGCTCCGGCCTCCGGCTGCCTGGCCCCCACCCGCTGGGGCGTACCTGACGGGCCGTGCTCTGACTGTTTGTGATCTTCCGGTTCCGGTTCCGGCCGCGCCTGCTGCTGGGATGTGGACTCGGTCCGTGGCCGGGGCAGCAGATAGGGCACCAGGCCGGTCCATTCGCGGCCGTCCAGCAGCTCGGCCACCTTGCGGTGGCCGCGCTCCCGCAGCTCCGGCGGCACGAAGACCTCCACCGGGTCGCGGCCGACCGCCTCATGGGCCGGGACGTCCAGCAGCTCAGCGGCGCGCTCGCTCCACTGCTCTATGCGGCCGTCGGGCCCGAGCGAGAAGGAGGCCACGCGGACATAGTCGTAGATGGAGCCCGGCGGACTGCCTTGCCATACCGGCGTCGCCATCGATGTGACGTCCGTTCCCTCGGGCGTACCCGCCCCCGTTGGCATGTTGCTCACGCGCCCGTCTCCTCCGGCTCAGGTGCTCGGACCGGCCTCAGAAGGCCGAGTATCCAGTACCCCGGCCTTTTGCCGCACGGCCTTCACGATCACAGCACGGTCTCAACGCACTCCGGTGCGAATTCGCGATCGTGTACAGCTCAGAGAACCATCCGGCGGTTTCCGGCGCTTCCCCTGACAGCCTTCCAGTGGCCCCCCATTGGACCCCAGCAGACCCCGGCGAAACCCCCAAAGCCGTACGACCCGACCCGTGACCAGGGGTCGGGTACCGGTCTCGCGGGCCCCGGGCAGCGGATCTCCGGCGCACCCCCCGGCAAGATCACCAGGCGTTGCGCGCCGGCCGCCGCTCCGCCGATCGCTCCCGTTCCACTCCTAACCAGGCAGCGTCAGCTCGAACCACACCGTCTTCCCCGTCTTGCCGCGCCGGATTCCCCAGCGGCGGGACGCGCACGCCACCAGTTGCAGGCCCCGGCCGCCCTCGTCCTCGGGCGCGGCGACGCGTTTGCGGGGCAGGTCGGTCAGCGGATCGGACACTTCGACGAGCAGCGCGCGCCCTGTGGGCCCAAGGCTGGGGCGGCAGTGCATACGGACGCCGATGGGGCCGCTGGCGTAGCGGAGGGAGTTCGTCACCAGCTCGCTGACCAGCAGGACCGTCACATCGCTGACGGCCTCAAGGCCCCAGGCGTCGAGTGACTCACGCACCAGTGAGCGGGCAGTCCGCAGGGAATCGGGCGCCCCGGGGAAGCTCCACTCGGCGAACCCGGGGGTCGCGACTGCCTCTGCGCTGTCGTTCACGCCGACCACTTCCCCTGAACACTGATGAGACCCCTCCGGAATGTCCAAATTCGGCGGGGTTAATCAGCACATACCCGATATCCGGGTGAAGCTATCGTGCTCACGGGAGCACAGTGGCACGTTCGGCGTACCAGGAGGTGAGCGAGCGCTCCCTCCACGCCGCTGGGCGCCCTGCGCGAGCGACCGCTCACCGCCGTCCGGCGGCAGCGCCACAGCTGTGCCCGGCGGGCCGAGGCGGGCGCACGGTGACGCGTGCACTCCAGGGTGCGCCGCATGGCGCGATGGAGCGGCGTTGCGGAGGCGACGGCGGAGACGGGTGAGAGGCGGTCGGCGTGACGGCTGCCAGGCCGTGTCCGGCGCCGTGTCCGGCGGATCACGCTGGGGGGGGACCCCCGTCCGTACGTCGCGGACCGCGGGTGCGTCGTGGCTGGTCGCGCGGTTCCCCGCGCCCCTGACGGGGCACGCCCCTGCGCCGCACCAGGGGCCGGGGCTGCTTCTCCTGGCCTGGCGGCCTGGGGCGGCCCCTTGCTAGGGCGCGCTCGCCGGGGAGGGCGGGGACGCCGGGGACGCCGGGGAATCCGGCGCGCCCGGTGAGTGTGGCTGGTCCGGCGAGTCCGGCGGGTCGCCGCGTTCGCGCCGGAGGCGGCGCATCGCCTCCGCCACCGCGGGGCGGTCCTGCTCCAGCCAGTCCACGGTGCCCGCCTCCGCCGGCTCCAGCCAGCGCAGCTCGTCGTGGTCCTGGAGCGGGCGTGGCTGCCCGTGCCGCAGCCGGGCCGTCCACACGTGCAGGACGTATCCGGGCTTCAAGGGCCAGGCGCCGGGGATGCGCTCCACGGGTTCCGCCTCGATGCCCAGTTCCTCGCGGAGCTCCCGTACGAGGGCCTGTTCCGTAGTCTCGCCGGGCTCGGCCTTTCCACCGGGCAGCTCCCAGCGCCCGGCCAGCTCCGGCGGGGCACTGCGCCGCGCGGCCAGCAGCCGACCCTCGTGGAACACCGCTCCGCCCACTACTACGCGCTCTGTCACGCACGGCACCTTAGGCGCTGCACGGCCAACCCGCCCGCACCCGACCGGCTTCCGGGCGCGGGAAAGCAGCACGTCGCCCCACCGTGGCCGGTCGGCCGGAGCCCGTCCGGGGAGGGCGCCACAGCCGCCCGGCTCCGGCGTCGGTCGGGATGGCCGTCCGAGCGCCGCCGCCCGGATCAGGCCGCTCCCATGGCGCGTACGCCGAATGCCCGGCACACGCGCGCCGCACCGGGACTAGGCAGTACGCCGGGGGGCGCCAGAGCGCTCGACCACGTAGAGCTGGTTGCTGCCCCGCGCGTCCAGTCGGTCGGCGACCTGTTCGGCCTCCATCTTCGTGGCGTAGCGCCCGACCCGGTAGCGGTTGCCGCTTTCGTCCTGGCGGACAACCAGCCAGGGCAGGACAGGCCCGCTCTCAGTCATCGCGCACCTCCGCCCCCGCTCTGGGATGCCCCGGCGTACGCCTTCGTAATCCGTCTAAGGAAACCGCGATCCGCATATGCCCGAGCGTACGCCCGACCTTAACTCAGCGGATATGACTTCTCACCAAGAGATACGCATCCGGCCACCCCAGGTACGGACTGCCGATACCGGCATCCGTACCGGTCCACTCGGCGGTCGCCTGCGACGGACATCGCCACACGAGGTGCCGAGCGGCAAAGCGGTGAGCACCTGGGGCCGGGACCCGTCCGGTGGTGGGGGCGGGACCGGCCACCGGGGTCGGCCCTGCGCCTGCCCCGGCGCCGGGGCAGGCGCTACCGCACCGGCAGGTGGTAGGCGATCCGGTACCGGTCGGCCGAGGTCACGATGTCCGCCGTCTCGACCGGGCGTCCGCCCGCGTAGTACGTACGGGAGATGACGAGCACCGCGTGTCCGGGCGAACCGCCGAGCGCCAGCATCTCGTCGGCCAGGCCGGGGCGGGCGCCGACCTCCTCGACTACGTTGTCGACGACCAGGTCGATGGCCGCCATCCGGTCCACGACGCCGCGTCCGGCGAGCGGGCCCTCCTCGGGCAGCAGCACGGGAGTGCGGCCGGTGATGGCCAGCGGCTCCCAGGACGTGGAGAGCATCGCGGCCTCTCCCGCCGCACGGAAGACGTAGCGGGTGCGCATGACGCGTTCGCCCGGGGCGATGAGCAGCCGGGCGGCGATGTCCCCGGTCGCCTCCTGCTGGGCGCTGCTCGACTCCCAGGTGCCCTTGACGGTCTCGTCGGCCTGCTCCTGGCGGAAGGGGGTGGAGTCGGCGACGGTGCGGTACCCGGTGCGCACAAGGCGGCGCGGGACGGGCTGTTCGCGCACATACGTGCCGGAGCCGGAGCGGCCCTCGACCAGCCCCTCGGCCATCAGCACCTTGCGGGCTTCGAGTGCGACGGTGTCGGAGACGCCGTACTCCGCGCGGATGCGGGCCTGGGAGGGGAGGCGGGTGTGCGGCGGCAGCTCCCCCGCGGCGATCTTCTGCCGGAGATCGCCGGCCACGCGGAGATATGCGGGCTGCTCGCCGAAGGCCACGTCCACTCCCAAGGGTTGACACTCCGCATCAGCTTGGCAACCGCGCATCAGCGGCCGCAAGCTCAGGGCTGCGATTCACCCGAAGTGATGCATTGCTGGTCAGGAGTGGACTACGAACAGGTTTTCAGCTAGCCGGAACTTCGGCTCTGCCCGCCGCCTCGGCCGAGGTCACCGTCGACGTCGCGGCGGAGCAGGGTTCAGTGATCGCGGTACGCCGCCAGGTGGGCCATCGCGGCCAGTTCAGCCGCCCATTCCTGGCTGACCGACGCCGCGCGCACGGCCTCGCAGGCGACCTTCACCCGCTCCTCGATGACCGCCTCGACCCGGTCCCTGATGCCGGTCCTGACCAGCAGCTCGTACAGCTCCTCCGGGTCGGTGCCCGCCAGGTCGCCGCCGACGAGTTCGCTGACGGCGGGCTCGTCCCGCATCGCGAACGACATCAGCATCGTCATCTTGTGCTGCCGGAAGTCCAGTTGGCTCGGCTTCCCGGTCTCCCGCGTACTGCCGAACGCGTCCAGCAGGTCGTCCCGGAGCTGGAACGCCTCGCCGACAGCGAGCCCGTACTCCTCGAACGCCTCCAGGGCGCCGGTGTCGCCGGCGAGCAGGGCACCGACGGACAGCGGCCGGGAGATCGTGTACCGGCCGGACTTGAACAGCGCGATGTGCCGGGCCAGTTCGGGATCGGGCTGGAAGCGGGCCGCGGTGCGGATGTCCAGATACTGCCCGGCCATCAGCTCCGTACACAGCTCACCCCAGACGTCGACCACCTGCGGCGGCGCGCTCGCGGCGAGCCGGTTGGCGTACGTCAGGGCCAGGTCGCCCGCGAGGACGGCCACCCCTTCCCCGTACCGCCGGTGCTCGCCGCGCCAGCCCTCCCGTTCATGCAGCGACGCGTGCGCCACATGGGCCGTGGGCTTGCCGCGGCGCAGGTCGGAGGCGTCCATCACGTCGTCGTGCAGCAGCGCGAAGGTGTGCAGCGCCTCCAGCGCGGCGGCCATGTCCACGACCTCGATCGCCTCGGGGTCGCCACCGGCCGCGAGGTAACCGGCGGCGCAGAAGGCGGGCCGCAGTCGCTTGCCGCCGCTGAAGAGGACGTCGGCGACGCAGTCGACGAGGGCGACCGAGTCGGGGTTCTGCCGCGCCCAGACGCGGCGCTCCTCGTCGAGCAGCCCGATGAGACGCTGCTGCACCCGGGCGAGCAGCCGCTCCAGGCCGGCCCGGGCGGCGGTCTTCTCCTCCCCCGTGGCCACGGGTGTCTTCAGCACAGATCCGGTCACGACGGTCTCCCTGCTAGCGGGTGATCGGGGCTTGGTCGCCGTCCGACGCGGGGCGCTGGCGCCCGGTGTGCGTGAACAGGCTGCCGGGCATGGAGAACACGACGTTCTCGGTCGTGGTGGTGAGGCTGTCGATGTCGCCGTAGCCCAACTCGGTGAGGCGCTCGACCAGTTGCCGCACGAGGATCTCGGGGGCGCTGGCGCCGGAGGTCACGCCTACCACACCGACACCGTCCAGCCAGCTCTCGTCCAGCTTGGATACGTCGTTGACCAGGTACGACTGGGTGCCGAGCCGGTTGGCGACCTCGACCATCCGCACCGAGTTGCTGGAGTTGTCCGAGCCCACCACCAGGACCAGGTCGGCCTGTTCGGCGATGTCCTTGACGGCGTTCTGCCGGTTCTGGCTGGCGTAGCAGATGTCGTCGCTGCCGGGGCCCTGGATGCCGGGGAAGCGGCGGGTGAGTTCGTCGATGATGTCCTTGGTCTCGTCCAGCGACAGCGTGGTCTGGGTGAGGTACGACAGTGGGGTGCCCGGCGCGAACTCCAGCCGCCTGGCGTCCTCGACGTTCTCCACCACGATGGTGTCCTGCGGGGCCTCGCCGACGGTTCCCTCGACCTCCTCGTGGTCGGAGTGGCCGATGAGCAGGATGGTCTGGCCGGTCTCCGACGAGCGCTTGGCCTGCTGGTGCACCTTGGACACCAGCGGGCAGGTCGCGTCGATGACCCGCAGCTCGCGGCTCGCCGCATTTCCACGGACCGCCGGTGAGACGCCATGCGCGGAAAAGACACAGATGGCGCCCTCGGGCACCTCGTCCTCGGAATCAACGAATCGCGCGCCCTGCTTCTCCAGTTCGTTGACCACATGCTGGTTGTGCACGATCTGCTTACGCACGTAAACGGGCGCGCCGTACAGCTCAAGGGCCTTCTCGACCATGCCGATCGCACGTTCCACCCCGGCGCAGAATCCCCGTGGCTCGGCCATGAGGATTCGCTTCCGCTGCTGCTGCGGGGGTGTGAGCGTGGAGTCACTTACCGATGGCATCGACTGCTCCCTGCAGACATGGAACGGGTAAAGGCCGGACGGCACCAATTCTTGGCGGTCGCCCTGTGCCAGGGATATAGCAGACTCCTGTCACAAATAATTGCAAGCCACTCACCTGGGAATTCTCACGTGCCGAGACGGCACGGCGGCGGACGATCCGGCCGGGCCAGGGCCGCGCGAGCGGCACCCCGCGGGACGCGGTCAGCCGGTGTGCACGACAAGCAGGTTGCCGACGCACAGCAGCACGGCGCCCAACCGGTGGATCTTTATGCCCAGCATGCGGGCGGCGAGCGGATTGCCCCGTACGACGCCCGCGCGCAGCTGTGCGGCACGCAGCACGAAGACCGGCGCGAGCAGCAGCAGGAACCAGCCAGGGACCGCGTCCACGGCGACGCCGACCAGCGTGGAGACCAGTCCGATCAGGCTCACGGCGACCAGGAAGACGTGGTAGCCCGCCGCCGTCGTCATGGTGGCCACGTTGACTCGGCCGACTTTGCGGTCGCCCTCCAGGTCGTTCATGTTGGAGTACATGGCGACCAGCAGCGCCCACGCGCCGAACAGGACCGTCTCCAGCGCGATGAGCCCGGTGACCTCACCCGTCAGCAGCACGTAGGGCATCAGCACGACCATCCCGGTGGTGCCGATCATCAGCACCTCCTGGCCGCCCCGGTAGCTGAGCTTCAGGCCGTAGGAGTACTGGACGGCGCCGGAGGCGACCACCAGCAGCAATACCAGCACCCACCAGGGGTGATGCGGGGCTACCAGGGCCGCGGCCGACCAGCAGACCGTGCCGCACAGCACCGATCCCCAGCCGAATATCCGGGCCTGTCGCACGGACAGCGCGCCGGAGAGCAGCGGTTTGCGGGACAGGTCCCGCAGCTGCCCGGTCTCCGGGGTGTAGTTCTGCGCGTCGCTGCCGTCGCGCAGCCCCGTCAGGTCGTCGAAGGTGACGGTCGCGGCGAAGATGGCCACTTGTCCGACGAGGAACAGTAAGAGCGTGGCCCACGTCGAAAGCTCCCAGAGCAGGGAGCCCGGTAACGCGCACCAGACGATCAGCACACACAGGTCGTAGTCGAAAAAGGCGAACTTGCCCAGTTTGACGTAGGCGTGAAAACGCCCTTTGGTGGGCACCGGACTGATGTCTACTGCCATGAGGGATACCCCGTCCGAAGATGCGGGCGCACTTCCGGGCCGATCCCGCGGGCGCACACCTTCTGGGTCAGTCGCGGCTGCCGCCGCTCGTCCACATTCCAAGGGATTGTCACGCTAGGAGTGCAGAAACCTGCTCGCCATAGCAATTCACTGCGCGGGCGGAGCGGGCCACCGGCAATCAATTGCCATACGCCCCTGCGCCGTCGTCGCCGTAGCGTGGGCGCCGCGCCAGGGGCACACCGTACCCCCTCCCCATCCACGATGAACTCCCCGACCGTGGTCGGCCGTTCCACAGGAATTCCGCGGGGGCAGCGTCGCCCTCGCGCCACCAATGGAGGTGCATTTTGACTTCTCGCTCGCAGAACGGGGTCAGCGCCAGCTCCACGCCGCTCCTCGACACGATCAGCGGCCCGGCGGACGTGCGCCGCCTCGCGCCGCACCAGCTGACCGCGCTGTCCAGCGAGATCAGGGACTTCCTGGTGGAGGCGGTGTCGCGCACGGGAGGCCATCTCGGCCCCAACCTGGGCGTGGTGGAGCTGACGATCGCGCTGCACCGGGTCTTCGACTCGCCGCGCGACAGGCTGCTGTGGGACACCGGCCACCAGGCGTACGTCCACAAGCTCCTGACGGGACGTAAGGACTTCTCGCGGCTGCGGAGCCGGGGCGGCCTCTCGGGCTACCCGTCGCAGGAGGAGTCCGAGCACGATGTGATCGAGAACTCCCACGCGTCGACGGCTCTGTCGTACGCGGACGGGTTCGCGAAGGCGCACCGACTGCGGGGGCTGCGGGACCGGCATGTGGTGGCGGTGATCGGGGACGGCGCGCTGACGGGCGGGATGGCCTGGGAGGCGCTGAACAACATCTCCGCGTCGAAGGACCTGCCGCTGGTGATCGTGGTGAACGACAACGGCCGCTCCTACGCGCCCACCCGCGGCGGCCTCGCCGAGCACCTGACGACGCTGCGGACCACGCAGGGCTACGAGCGGTTCCTGGAGTGGGGCAAGGACACCCTGCGCCAGACCCCCGTCATCGGCGGCCCGCTGCTCGGCACCCTGCACGGCGCCAAGAAGGGCTTCAAGGACCTGGTGGCCCCGCAGGGGCTGTTCGAGGACCTGGGGCTGAAGTACGTGGGCCCGGTGGACGGGCACGACGTGGCGGCTGTGGAGTCGGCCCTGAGCCGGGCGAAGTCCTTCGGCGGGCCGGTGATCGTGCACTGCATCACCCAGAAGGGCAAGGGCCACGCCCCTGCGGAGCAGCACGAGCTCGACCAGTTCCACGCCATCGGCGCGGTGTCGGCGAAGGGGAAGGTCTCCGGCCCCTCGTGGACGTCGGTGTTCTCCGACGAGATGGTCCGTGTCGCCACCGACCGCGAGGACGTGGTGGGCATCACGGCGGCCATGCTGCAGCCCGTAGGGCTGGAGGCGTTCGCGAAGGAGTTCCCCGAGCGGGTCTTCGACGTCGGCATCGCCGAACAGCACGCGGTCACCTCAGCCGC